>CAVAIA010000016.1:0-45323 GCA_963588595.1 bacterium | reverse complement strand
ATTTCTTACCTTGCAGAAATTCTGAAGGCGAAAAAAGATCTGGTAGACGAGGCGCTTTTTCACCTTTTCCCGAAACTCAGGAGAAACGATCGCCGCGTTTTAGAGAGGGCAAAGAACCTTTTTTCTGCAACTTTTATCAGGAATTGCGCACGAGAACCTGAGGAAAGGCAGCGTTGGCTCGTTAGCGAACTTATCGACTTTGGCGCGAACATAACTCAAATTTCTAGAATTTCAGGAATAAGTCGCAAGCGTGTGGCAGCTCTTTGCGGGTAGGAGCAAGACAATTTTTCTTCAATTAAAATTCGCAAACATATAAGTTTAAAAGAGCAAGCTCGTTTATTGCACTTACATGAGCATCTTTGACGCGCAGCGATACTTTTTCATGCCTTCTGGTAAATTGGAAAACCAGTGTCAGACCTTTATTTACCAGGCAACTCTTTGCATTCTTCTCTCGTTCAAAAACAAGCTAACCAACCAAAAGTAGCTCAGCTATAAATTGGGACACATCAGCGAGCTTTTTGCGCTTGCTTTTTAACACTTTTGGGTGTTTGAAATTAAACTTGGTAAATTGATGCCAGACTTCGTTTTTCCTGGAAAAACAGTGAAAGAAAATAAGTGCCAGACTTAAATTTCCAAACCTTGCAAATTCCGACTCTCTTTTCTTAAAAACTCAAGAGTTTAAAAAAGCAAGTTCGATGATTACGCTTCCATGAGCATCGCTATCGCGCAGCGATACTTGGGCATAGATACCTTGTTTCTGTAAGAAGTCACCTGGTAAATTAAAGTCTGGCACCAATTTTCCTTTCAAAATTTCAAACACTCAAAAGTGTTAAATAGCAAGCTCAAATAGTTTGCTGATGAGTGCTAATTTGTAGCGCAGCGTTACTTTTGCCCGGTTAGCTTATTTTTGAATATGAAATAACAAAAAGTTTCCAGGTAAATCTAAGTCTGGCACCAATTAGACTAATGATAAAATTTTTGTATGGATAAGTTAGAAGCAAAGCAATACGTTATTAAATATCTGCGTGATCGAAACATTGCTTTTACACATTACTTGCGTGGCGGGGATATGAGTGTCGTTCTTGTTTTGAAGGGTCATGACAATTGCCCTGATGACGTGCTAGAATGCTGTTTTTACTTCTTTGAGACCTGCATGGAGGCACGAGTTTATTTCGACGAAAATGCTTCAAGTTGGATTTCTGAGAACAAAGACAAATTGCCAGAAATGTATCGTTTGCTCAATTACATCAACGCACGATTTTGGCCTTTTAACAACGACGGAGTGGGCGGACAATTCTATTCGCCCCACCACTTGCTCACGCCTCGTTTCTACATTACAGAAGATGAACAGCGCGACCTCACTGCAACAATGTGTGTCGATTATGATGTGTTTGAATTGGCACCTTTAGAGGTTTGTGACTACATCACAGCAACTTTGCCTGCATACATGAATGAATTGAGCCCAACATTGTTCTTAGTTCTGCTTGGTAAAATGAGTGCAGAGGAAGGGATTAAGAATATTGAGCCGCTAACGGAATAAGGAGGTCAAATGGTGGTTTCAATTGAAGAAATCAATACTGAATTGATTAAAAATTTGGAATGCGCACAAGAAGAATTGTATGCGTGCCTAAATGATGAAAATAATAGCAATTACAAAGGGCTATTTAAAATCAAAAAGAAATTTGGAGACACGGATTCTGGTAAAGGTCATTATCTATGGATTGATGTAGAAAGTAAAAATTACCCCGAAAACAAATTCACTTTAGGTCTGTGCAGAGAGCACCTCGACGTCAATAGTGGAAACATACATCATGACTTTACAAAACTTCAAATGTCAAGAAATCCATTTCTCCATAAAGAAAAGGGGGGCGATGTCAATCCTCGACCAATTTCGGCGTACAGAAACAAGGATATAATAAGAAAATTATATGCGGAAGATAATGAAACTTTAAACAAAATCCTTCCGAGTTTATCTGGTGGTAGGATATCAGTCTATATTACAACTAATTGCTTTCCACGTCCCGACAAAACCGGCATCGAGAGCGGTAAAAACCCTTGGGGTTACGCGAAATTGGAATTTGCTTCTGAAGAAGAAATTATAGAAATGAGCTCAGAAATTATGGATCGCAAAAATCCTAAATATGACGCAAAGAAAGTTGCTTCGTTTTTCTTGCAATTATGTGTTCATGACATTAAAGAGTGTGAGAAGGCAAAGAAATCTAAATAAGTAATGAGAAAATCCGTGCCAGACTTAACATGATTCACACAAGCCAATACACTTCCCCTTTGGGCAAAATCACAATAGCATGCGATGAAGAGGCAATTATTGGGCTTTGGTTTAATGAACAAAAGAACTTTGGGAGCACTCTAAGTGAAAATGTAGTAGAAGACAGTCACCATCTACTTGAAGAAGCAAGCGCGTGGCTAGACATTTACTTTCAAGGTTTAAAACCTGATTTCACTCCCCAGGTCAAAATGGCGGGAACTGAATTTAGAAAAGAAGTTTGGAAAATCTTGATGACGATCCCCTATGGAAAAACGATGACCTATGGACAAATTGCTAAAGAAATTGCAAAGAAACGCAAGCCTAAGAAAATGTCTGCTCAAGCTGTTGGAGGAGCTGTTGGCAACAACCCAATCTCCCTTATAATCCCATGTCATCGAGTCATAGGCAAAGATGGCAATTTAGTTGGGTATGCGGGCGGAGTCGACCGCAAAGCAAAATTGCTAGAAATGGAAGCCAATTCTAAACAAAGAAGCAGCGGAATTTGCAAATAGCGCTTCAAAAAATATTAAACTAAGCACCAAACCAAATCGCGAATTTAGGCGCATAACCCATAACAAAAATGATGATGATGAGAACAGGAATGCAATAAGTTACCCAAACTCTGCTCCAAGCAGGAAACTTAATGCCCTGCCCTGCATCAGCTTCTTTTTTAAAGTTCTTCCAGCCCCATCCAAATTTACGAGTGCAAAAGATAACAAAGACTAAAGAGCCTAAAGGCAACATATTATTAGAAACAATGAAGTCCTCAATCGATTGAATGTCGCCGATGCCAGGCAAGGTCACTCCAGACAAAACATTAAACCCAAGCGCACAAGGAAGACTTAGAACAGCGACCAATGCTCCATTTATTAAAACTGCCTTCGACCTTTTTATTCCAAATTTGTCCATAGTAAAGCAAATTAAGTTCTCGAAGACCGCGATGACAGTTGAAAGTGCTGCAAAACACATAAAGACAAAGAATAATGCGCCCCATAAATTGCCAAGAGGCATCTTTGCAAAAACTAGAGGCAAGGTTACGAACACGAGCGATGGGCCAGAATCAGGCGTCACGCCATAAGCAAAGCAAGCAGGGAATATAATCAAACCAGCCAATATTGCTACAAGAGTGTTTAGCGCAGTTACCGAGATCGCCTCACCCGTCAGACTGCGTTCCTTTCCAATGTATGATCCAAAAATCTCCATCGCAGAGATTCCTAAGGATAGCGAAAAGAAAGCTTGACCCATTGCAGCGTAAACAGCTTCGCCAAAAGTTGACCATCCATTTTCGAACATGCGACTAAAATCTGGGATCAAGTAAAATGCAATTCCCTCGCCTCCATTAGGCAACGTCATAGTCCTAATGCAAAGAATTATCATAACAACGAAAAGAATCGCCATTAACCACTTGGTTATTCTCTCAACTCCCTTTTGCAAGCCTAAAGAACAAATCAGAAATCCTATCAAAACAGCTGCGAGCATCCAAGCGATAAGTTCACTTGGATTTGCCAACAGATCATTAAAAATGGTTCCCGCGACCTCTGATGTCGCACCATTGAAAATTCCAGTCGCCATCTTTGGGACATAAGCTAACATCCAACCTGAAACGGTTGTGTAAAACATCATTAAGAGCATACATCCTATATATCCCCACCAAGAAAACCAATGAAAAGTGCGTTTTGGTTGCAAAATGTCAAAAGCGTGAGCTGCGCTCTTTTGGCTTGCCCTTCCAACGGCAAACTCCATGACCATGACGGGCAACCCTAAAATAACAAGAAAAATAAGGTAGAGCAAAACGAACGCTCCGCCGCCATATTGCCCTGTTATATAAGGGAAACGCCAAACGTTTCCGATCCCTATCGCGCAACCCGCTGCGATCAAGATAAAACCGATGCGCGAAGCAAAATGTTCTCTTCCATTAGTTTTTTCGATTTCCACGTTAGACCACTCTCTTAAAATATGACAAAAGATTCTTTTTTACCATTGTTAAAAATGGTGGTCGAGGAGGGATTTGAACCCCCGACCGTTTGCTTGTAAGGCAACTGCGCTCCCGCTGCGCCACTCGACCATTTAAACCTTTAAATGAACACGCGCTCATTAAAGCCTTATTGATTATAGCAAATATTTTGAATTAATGTGAAAGGGTCGCAATTATATGCGACCCTTATTTTCAACTTAGTCAACCGTCCAACGCAACATTCTTTTTTTAATAACTTCAAAAATCTGCATCACTATGACTAAAACAATTACCATAAAAACAAACCCCGACCACGTGTTAGAAAAAATACCTAAATCAGCATTCTTTTTAACAAAATAGCCCATTCCCTCGGCTGCTCCATACATTTCTGCAAAAACAAGCATTAGAAAAGAACTTCTGAGACTGTTAACGAAACCAGAAATGATGGAGGGGCTAGCGGCAGGCAAAATTACTTTAAAAAAGCGTTTAACTCCTTTAATCTCGAGGGTAGCTGCTTTGTCAAGATATCGTTTGTCTATGGTCATAATTCCAGTTATTGTGCCAAAAAGCGTTGCCCAAACTATGTTATATACAATTAGAATAACTGAAGCAACAAAAATTGAAGGTGCTAACAAAAGCACAAAAGGAGAGAGAAGAATTGCAGGAATTACCGAAAGAGCATAAATTACTGGGTGTAGGACTTCTCTAATTCTTTCGTTTAGACCCATTATTGCGCCTAAAACGAGTGCGATTAATAGCGATATTGCAATGGACGGAATCAATAACTTAAAACTGGCAATCATGTTAGAGAAAAATAATCCCATATTTTCATCTAAAGATTTAATGATTGAGTCACTTGTTGGAAAAAAATAGGGGTTAACAAGTTTGTTGTCTGCTAGAAAACAATATAAAGCCACAAGTCCAGCAAAAATCAACACCGTCGGCCAATACTTCTTAGCAATTTCTGTTACTTTTTTCATTTTCTAACCTTTAAATAAAATCAAATTTTAATTGTTATGCTCAGTGAAGAATGTTTCCATTTTTGAATAGAAAGCTGAGTCATCTTTCCCATATTTATTCTTGCACTCATCTAGTGCCTCTTTATAAAGTTCAGTGTTGATGTGATCTTCAATTTTGATTGACTTATCCCCTTTTAGATAATCAGTTTTATCAAGAATATTCCAAGCTCTAACAACACTGTTTTTAAGCGGATCGACATTCACTCGATAATGCTCATCTAGCATATATGCAGAAACGTAGTCATCGTTAGCGCCTATTGCACTTGCCAACATTGAAACCGATTCATTCTTGTTTGACTCATACCAGGATTGTGCACGAAGAAGCGCTCTACAAATTGCTTTAACTGTCTTCGGATTTTTGTTAATCCATTCAGTGTTTGCGACCATCCTGCAACACGAATAATCTTCCATAATGTCACTCTGATAGCAAAGAATATCAATCTCTCCGTTATCTTGCATTTGTTTTGCAGTTTGAGTTTTTTCTGTTCCAAGGAGTGCATACGTAACATCACCTCGAACAACAGCCGCTAGTGCATCGTTATAATCTTTGTAGATTTTCCAATCCACAACCTCAAGAGGCTTATCATACCCTTTATCCATGAGAGCTCCAGTGAAGGCGAAATAACTCGGATTCACTGCCACTGTCTTGCCTACAAACGACTCAATACCCTTCCATTCAACGCCCTTCTTTCCAACGACTGGCATGCATCCAGTTTGCATGTGTCCACCAAACACGGTTATGTCGACACCGTTGGAAATTTGTTGCAAAGGGTTTGAAGTCCCAGCGTTCGAGACAACATCAGCTTTGCCAGTTGTTAAAAGCGCCATAGCATCAAGGACAGCAGTTGTCTCAATCTTTTCGATTGTGATCCCTTCATCTTTAAAGTAGCCTTTTTCATTCGCAATCACAACTAGAACATTTCCACTTGCACCATAGTTCCAACGAACAGTGGATTGTTCAGGAGTATCGCTGTTACTTGTAGAACTTGAGCTTGAATTTGATGAAGAATTCGATGAACATGCGCTCATCCCAGCTGCCGCAACAGAAACCCCTGCAACTCCTGCAAGCTTAAAAAAATCCCTTCTCGAATAAACCATTAACCTGCTCCTTTCAAAAAATAAATAATAAGTTTGGAGATATTATTTGACCCGTTCAGCAACATCTTTGTTTATTTGCTTAACGAGTTCTCCGCGAAGTTTAGCAACCTCAGGGTTGTCATATTGATGTTCACGAGAATCACAAAAATCATCTTCTACTTTTATGTCAAAGATTATGCTTGAAGGTCGCTGCCCCAAAATAATGATTCTATTTGCCAAAAGAAGAGCTTCGTCAACATCGTGAGTTACAAAAAATACGCTCTTTCTCGGATTTTGAGAACGCCAAAGCTCTAACACAAGATCTTGAAGCTTTGCTCTAGTCACAGCATCTAACGCGCCGAAAGGCTCATCCATCAAAAAAATTGGAGGATCAATTGCAAATGATTGTGCAATGGCGCATCTTTGTTTCATCCCTCCAGAAAGTTCTTTTGGAAGTTTCTTAAAAACCTCCCTATCAAGACCGACTCTTTCGAGCATATCACATGCCAAATTTTGTTGCTCTTCCTTGCTCATCTTTGGGAATCTTTGATGTATTGCAAGTGTTATGTTCTCTCCCGCAGTCATCCACGGAAAAAGACCATAATCTTGAAAAACAACCCCTCTATCAAGACCTGCACCTTTAATTGGTTCTCCATGCATTAAAATTTCTCCACCGCTAACAGTTTCCAAACCAGCGATGAGCCGCAACAAAGTTGACTTTCCGCACCCTGATTGACCTAAGATGCAAACAAACTCACCATCGTCAAAAGACGCATTAAGATTCTCAAGAATCAACTTATCTGTTCCAGGATAAGAAAAACTTAAATTCTTAATTTCGGTCTTTCCAGCTTGTTCCATCTAATTAATCCTTTCTTCCAAGGCGCCAATAATTCTTTCCGCAGCCTCTTCGATGTTTTCTCTAGAGGTCGCCAAGTTAATCCTAATAAATGTATTTGAATTTCTCCCACCAAACCAAGAACCGAGATCGGGAGCGATTTTGCATTCTTGAGTGACGAAACTTTCGATTTCAGATTCTCTAACATATTCTCCAAGATCAATCCACATAAGATATGTTCCTTGCAAATCTGCAATCCAAAGCTTGTCAAAGGCTTCAAGGAGATGTTCTCTCATAAATAAAAAGTTATCCCAAATGATTTCCTTAACTTCGCTTAACCACTCTCCCCCACCCCTATAAGCAGCGGTTGCGGCAACGTATCCAAAAGGATTTCCTCCGTTAACTCTCAATTTTTCAAGATGTTTTTTATACTTTCCTCTCAATATCTCATCTTCAATAATCACAAAAGAATTTTGACATCCTGCAACGTTAAACGTTTTTGACGGGGCTGAAATAGTAATTAAAACGTCAGAAAAATCTCCAACTATTGCAGCTGGAATATGCCTATTTCCTGGCATAACTAAGTCTTGATGGATCTCATCTGATATAACGATTACTCCATGTTTTTTGCAAATCTCAAGCATTTTTCTAAGCTCCTCTTCGCTCCAAACGCGCCCGCAAGGATTGTGAGGTGAGCAAAAAATGAATGCCTTAACATTATTTTCAACAACCTTATTCTCAAAATCGTTTAAGTCCATAACATACGAATTGTCAACTTTAACAAGCTCGTTTTCTATTAGCCGCCTATTGTTATGAATAACAGCTTCTGAAAAAGGATAATAAACTGGAGGTTGAATGATGACAGCGTCGCCTTCGTTGGTCAAAGCTTGCAAGAGCCAATTAAAACCACATACAACTCCTGGAGAAAAACAAATCCAATCTTTTTTGACATGATAACCATGCTGTTCACACTCCCAATCGATGATCGAATCGAACCAATCATCACTTACCTTTGAATAGCCAAAAACGCCAAAGTCTACATAAGTCTTGAGGGCATCTAGGACACAATCGGGAGATTGAAAATCCATATCCGCAATCCAAAGCGGAAGAAGGTCTTCTTCAGAAAAACGCTCTGAAAGACCATCCCATTTTCTTGAATTTGACCCAAGGCGGTCAACATATTTAACCAAGTTTGAAACTTTTAAACACTCCTAAAACCAGCTCATGAGAGGACACTTAAATAATGCTAGTTGCAGAAATGTTTACAGATATAGACTTTGTTTAGAGTTGTTTTTAATCAAGCAGAAGATCAAACCCTAAAAGCATCTACAATAGTATCAAAAATTGGATTGAAAGTTGTTCAATTTTTTAATTTATACCATTCGCACTACATATTAACGCAATGAATTTTCTCTCCACGCTCAAGGTAGGCCATAACTTCCTCAGCGGCCATCTTCGCACAATTGTCCTCCGCCTCAGCAGTTGATGCACCAAGATGTGGCAGAATGATTGCGTTATTCATTTTAACGACATCGGCGTTAGCAAAATCGCTTACATATTTTCTAACTTTTCCACTCTCAAGAGCTAAAGCCATATCTTCGTCATTAACAAGCTTGTCGCGAGAGAAATTTAAGAAAACAACGCCATCTTTCATGTTTGAGATCGCGTTTTTATCAATCATTCCAGCAGTTTGATCACTCACTGGAACATGGATTGTAACAAAATCACTAACTTTATAAAGCTCATTGACGTCTTCAACAAATTTTAAATCTTTGCTTATCTTTGAAGCTTTCTCATTATCGAGGAAAGGATCGTAGCCAACACAAGTCATGCCCAATGCCTCTGCGGCTCCAACAACGAGCCTGCCGATCGCTCCAAGCCCGATAACGCCCAAAGTTTTGCCAAGAATCTCAGATCCTGCAAACGCTTTTTTCGCTTTCTCGGCGCTCTTGCCAACGTTCTCATCGCTCGCATTTTCTCTTACCCACTCATTTCCACCAATGATATCACGGCAAGACAACAACAATCCTGCGACCACGAGTTCTTTGACAGCATTTGCATTCGCTCCAGGTGTGTTAAAAACAGCAATTCCTCGTTTAGCAAATTCCTCAAGAGGAATGTTGTTGACACCAGCCCCCGCACGAGCAACACATTTAACAGAATCAGGAATTTCCATCTCATGCATATTCGCACTTCTAACTAAAATTGCGTCTGCATCTTTTATATCTTCAACAATTTCATAATCTTCACTTAAAACTTGCAAACCTTTTTTAGAAATGTTGTTTAAACAATGAATTTTATACATGACTTGTCCTATCTCTTAGGCTTTTAACTTAAATGAAATTATATAGTTTTTATTATGCTTTGAGACATAAATTATGTCCAAAACAAAACAGCGTCTTTTAACCCAACATAACTATAAGCATAAACATCAGAATACCAACCTGTTTCTGGAACAAAGCATAAAAGAGTTGAATATAGAACGCTTGCTGCGACAGTTAAAATTATGATTTTATAAAGCATATTTGCACTCAACTTCAAAGGAACAATCGCATCGATAGACATAGAATCCCGCGAGGCATTTTGCGTTTCTGCATCCTCAAGAGAAGTCCTTAAAAGCGCATTTTCATTTAATATAAATGCGATTAAAACAGCAGAAGCTAAAAACATAAACGAAAAGTCAGCATAATAGCGTTGCAAAATTCCTGCCATCTCGGCGTCTAGAACGGCAACGAGGATTCCTCCAACAATTAGAAGAGCAACAACGCCGCTAACTGTGTGAGTCTTCCTTTGTGCATTTCTAATCTTTAGAGCAGGATAGGCGATAACATTTAACCAAAGAAGTGGCAAGCACGCAAAAATCCCTCCGAAAGTTGCTTCTCTAATTGTTTGACCAACGTAGGTCGTGTCAAAAGTTGTTTGTTGGAGGAAAGGAAAAACGCCAGTCGTTGAAGGGGTTTGGAGAAAATAAGAGAAGAAAGCTGGCAAAACACGACCAAAATTCATCCCCCGCTTAGTCATGTCATTCACAGTTAAATTATAATTTGCTCCAAAATCAAAAATTGATCCAAAGCGTGCGTAGTTGTATATAAACAAGAATAAGAAAACTATCAAATAAGGCGCGATTAGACTAATAAACTCAATTGCACCCTCTTTTGTCACTATCCTCTTCTCTTTTATGTAAGGCTTCCAAAACAACGGGAACGCAACCGCTGAAACTATAGCCAATTGAGGCCTGCATCCTATGACAAGTGCCATGCAAATAGATCCAGCGATAAAGCACGCCATTCTCTTTTGAGCTCTTCTCCCTCTCATCCAAAAATAAAGACCCCAAACAGTGAATGCAAGAGCACAAGCTATTGGCAACGAATAAAATGTTGGAAATTTCAAAAGATATAAAATTCCTGAACATGCGACTAAAGGAATTTGTAAAAGCAAGAAGATACCTAAGTTAACTCGCTTAAAGTGATATTTTGCAAATCTATGCAAAAGGACAGTTATTCCAACAATAAAAGCCAATGCAGCTAGCAAAACACCTATCGCTGTTGGAAAATTAACACCTGTTATTAAGTAAAAAGGAAGATAGAACAACAAAACTGGAACGACTCCAAAATAAACATAATACTTCCCATTAAAATAGGCGACGTCAAAAAGGTAGTCTTGCCCACTGTCCTTTTGAGCCTCATCTCGAGAAGCCTTATCATATGGATTTTCAAGTTCTTTTAGCCAATCTGGAGGCTCCTCTTCTAAACTTAGACTCCCATTAGCAAACGACCTTGCGAGGTTTGCATATTGAGAGGAATTCTTGCCTCCGACTTCATATGTGTTAACGAGGCTTTTTCCATCCCACTCGCCATAATTGTAACTAGACGTCGCAACTCCAACCATGTTTGATCCGAAAAATAGGAAGGTTGTTGCCAAGATGACTTCAAGAGTGACAGCACTAACGATCCCAACTTTTGAAGACAAGTCGTTTTCTCGAATTTTGAGTTTATAGATCGAACTTTTAGGTCTAAAAACATAGACAAGGAAAAAAATCAAAGCGCAAGTCAAAAAGCGCGTCATATTAAAATCGAAGGGTCTGTTTGGGTTTACCACTATAGTTTTAAGATATAGAGGGTATTGCACATCATATGTGTTGCCAACAACCTCAATCCTTAAATCCTTCATATTTCCAGTCGTGTTAAGACGCATATATTGAGTGTTTTTTAATAAAGTCGACATCGACATTAAAGGGATGCCTGCAGTGTAGTCGGTTGTGTCAAAATAGCTAACGTGCGCCTCATCAGTAAATTGCATTTTAATTTCAAGCGCTTGGGCAGTTTGCTCAGTGTCAAATTCAATTTGAACGCTGTTAACTTTCTTATTTATGTTATGAAATTCAAGCGTGTGATTGTCGCTAGTCAAAACAAACGAAGCTCTCCCATCGTCAGAGCTTTTATTCGACTTTGCCAAACTTATTTGATCAGACAAATCTATTGGACTATTTTGAAGAGTTGAAAAGTAATTGAAATTAAATAAGAAAATTTCGAGAGCAAGCGCTGCTGCTAGCAAAAGTAATAAATTTCTAGTGAGTCGCAAGAGACGCTTTTTTTTAGGAACAATAAATTTTCCAATCAAAAAAGCTAGATTTTCTCGAATTGTGAACATTAGGTTATTTTAGCATGCTATATAATTAATATGTTTTAAAAGAGTCACGAGAAAGCGAGGTTCAATCATGAATTTCTCAGTCACAGGCAGAAAAATGCCAGTTACAGACGCTCTACAAAGCTATGCAGAGGAAAAGATCAAAAATTCAATTGACCAATTAGGTTTAGAGATCATAAGTTGCGATGTTGTTTTGTTCTACGAAAAAAACCCTTCTAACCCAACCCCTTCAACATGCGAGGTCACAGTAACTCTAAAGGGACAAATTGCGCGTGTTGAAATTAGAGATGTTGACATGTATGCCGCAATCGACATTGCAGCAGCAAAGATCGTTCGCCAATTGCGTAAATACAAAACGAGAATGATCGACAAGCGCAAGCGCACAGACTCAGAGAGCGCTTCCCTTGCTTCTGCTGGCGGCGAATTAGATATTGAAGCCTTGATGGCTGAACTAACTGAGGACGATATTATCCGCCGCAAAGCGATAACTTACACAGTTTGCACAGAAGAAGAGGCTCTCTCTCGCATGGACATGCTCGACCATGATTTTTATATCTACACCGACCGAGATTCTAACGAAATCCATCTGCTCTATAGAAGGCATGATGGTGGTTATGGAAAGTTAACTCCTAAAAACTTTTAAAAGCTAACTATCGCGGGTTTTGTCGATTAAAAAAACGCGAATCTCACCGATAGAATATAGACTCCCAAAGCAAACAACAATGTTTTGGGAGTTTTTATTTTTGTCAAGATTAAAATCACCTTCCAAAACACGTTTAATGGCATCTTTTGCAAAATTAACTTCCTGGATTTCTTTTACATTGGGAAATTCAGAGACAAGTCTTGCAATGTCTTCGCTCTTCATAGCCCGTTGACTATTAGGTTCATAGATAAAAAACTCCTCAAAAAGTGGAGCTAATTCACTTAGCACGCCAATAATGTCTTTGTCTTTTAATGCACCAAAGATTGCTATCAACCTTTTGTTGCTAAGATTAGGCAAACTTAAAAGCGAATCCTTTAAAGCTCTTGCGCCATCAATGTTGTGAGCTCCGTCAACTATAACCTCTTCAATGTAATCCGGCAAATTTTTATCAAAAATTTCAAATCTCCCGGGCCAAGTTGCGCTTTCAATCCCTTTTTTTATTACATCCTCGTTTAATTGGGGAAAAGATTTAGCTAACACATCAAGCGTTCTTTTTGCAATAGAAGCATTTTGATATTGAAAATTTCCTTTCATCATCAAATCATATTGTTTTGCAATTTGCTCTTCGCAAACATAAATCTTCGAGTTCTTTTTTCTTGCAACATCCAAGATGACTTGCATAGCACTATCTTCTTGCGCAGCACTTACAACAGGGACACCATCTTTGATGATCCCTGCCTTCTCATTAGCAATCTCTTCAAGTGAGTTTCCTAAAATTTGAATGTGGTCAAGACCAATTTTTGTTACAACGCTCGCCTTTGGAACTATAACGTTAGTTGAGTCAAGCCTGCCACCCAAGCCGACCTCACAAACCACTATGTCGCACTTTGACTTTAGAAAATAAAGGAACGCAATCGCAGTCATTAGCTCAAACTCTGTTGGATGTTCCCCCAAAATGGACTCAACTCTATTTGCAGCATCCCTAACTTGAAGGGTAATATCGAGCAACTCTTCATCATTGATGTTTTTGTTATCTACACGTATTCGGTCATTAAAAACTTGGACATAGGGGGAAGTGAACAACCCTGTTTTTAGGCCTGACATCCTTAAAGCAGACTCTAAAAAAGCGCACACAGACCCCTTGCCATTTGTTCCCGCGACATGAACAAATTCAAGCTCGTTTTGTGGACTACCCAAAAGATTTAACAATTCTTTGATTCTTGTCAAGCCAAGGCTTACCTTTTGCCACCTTGGCTCATTTATATATTCAATTGGATCAAACATAAACGCGATCTAAGCGCATAGAGCCAAAGTCACACGCAAGCTCATAATTTATCGTTTGCGCAACATTAGCCATCTCGTCGAGAGTTAGTTGTTCCTCACCATCTTTTCCAACAAGAGTGACAACTTGACCAACTTGCGGGTCAAAGTTATCTTTGCTTGACAAGTGGCGCTGCTCAACCTCAAACATGCATTGATCCATGCATATGCTTCCAATTTGTTGATAGCGCTTTCCATTTAAAAGCACGTTGAAATTTCCGCTCAAAACTCTATGCAAACCGTCCGCATAACCGATAGGTATAGTGCATACCTTTGCATAACCACGTGATCGATAGCGAAGTCCATAAGAAACACCCTCTCCAACGGGAACGCTCCTAACATCTGTTATCTTTGCTTTAACGCTCATAACTGGTTTTAATTCTATTTCAGGGATAGTTTCTGGGGAAGGCTTTAGACCATAGAGAATTATTCCTGGCCGAACCATATCAAAATGGGCATTTGGGAACTTCAAAACGCTGGCAGAATTAGCACAATGGACAATTCCAGGATCAATTTTTGCTAGCCTAACGCACTCAATGGCTTTTTCAAACCTTGTGAATTGCCTTTCAAACTCGAGAGTGTCGATCTCATCAGCTGTTGCAAAATGAGTGAAAATTCCTTCAAGTTCGAGAGCTCTATGAAATGATATTGCACTTAAAAACTCAACAACCTCGCTCCATAAAACGCCAATCCTGTTCATCCCGGTGTTAACAGCGAGATGGAAGGGAGCTTTTTTGCCAACTCTATCAGCAGCTTCGCCATATTGGATAGCAAATTGTGCATCATATATGCTCGGCATCAAATCAAATTCAACAATTTTTTCGATAGCACTTTTTGGCGGTTGAGACAATATCAAAATTGGTTTTTCGATGCCTTCATCTCGAAGCTCAATTCCTTCTTTGGCAGTTGCAACGCCAAAATAATCAGCCCCTGTCACATCGAGGGTCTTTGCGCACATCTTAGCACCATGTCCATAGGCATCAGCCTTAACAACAGCCAAAATCTTTACACCAGGCTTGAGAGAATTTTTAATGCTAAAGAAATTCGACCTAAGAGCTCCAAGGTCGATCTCAACCCAAGCGTCTCTCAAGACATCGTTTGGTGCGGAATTGTTTTCGTAATCACTTAACATCGTCATAGTCTTCATTATAGACTTCAACGTCTTTAACTAGCAAGTTTTGACCCCAAAAAATTAAGCCCGCGGGTTGCTATAGGAGTAAAGTTTGTCAACTTAGGTGAGTTATATGCGCTCGCAATGTCTCGGTGACATAATGGATAAGCCACGCAATTGCTAGCAATAATTTCAAAACACTCACTGAAAAGAGATTGTTGTTTGTTCGAATCGCCCTCGACTCTAGCGCTTTGCAATTTAACTTGCAAATCTTGCCATTCCGCGCTTAGAGCCCATCCGCTCAAACTCCTCATCCAAAAGTTATCTCCAAACCACCAACTCATTAAAAAGTCAGGGTCATTGCAAATGCAACTAGGATCACTTGTTGAAAGCAAGAAATCAAAATTTAACGCCGTACCTCCAGAGGATATCGAGTCCCAATCAATTACCTCTTCTCTTAAAGTCACGTCAATGCCAACAGAAGATAAGTTATCTTTTATCCTGCTTGAAATTCCACTTAAAGAAGAGGAGTCAACAAGAAGCTCACATTTTAGCCTTGCCCCCTTTAATAAGTCCAACGACTTTTGCTTATCAAAAGAAAAAACTGTCTTCGTTTGATGATAGTTAGCAAATGATTCTGGCAAGAAACATGAAACAGACTTTGCATGAGATCCCATCTCCTCGCTTATCAATTTATCAATGTCTAACGCATAGAAAATAGCTTGTCTAACTTCAACGTTGTTAAAAGGCTCTTTTTGAGTGTTAAACATCAAAAAAGGACACTCAAAACCTGGAACATATTCTAACGTTTTCCCCGACGACGTTATCTTGCTTGCATTCTTTTCATTGACGTTTTCTGCAACAAGAACATTGTCTTGTTCTAAAGAGGCTGCCCTCTCATCATCATCAACACAAATCTTCCACTCCATTTGCGAGTCTTCGACTTTATTGTTGCCAACATAAAATTGATTAGGAACAAATGTTATTTTAGAACCATCTGCTCCATCAACAGAATCATACATCCAAGGACCAGTGCCAATAGGTTTAGAAATTAAATCCTGCGAGCTTTGAGATGCTGGAAATATTTTTACAATCGAAATCCTTGACTTAAACAATAAGTCGAACGGATACTTTAGCTTAAAAATCAACGTCGAATCGTCTTTTGGTGTAACACTTTCAATAAACGACAAATAGGGAGCAAACTTGTCACTTGCCATGTTCTTTTGAAAAGAATTGACAACATCTTCTATTGTCAAATCACTACCATCACTGAACTTCTTATTCTTTTTTATCCTTATTTCATACTCAAGGTCACCAACTTTAACAGGCTCTCCATCAGCTATAGCAGCGTTCGCGCGATAATTGCCAAGATCCACGTCATAAAGACCTTCTAAAACATGGCGATTTGCAGAAATAACAAGAGGATTAGTCGATCCGACAGGCGAAAAGTTTGAAGCACTAATTCCAATTGAGGCGGTTATAACCCCTGTCTTTTCGTTCGAGGATTTTTGGTCTTGATTGTTTTGGGTGTTGTTGTTAGAACAACCGCTCAACTCCAAAGAAAGCACTCCTGCACTAAGAGCACTGAGCCCAACGAAAGACCTTCTTGATAGTTTGTTTAGCAATTTAAAACGAACTTCTTTCTTAAAAGCAATTAAAACACCATTTGCTCTATTTTACTAAAAAAGAAGTCTGGCTCAACTTCTTTGCCAGACTCCTTTGCCAAGTTAATTAAAACGTCTATGTGATTTGGCTAAAACTACTTCATTTCAAAAATGCTTCCTGTCGTGTTAACAAATGCGATATCAGGAAGCTGTTCGCAGAACATTTTCTTCGCTTTATCACCGATGCAATGAGAAACACCCATGTGAGATACGCCAAGCCCGCTAAATGTGTCGATGCTATTTTGGATTTGAGTTTCAGTTGCATCCAAAAGGTGGAATCCCCCAATAACAGCGTAGACTTGTTTTCCCTCGCGTTCCTTTATCGCTTTAACAATATTTTCAATTCCTGTGTGGGAGCAACCAGAGACAACAACGATTCCCTTGCTAGTCTCGACAGATATTGCAACTTCTTCATCAAAGTCGTCAACTATATATTGTCCCTTTTCATTTTTTATCAACATCTTTGGATCTAGCGGATTGCGAGTAAAGTTGCCATGAAGCTTAATTCCAGGAGCAAGCTGTTGGGAATCTTCTTTCATGTATTTAATGTCAACACCTGTTGCTTTTAATTGGTCTTCTGTGAAGTTGATTCCAATGTTAAAATAGCCAGGTTTTCCATCAGTGAAGTCTAATTTTGATCCAGAAATGTCATCATAGTATTTCTCTGACGCCCCATCGAAAAAGCAATCTTTGAGATAAATTGTTCTTCCGCTGCCCCCGAACATGTTGTAGTATTTCATAACACCACCGCAATGGTCATAGTGCGCGTGACTCAAAACCATCATCTTGCAAGCGCTAAGATCCGCATCTAATTGTTGTGCATGCTCGATAAAGTCGCCTTTCTTAGCGGTGTCAAAAATAACACTTGAATCTCCCAACTTTATTAAAGCTGAGAAACCGAATTCAGATGACAAGCGCTCATGACCTGTGTTTGTGTTCTCTGAAAGAGTCGTGATCTTCAATTTGTCTCCAGTTGTCTCACTAAAATCAGTGTTAGGAGAAGAAGATGAGGAGCTAGATGAGCTATTGCTTGAAGAGCTCGAAGATCCGCTTGAGCAACCTGCCAACGCTAATGAAGCTGTTGCAGCAGCGACGCCACCAATAAAACCACGACGTGAAATATTAGATGTTTCCATTTTTATACATCCTCCAAAATAAAACTTTTATTAAATTAAAATGAATTTTTGCAGAATCTAAAATATTCAATTATTGAGTGCAGATCTCGAATACCGAATAGTCTAATTATATTCGAACGCGAATAATAAAACAACACAATACCAGCAAATCACTCAAGCGGGATTTTCATGAACTGTCACAAACTTTATCATTGGATAGGTTTGAAGAATTGATAAACGAACGTCTTCGGCTATTTTGTGCGCCTCATACAAAGTTTGTTTTCCATCAACTCTGATCTCAAGATCGATGCAAATCCTATTTCCAAAATGCCTAGATCTAACCATATCAACACCCAAAACGCCACTTTTACCAGACACAAATTTTGTTAACTCATCCTCAAATTCGCTTCCAACAGAAGAGTCAAGAAGTTGATTTAAGCTATCTTTTAAAAGCTTAAAGGCAACGCCTGCAATAAAGATCGCTATGAAAACTGTTGCTGTTGGCTCCAAAATTGAAAAGCCTAACATAGAACCTCCAATTCCAATTAACGCAGCAACAGAAGAGATAGCATCGCTCCTATGATGCCAAGCATCCGCCATAAATGCAGAACTCATAAGAACCTTAGCGACATGTCGCGTATACCAAAACATCGCCTCCTTAACAACTATAGAAACTAAAGCTGCAATCAAAGCAATTTTCTCAGGTTGAACAAAGGTGGCATTGCCTTGCATAATCTCAACTGCAGTTTTTACTCCCCCAACACCAATGGCAATTCCAGTAAAGAGCAAAATCAAACCTAGAAAAAGGCTTGCAACTGACTCAAAGCGTTCATGACCATAAGGATGAGAGTCATCAGCAGACCTCTTCGCACTCTTTACTCCCGCGAATGCGATAGCGGTTGCAAAAACGTCCGATAGAGAGTGAACGGCGTCCGAGAGCATCGCCCCAGAATTTCCAACAATTCCAGCAACAAACTTAAAAGCGCAAAGAGCGACATTTCCAAAAACGCCAATGCTAGTTGCGTTTCTAATCAACACCTCTTCTTGTTTAACGTTTTCCATTCTTTCCCTTTTCCCTCACAAACATAAACAATTCTATCATTGACTTTAACTATTCAATCTTTATTAAAGAAAGTATAATTTGTCTATGGTTGAAGTTTGGACAAAACAACACTCAAATGTTTTAAAAATTCTTGAGAGAGATGGTCGTTTCGTTGCTAAACGGAAGTTTATCCAAAATGACCTTGGAAGCCAAGCAGAAATGATGGCGTTCGTCTATGATGAGCTTGTAAAAAACCACCCAAAGCTGGATTTGAAGCCAAAAGATGCTGAAGTCCCAATTTGGCTCTCGTTTTCTCTTGAAGCAACTATGCAAACGACCCCCGATTTCGTTATTCTTGACCTTAAGATACCTGACGAGGAAATAACGAAAATCAATGTGGCGAAATGGGGACAAATGTTAAATTATGGATATATCCCCAAAGATGAAGAGGACATGAAACGTCATAAAAAATTGATGAAAGATTATGCAATCGACGATGCAAAGGCAGTTATGACACAATTTTACCCAGAGCTTAAAGCAGAGATAATTAAAAGTTGGAAACGTCTTTTTGACGATGAGGTCAAAATTGGCAATGACTCTTCTTATGGTCTTGTTTGGGAATTAAAGAGAAAATGGATATGCGGGGTGATCTCATGAAGTTATTATTAAATCAAACGGACACAGTTTGGCAAAAGCTCATGCGTGATGGCATTGTTTTTTGCAAACGAGAATATATAGAAAAAAAGTATGTTGAGAGTGCAAACGTTTTTATGACAATCTACTCTTGGTTTGTCGAGCAAGCAAAACAAATAACTCCCCGCCCGGAAGGTGCAGAATTCCCCTATTGGTCGCAAGCAAACCTTATCAACCTTGACACTTCAGGTTATGGACACGTTTTTGAAGTTGACGTGCCAAATGATCAAGCAATTTTCTTTGACTATCGCGATTGGACAAAAATATTGCAATTTAAATACCTCGCAAAAGATGAAGAAGACGAAAAGAATTTTGAAGAGGAACTCAAAAATAATGGCGTCGATGAATTTAAGATTTTAACAACTTCCTTCTACCCTTTGCAAAAACAAAAAATAATGAACAGCTGGAATAGATTGTTTCTAAATCATGAATCAATCAGGAATGGAGATTCTGACGTAAAAAACATATCAGCAGCCCTTTGGTGCATAAAAAAAGAGTGGGTAACTAAAGAGTTGTAAAGATTTTAAAAAAACGTCTATCTAACATCCTTATAAGCTTCAGCGATTATTTCAGGGTCGATTCCGTCCCTATAAGCTTTACGAAGTCTATTCATTTTCCACATAACTTTAAGTTTTCCGCCTTCATAGTATCTCCTCGAAGAAGTTTCAATCAACCCTTTCGCTATTCCAATTCTCTCCCCTTTATCTTTTAGCGTTAAAGATAATTGATAATCTTCCATTATTGGAATGTCAGGAAAGCCTCCCACCTCCTCAAAGAGTTCTTTTCTTATAAAAATCCCTTGATCCCCAAAAACTACTCTTCTGTCCAGAATTCTGTTGTTCGAAATAATTTGACAAATTTTCATCAATGGATCCTTATCGCTAAATTTAACGCCGAAGCAACCCCAATTCGTCTTCTTTAAAACTCTCCTTACTTCCCCGATCATGTTCTTCGGAAGTTTTGAGTCGGCATGCAAAAACAAATATGCGTCTCCTGTTGCTGCTCTAGCCCCAGCATTCATCTGACCCGCTCTGCCCTTAGCGCTAACTATTAGCTTTTGCTCCCCTTTTACTCTTTTTTGCAAAAATTGTTGAGTGCCATCATTCGAACCTCCATCAACAAAAATAATTTCTGCCTGGCTAAAATATGGTTTTAAGCCCTCATAAAACTTCTCGATAGTTGAAATTTCATTATAGATTGGGACTATTACGCTAACCTTTAAATCCAGGTCTATGCAATTTATAAATCTGTCTTCATCAAAATTCTCTAAGAAAGCTCTCGTCAAAGAATTTGGGTCTAAGTTAGCTCTATTTCTCCATAAAGCAAATAGATCATTCTTGTCATCTATATCTTGAATTTTGGGTCCCACTTGGACAATTTTTTCATCATCTAAAATTGAAGCCATTGTATTGTCAAACACCTCAATGGAGTTTGAAGAGCTGATATCAAAAGGAGATTTAATGAAATCGCTAAGACCAATTGAATAATAACCCCCATCAAAACTTGGAGAAATATAAACGCAACCTTCCTTAATTTTGTTGAAAGCATCGACCAATAAATTTGAAGTCAAAGTTGGAAGGTCGCATCCCACTAATAAAATTTTTGAGTCAGGATTTCTTTGAAACGACTCCCTAAAAGCGTTTTTCATCTTCTCAAAGATATCGTCTCCGTGTTGTTCATACGTCAAAAAGTCAATGTCAATTGTCTCATTTAAAAAGGATCTGAAGTCTTCTATCTCCTCATCATTGTTCTTTGGATCCTCGAGGTAACAAATCTCCACTTTATCGGCAACTTTACAAATCTCCTCGATCTCATCACCCATAAAACAATAATGAAGATTGACACACTCTTCATCGCTTAAAAATGGCATTAGTCTAGTCTTTGTCTTGCCCTCCTTAGGGATGCGAGTAAAGAGGATAACTACCTTTTTTTGTTCATTAACATTCATTAACACTTAAGATTAATCGACTTTAGATATTCAACATCTAAATAGAAAGGAAGTTTTTTTCTCGTCGTTGGATCTAAAATCTCTTTTGATGAGCTTTCATATTCAACGCTTGCCATAGCACACCAACAAACACCTCTAAGACAAGTAAAATTAGCAAAATCTAAACAACGTTTCTTTAAGCATTCGTCTTGAAGACGTCCTTTTAAAGAATCAATATATTCATCAACAAAGTCCTCTTTTTGACTTTGAGTGAAGAAAAACTCTGTCTTCCAAAAGGTAGTTGTGTCAGCCAAAAAATGCCCGATGTCTTGAGCAGGGTCGGAAAGAAGGGGCTTTTCCCAATCTATCAAATAACTCTTTTCATGCTCATTAATTAAAAAATTCGTGTTATTAACTTCCGTGTTAATAATTGACAAGCGAGTTGGAGAGTTATCGGAGGTTGCTATAGCGTTTTGGGCTTCTAGAAGGAGCCTATCAATTTGATTTTTAACGTCTGACATACAAACATTAGAGGCAAAATAGACTCCAGCCATCTTCAAGCACTCATCAAGCATAGCGCGTTTTGCATCTTTCGCCTTTATAATTTCAACACCCGCCGTCTCAAGAGAATGAATGTCTGCAAAAATTGCTGCAGCTTGCTTTAAATGGAAGGAATTTTCATAATCAAGACGTTGCCCGCGTAAAAATTTCTCAACTAAAACTCCATTTTTACAAATTAATCTTGACCCATCGCAATAAAGAGGCGTAGGTGTTCTTCCAGACTTCTCTAAAAATTTTAGTGCATTAAATTCATATTCAATTTGATTGTCGATCCCCATTTGAGATCCACGCTCAACTCTTAGAACCAACTTTTCGTTAGTTATAGGATGAATAAAAATGAAATTTTGGTTATACTCACCATGTGCCAAATTTTCATAAGTTTCGACAACTTCGTTGGGCAAACCCAGGCTCTTTCTATAAGAATCACTGGAGATCAGATCCTTTAGACCATCGATTATGTCAAGACACTCATTCAAAAAATCTATTTAGGGTTGTTATTTCTATCCGTCCTTCTACTTGCGCGATTCTTAAATCCATTCTTTGAATCAGGAATCTCATCAATCCCTAAAATCGCTGATAAGACATGCCCACAATTATCGTTGCCCAAGCGAGAAAATTGTCCAAGGCATGACGCACAATAAGTATAAATTTTTTCGCCATTAGCCTTTTCGATAATTTTGTTAGTGCACTTTTGAACAGATTCTGGACCTTTTGCCATTATCCCAGGCAAAAGTCCACAGCAAGGAACCTTTTCTAAAGTTTTGACGTTGTCAAAAATTTCAAACTCTCTAACGTAGGCCTCTAGCTCATGTTCTTGTTTGTCAGGACAAGGTGTAAACATAACACCTGCTATATCTTTCTTGTCATTTTTTGATTTAAAGCCAATCTCTTTTAAATATTCAAATATCGAAATCACGGGAATGGAGAGTCTTTCTTTCATAACCATCCAACAATTTGGACAAAGTACAATTACCCTTTTGCATCCTAATTTCTCAAGTCTACTTTCAATCGATCTCAAAACTTTATCAGTTCCGCCTTTAACACCATAACCGTCAAGCGGGTGTCCACAACAATCGTATGCAACCCCACACCCCGCGCCTACGCAAATTCTTTGGATTTCGCTCATCGTCTTAGGAAATTGTGACGGAAATGCGCACCCTGGAAAAAGCACATCATCACACTTTTTTGATGGGTAATTTTTGAATGGGTAATGCGCCTTTTCAAGGCAAATCATTTTTGTTGAAAAACTCATTTTATGTTCGCTTTCTTCTTCAAAAAATATGCAACAAGCAAGGTGACAACAAGCAAAACTCCTGCAAAAACGAAGTAAATAACGCGATTGTCGGCGTTAGTGATTCCTGCAGAAGCAACAGTGTAGACTGCAGTGCCAGGAATCATAAATATTGCCGAATAAAGGGAATATGAGAAAAAACTAATGTCGGTTATACCATAAGCAAAGTTTTGCAAGTTATAAGGAAAGATTGGGATCAATCGAGTTATCGCAAGAAGATAGATGTCAGATTTATGAGCGCCTTCAAAAAACAAATTGTTTAACTGTTTGTTTTGCGCAAGTTTGGGTTTTAGCGAATCCTTTAAGAAATACCTCCCCACCAAAAAAGACACCATCGCACCCAAAGTTACAGCAAGCCAACAAAGAAAAGTGCCAGTGACGGCGCCAAATAGAGTGCCAGCTGCAATTGCGAAAATAACACCTGGGAGTGCTAAAACCACGCAACCGATGATTGACAAGACAACATATATCAATCCTGTTTCGATTGGATGATCTTTTAACATTGAGGAAAGCCAATCCAAAAATTTCCCATTCGCTATCATATCTGACCAGCCAAAAATCCAATTAAGAATCACTATCAAAACTACAAGCGCCAGAAAAACTAGCAGCTTGTAGTTTCGCTTACAAAAATCTAGCGCTTTAGACATGATCCTTCTCTTTTACTTCTTTATCATCAACCTTTTTCTCTTCCTTAGGTTTATCTTTTGGATCCATCTCTTTGCCATTCGTCGATTCTTTTTTAAGTTCCTCGACAGGTTTTGCGTCTGATTCTTTTTTTGAACCTTTTTTAAGTGAGCCAAACTTGCCTTTTGCATTTACCTCAAGTTCGTCCCTTTTTGCTTTGCTCTCAGCATCTGCAGTTTCGTTTGACTCATCCATCAAATCCTTATGACGAGATTTCCACACCGTTGCCAAGAACCATATAACACCTGCAACGATAAACATCGTTATCATCGCTGAGAAGATTGTTGCTATATCTCCTGTCAAAGCTGAGCCGACATAAGAATAAACTATAGTCGCTGGGAGCTGTCCAATTCCAGTCCAAATGAAGAAGTCCAAAAACCCCATTCCAGTGATTCCAGCGGCATATGAAATATAGTCAAACGACACGAACGGAAGAAGACGGCAAATGAGAATCGCGTTTTTGCCATATTTAGTAAACCACCTATCAACTGCAGCTAAAGCACCTCTGCTCATGAATAGCATAACAGCATCGCGCCCAAAGAAACGAGCGATGTAGAAGCAAATTGCTGCTGCGAGCATTGCTGATGACCATGACAAAATGCATCCGCCTACCCATCCAAAAACTGCTGCGTTTGAAAACGTTATAAGGAACGCTGGAATTGGAGCTGCAAGTGATTGAAAAACCATGAGGAATGTTGACACTGCAACAGCCCAAGGTCCAGCCGCTCGTATATATTCAATAACCGCGTTAATGTCACCTTTGGATAGAAGATCAAAAACGTAGCCAATTGTGTCGCGGACAGGTTGAACAAATGAACAAACCAAAACGCCAGCAAATAAAACGAAAAAAGAAATCCACTTTACTCTGCGCTGATAAGTAACACGTCTTTTTTCTTCTTCGTCTTCGAACTTTTGAGGAGGAGCTTTATGGATCGCTTCATATATAAATATAATCGCGCCTCCAACAAAGAAATATCCTGTTAGCAAGGCACCAACTAACTTATAATCCCAATAAAAACGCAAACCGAAAAATCCCTGCTTTGTGAACTGACCAACTGCTGTCCACATGTGGTAAACGTCACCAGCATAAATTATTATGAAAAACATTATTGTGCAAAGCATCGAGCCCAAAGTTCCACGCCAGCCTACACCACGTCGGTGAGCACGACCGCCATAACACGCCCCGAGGAAACCTATGATAAATACGTACCAAAAAATGTATCCGAAATAGGACATTCGAATTGAGTCTTGCCCAAAGCAAAAGACTTCAACTGTGAGAGCCCAGCAAAATGAAACAAAAACATAAGAAAAGTATTTCATGAAAGTCTCAAGACGCCTTACCCCAGGCGCTCTTGTGTCTTCTTCAACAACTTTCTCTTTCTTCTTAAAAAAAGATAATTTCTTATCTTCTGCCATCTTAACCTCCAAATCATTGATTAGCCATTGCTAACCATATTTTCAAAAAGGAAGCCACCGTTCAACACGTGTTGTCCAGTGGCTTTCAAACTTCTAAATCTAATTTTGGACAATTCTAATTTCTAAAATTCAAAGAAAATTACGCTTTTGCTTTGAATGTTACTATGACTTTTGTGCCATCAGCTGGCAAAACACTTTCAACGCCATTAAACCAAGTTGTGTTCGTTGCAGTTGTCGTGTTGCAAGGCCAAGATGCATCAGAGCAAATTCCAACAGCGCATGAGTCTAGGCAAAGGACACATCCAGTATTCTTAGCTTTTGCACGCTCTAAATTCCCGCCAAAACGCCAATCAGCTGTCCTTGCACTTAATTTAGTTGGCTTAAAGCAATTCTCAATTGGCATTGGGTCTTGTCCGTCCCACTCAATTGTGACTTCGAGTTTGTCTCCCTCGATCGTCTTACCTTCCCCAGAAGTTGCACTCATGTCGTCTGCTGTTAAGTTATTACCAGCCTTAAAACCACAGTCGATCATCGCTTGATAAAATTCCTTTTCATCGCCAAGACCAGTGAGCACAGACTTATCTCCATTTGATCCACCCTTATAAACTATTCCATGGCGGGTGTTTTCAGTGAAATAAATTCCATTAACTTCAGCTAAATATTTAACTTCTTTTTTATCCTTGTTAACAACAATTGGATTAGATTCGGTTGGATTCGCTGTGTTGCTCGATGATGAAGAGCTTGTGCTTGATGTGTTGCTAGAAGAGCTATTCGAAGACCCTGATGAGCAGCCAGCAAAAGCAAGTGCCATAACTAAGGCCAACATCGATGCAACAACAAATTTCATTATTGAGGCGCTTGAAGCGCGCCAATTGCCAAATAATTTCATAATTCTCCCCTTAATAATAAATGGTTAAAACATAGAGCCGAGGCAACGACCCTATCGGTTCTGAAAAAAGCGAAAGCGATTTTCTTGCAGATATTACTTAATGCTTTCGTTTAGAACCATTTGCAGAATTGTCCTAAATGATAAAGTTATAAACTTCAAAGAAGGAAATACTAACACAAAAAAAATAACAGAAAAGTCTAAGTTTAAAAAAATTTCGTCGTGCGCATAAAATTCCTTATTTGCTCGCTTTTACATAGCTACTAGCAAAAACATTGTTAATTTCATCATCACTGAAGCCTTCTAAATTTTTAAGCAGATCTTTGTCCTTAGCAATCGACTTTAAAGAGCAAGAGGAATAAATCTCAAATTTCTTATTTGTCTTCGAACTTTTGAGGAGGAGCTTTATGGATTGCTTCATAGATAAAGATGATGGCTGCACCAACAAAGAAAAAGCCTGTCAAAATTGCACCGACAGTTTTGTAATCCCAGTAAAAACGCAAGCCGAAAAAGCCCTGTTTTGTGAATTGGCCCACAGCAGTCCACATGTGGTAGAAGTCTCCAGAATAAATTATGAAAAACATAACAGTACAGAGCACCGACACCAAAGTTCCGCGCCAGCCAACACCTCGCCTGTGACCACGTCCGCAGTAACATGCCCCAAGGAAAACTATGATAAATACGTACCAAAAAATGTATCCGAAATCGGACATTCGAATTGAGGATTGCTCAAAGCAAGAGACTTCAACTGTGAGTGCCCAGCAAAATGAAACAAAAACATAAGAAAAGTATTTCATGAAAGTCTCAAGACGCCTTACCCCAGGCGCTCTTGTGTCTTCTTCAACAACTTTCTCTTTCTTCTTAAAAAAAGATAATTTCTTATCTTCTGCCATCTTAACCTCCAAATCATTGATTAGCCATTGCTAACCATATTTTCAAAAAGGAAGCCACCGTTCAACACGTGTTGTCCAGTGGCTTTCAAACTTCTAAATCTAATTTTGGACAATTCTAATTTCTAAAATTCAAAGAAAATTACGCTTTTGCTTTGAATGTTACTATGACTTTTGTGCCATCAGCTGGCAAAACACTTTCAACGCCATTAAACCAAGTTGTGTTCGTTGCAGTTGTCGTGTTGCAAGGCCAAGATGCATCAGAGCAAATTCCAACAGCGCATGAGTCTAGGCAAAGGACACATCCAGTATTCTTAGCTTTTGCACGCTCTAAATTCCCGCCAAAACGCCAATCAGCTGTCCTTGCACTTAATTTAGTTGGCTTAAAGCAATTCTCAATTGGCATTGGGTCTTGTCCGTCCCACTCAATTGTGACTTCGAGTTTGTCTCCCTCGATCGTCTTACCTTCCCCAGAAGTTGCACTCATGTCGTCTGCTGTTAAGTTATTACCAGCCTTAAAACCACAGTCGATCATCGCTTGATAAAATTCCTTTTCATCGCCAAGACCAGTGAGCACAGACTTATCTCCATTTGATCCACCCTTATAAACTATTCCATGGCGGGTGTTTTCAGTGAAATAAATTCCATTAACTTCAGCTAAATATTTAACTTCTTTTTTATCCTTGTTAACAACAATTGGATTAGATTCGGTTGGATTCGCTGTGTTGCTCGATGATGAAGAGCTTGTGCTTGATGTGTTGCTAGAAGAGCTATTCGAAGACCCTGATGAGCAGCCAGCAAAAGCAAGTGCCATAACTAAGGCCAACATCGATGCAACAACAAATTTCATTATTGAGGCGCTTGAAGCGCGCCAATTGCCAAATAATTTCATAATTCTCCCCTTAATAATAAATGGTTAAAACATAGAGCCGAGGCAACGACCCTATCGGTTCTGAAAAAAGCGAAAGCGATTTTCTTGCAGATATTACTTAATGCTTTCGTTTAGAACCATTTGCAGAATTGTCCTAAATGATAAAGTTATAAACTTCAAAGAAGGAAATACTAACACAAAAAAAATAACAGAAAAGTCTAAGTTTAAAAAAATTTCGTCGTGCGCATAAAATTCCTTATTTGCTCGCTTTTACATAGCTACTAGCAAAAACATTGTTAATTTCATCATCACTGAAGCCTTCTAAATTTTTAAGCAGATCTTTGTCCTTAGCAATCGACTTTAAAGAGCAAGAAGAATAAATCTCAAATTCTTCGATATCAACGCTCTTAAAACCTATTTCCTTTAGAGTTTGTTCATAATTCTCCTTCAACAAAACTCCAGAAGTCGCTCCCAAAACAGCACCAACTCCTAGAAGATCGTCGCTTGTTTTATTTGTGTTTTCAATGACTAAATCAGTCGCCACCATCTTTCCGCCACCTGCCAAAACCCTAAACGCCTCTTTTAAGACCTTAGTTTTGTCAGTGCAAAGGTTGATTACACAATTCGATAAAACATAGTCAAAGGACCCATCCTCGAACGGAAGTTCCTCTAAATAGCCCTTAACAAATTCGACGTTTTTAACTTGCTTTTCCGCCTTGCCTTCATTTGCAACATCTATCATCTCTTGAGTCATGTCAAGACCAACAACCTTCCCAGACTCTCCAACCTTTGCTGCCGCAATAAAAGCATCCGTTCCAGCACCACACCCTAAATCTAAAACCCGCATTCCAGTTTCTAGTTCTGCTCGATTGAAAGGGTTAGCGCATCCTCTGCAACAGCAAAGAGATTTTTCTGGAACGTTTTGAACGTCCTCTTCCGAATAAACCCCTCGCTCATCACTCACGCCTTCGTGGTTTGTTTCAGCAGCTCCCAAATCTTGACCACAAGCTGCTCTTTTAGCAACTTGCGCATACTCTTCTTTTACCTCGTCTCGTGAAGTCGCGCATTGATTTTCTTCACTTGCCATCTAAATCATCCATCCTTTCGAATAACCATCTAAAATATCATATCCAGCCGCTCTTAAAACGCGTTGATATGTTGCCACACTAACACCTCGTCCTCCATTTTCAGTCTTCTTAACAGTATCACGAGGGTTAGACCCAAGCTCAGCCCAAGCTAAATTTGCACCCGCAGCGGCGCTAACAGCAGTTGAAGCCGCACAATTCAACATTGGCTTTTCCCCAGCTGCAAGTCGATAGATCGCAACGTTTTTCCCATTTGCAAAATCAGAGAGCTCACCTCTGTCCTCAACTAATGTGCCTGGAACAGTAATGCGCCTTCCACACCCAGCTGAATTATTAGGATAACTCAAACACCTCATGGTTGCCTCCGTCAACTCCTCAGGAGTGTGCTCAGGACCAATTGGCTCGACGCATGTTGAGATGCTCATTTTCTCTTCAACTAGGTTATGAATCGTCTCCCATCTCGACTCAACACTCAAATTTGTGTCAACGCCCTCCCTCATTCTTATTGCATGATATGCCCCATTTGCTCCTGCGGCATGCAAGTTTTTAACGTCATCTTTTGTCATGTCGTCGAAGTTGACTAAAAGAGGCATATCATCATCTATAACCTCTCTAACAGCTTGCACCATTTCGAATGCCTTTTGCATAGGATAGGTTCCTGTCGCAAGAAGGAGCATTAAATTTGCCCCCGCCTCGCAAAGGACTTTAGCATCCTCTATAACTTCCTCACGACTCATTTCATACTTGCCTTTTTCACGCACTGTGTTGCAAGCTGCGAATGAACAAAATTTGCAATTATGCGGACACGTTGTTGAATTAAGCCCGATTTGTGCATGAACCTCAGCGATTCCATCGCAAAGTTTAAATTGCAATTGCCTGCCCGCCCACATAATATAAGAAGCCAATGAGCTTTCGGCATCAACCTTGTAAAGTTCTAAAATTTCATTCTCTTCAAGCCCTTTGCCCTCAAGTCCTTTCTCAACAATCTCAACAACCTTCCTTTGTTGATCGTCTGATTTACAAATAAACACTTAAAAACTCCTTTTCTCCTCTTAGCTTAAAAAAATATTGCACCTTTAAACATTCCATCCGCTCTCGCGCAACGCTTCTTTAGCCTTTATAACTTTCGATAAAATGGCGTCCCTATCGTCTGCATACCCTCGCTCTCTGGGGTCTTCGCCTGCGTCGACCCACTTAACTCCGCCAACGCATCCAACCTCAACTTTTGTTCCTGCACACAACCTCAAAACTGCTGCCACCAAACTTAGAATATCGTTTGAAACTTCTTTACCATTAAAACTCGATCCCTTGACCTTAATAAGACCACAAACTCCAGTTGCCCAGGGCTTTTGTTCCACAGCCTCCTCTATCCTCCTTGCAACCTCAAGCCTCACTTCTTCGTTAAATGGTGAAAAAACGGGCTCAACGCCATTCATCAAGGTTAAACCCGCCTCTTTAGCATTTTTAATAGTTTCCTTCCTCACACTTGGTAAAATCCCTGTAATTTTTCCCTCAAAAATTCTAATTGTGTGATAACACACATCTGCGCCCGCCTCCCTCAAAACTCTCAAAGATTCGTATGGCAAGTCTTTGTAGTTGATTATGATTTTAGAGCGTCCATCCAAAACATCAAATGCAACCTTCACAAATTTTAGATAGTCATCAAAAGAAAGAGCGGCAGTCCCCATTAAGCTAACGCCATCAACACCCGCAAGCTTAAAAGATTCAAGGCACTCAACAAATTTTTCTTCGGATATAACATATGCTCGCTCATCCTTCGAATATCCCTCCTTCTTTGAGTTAATCTCAGCAAATGAGCAATAGCAACAATTTTCTGGACAGGGACTTTTGTCAAGACCGATTTGCCCAAACACATATCCCTTGTTTAAAGAAGCTTGTTTTCCAATCTTTAGTGCTACTTCTCTTAGAAAATTTGCATCTTCAGAAACAGGGTCAAGAGATAAAAGACTAAACACTTTATCCAAGCTCAATAAAGAACCTGCGCAAGCTTCATCTACGATAGATTTAACATTACTTGAAACTTTAACGCTTAGATCACTCATAAAAAACCAAACTTCTAAAAAAATGGTGGAGTCGCGGGGAATCGAACCCCGATCCACACCAAAATCCACATCAGGCTCTACAGGCTTAGTGCAATTAGTCAAAATTTAGAGCACTTCGGTCAATTGCACAAACGTTATGCTCGATTCGCCTAAAATCTTTCTTCTCAATTGCAGACGACCATCAAATGAAAAGGCACTCCTAAAAATGATACCCACATTCTAGATCGGAGATTTTAGAAGGGGCAAGGCAACTATATTTTAAGCTGCCATCAGTGAAGCGTTGCCGCCCACTGTATAAGTTTTAGTTTTGCCAATTAATTTGACATTACCCATTATTAACGTGTTTAGGAGAACACGACCTGCTCCTCATGTAAATTAATGCCATGTCGAAACCAAATCGACCCCAATTAGCTAAATTATACATTTTTATTTACAAATTGGAGTCTTTTCTGTAATAATTGTCTTTGAAATGAACGGTCAAGAACGAAAATTTTTAACTAGTAAATCCCTTTTATTGCTTTTGCCAATCTCAGCAATCTTGCTTGCATGCGGTTGCCATATGCTTTTCCCAAACGTCTATCCAGACAATTATGTTGCAACGACCTACCTCCCCTTTTTAATTGCATGTTTTGTTATATATGTCGTTTTGTGTGGGATTTCAATCTTTTGGACTTACCTAAGAGAAAAACTAATCTATTTTTCAGGAATAATTTTCGTTTTCTTTATCGTGCTAGAAATTCTAGACATATTAACATTGAAAACTGGAATTTTGCAACTTCCGTTCGTTCCCAGCCCAGATAAAACGCTAAGCTGCTTTACACTCTACCCAGACAAAGTGATCCCAAGCTTTTTTGCATCGATGCAACTTTTACTCACAGGCTTTGCTATTGGCGCAATAACTGGCTTCTTGAGCGGACTTTTGATGGGTTGGTCAAAAATTTGCAACTATTGGATTTCTCCAATATTAAAGCTAGTTGGACCAGTCCCTTCCGCCGCTTGGCTTCCCATAGCGGTTGTCATTATGCCAACAAATCATGCAGCTGGACTTTTTTTAATCGCTCTTTCAGTTTGGTTTCCTCTAACGCTCATGCTCTCATCCGCAATTAGATCAACCGACATAAAAAAAATCGAAGCGGCTCGCGTTTTGGGCGCATCTGAGAGGTATATCCTTTTTCATGTTGCACTTCCAGCAGCTCTTCCTTCAATTTTTGATGGATTGTTCATGGGACTTTCTGCAAGCTTCGGAGCATTGGTGGTCGCTGAGATGCTAGGAGTCAAAGAAGGACTTGGGTGGTATTTAACATGGGCAAAGTCTTGGAGTGACTATGGAAGAGTTTTCTCGACAACAGGAATTTTTATAATAGTTTTCTTCTTGCTCATTGAACTTTTGTTCTATATAAGAAAAAAGGTCTTGAAGTGGCAAGATGGGTTGGTTAGATGGTAGTCTTAAGATGTCTAAAGAAATTATCGCGTCAAACATAGTAAAAACTTTTGAAAATGACAAAGGTGAAGAGGTTAAAGCTCTAGATAACTTTAATTTTGAGAGCAAAAACCCTGAGATTGTCGGGATTGTTGGAACTTCTGGATGCGGAAAATCAACTTTTTTGAGGCTAGTTGCTGGTCTTGATTTTCCAACATCAGGAAATCTAACTTACGACAACAAAAAGATTGAAGGGCCGGACTACAATCGTGGTTTCATTTTTCAAAGTGCAACTCTTTTCGATTGGCTATCCATCAAAGACAACATATCCTTTGGTCTCAAAGCTAGAAAAAAACTTAGAGGAATGGAAAAAGACGTTGATGAATACATTGACCTTATGGGGCTGCGTGGTTTTGAGAACAACTATCCCTACCAAGTTTCTGGAGGAATGGCTGCAAGGGCTTCATTTGCGCGGACTTTTATTCAAGAACCTGACCTCGTTCTTTTAGATGAGCCACTATCAGCTTTAGACGCATTCACTAGGATGAACTTGCAAAAAGAAATTTTGAATATTCATCAAAGGACTGGGTCTACTTTTATTCTTGTTACTCACGACCTTGAAGAAGCCGTCTTTTTGTGTGACCGAGTTGTTGTTATGAGCCCGCGTCCGGGCCACGGCGTTGGCGTAGTTAAAATTGACATGGATCATCCAAGAGACAGAACAAGCGATGCGTTCATAGAATATAGAAAAGAGATCCTGTCATTGTTCCCTCAAAGTGTTAAAGACTTCGTCCTCTAATCAACTCAAAACATCAAAAAGAATTTTTAAAGTTTAATGATTTTATCGGCAAGAGATGAAACCTTTTCATCATGAGTTGCATATAAAAGCCCAGCTTTTTGTTTCTTAATAGGTTCAAACAATGCCTCAACAACAATTTGTTTGTTTTTTTCGTCAAGATCATTGGTTGGTTCATCCGCGATTATAAGCTTAGGTTGAGAAAAAAGTGCTCTAGCGCATGCGATCCTTCTTTTTTGTCCAACTGAGAGTTGGTTTGGGTAATAAAATTTTCTTTTCTCTAAATCGAAACGCTTTAAAAATTTGTCTATCGAAGCGTCAACTTCTTGTTTAGGCAATTTTGACTCATCCTTATTAAAAAAGGACGGCAAGCTGATGTTTTCATTAGCTCTAAGCGATGCGCAAAGTTGAGTGTGTTGGAACAAAAATCCAATCTTCTCGCTTCTTATCTTGCTAATCTCATCATCGTTTAAATCGTTAGCACAAACACCTTCAATAAAAACTTTTCCACTTGTTGGCTTAAGAAGAAGGCCAGCGATGGAGAGCAAAGTTGACTTGCCCCTGCCCGAAGGAGCCATAACGCAAACGCTTTTTCCAATCTCTAACTCAAATGAAATGTCTGAAAACACACTTTCCTCATATGTTTTAGAAACCCTATCAAATGTTAGTATTGGCTCACTCATGTTTAAAAATGTTCACCCTTCTAACTTAAATCAACTTGACTCATTGCGCTTGCTGGCTCAATCTTAGATGATTGGTGCAGCGGCCAAATTATTGTTAAAGTCGCGATAATAACAAAACAAAGAATTATTAACAAAACGCCAACTAATGATGAAATTAGATCGAATTCAGAGAATGGGAACGCAGAATTTGATTTTAAAGAAGTAAGCATACCTCTATACATCAAAGCGCCAAAAATTGCGCCTAGAACGCAGCCTAATATTGTCAAAGACATTGCCTCTCCAAATATCAACGTCCTCAAATTGCTCTTAGTGGCGCCAAGGGCACGAAACAAAGCAAGCTCACTTCTTCTATCCCAAACAAGGGTTGTGAAGCGAGCAACGAGTTGCAAAATCGATGCTATGACTAAAACAACTCCACAAATAGCCATAATAGAGAAAATCATCTCGAAACTCTTTTGCGTTTTAGACAAAATTGATTGCTGTTGCAAAACTGTGTAGTCACCCTTCACATATCTCTTAAGCTTACTTGCGACAATCGCTGTGTCTGCCTCGTCACACTTTACTAAAATTGCGCTGCAAATTTTATCTGGTTCGCCATATTTTTCCCAAAGATGGGAAAACCCAGACGTTTGCTTTGATATGTTTCTACAAGCCTCCAAGCTCATCAATATCGAATTATCGAGATAAGACCCCGTCTCATCCAAAACATCTTTAACCTTGACTTCTTGACCTAAAATCTTACCTTTATTGTTTGAGTAACCAGTAACATGGCACCCAACGACAACTTCATCGTTTTCTAGGCCATTAGAAAGGTCAATATCACAAAATGGTTTTATTACCCAATCGCTCTTTGCATCGAATCCAATTAAGCGCGTTGCCGCATCTGCTGAGCAACATGATTCATTTAGAGTTTGCCCATAAAATTGAATGGTTACATCTTTAACTCCTGCAACTTCCTTCATTTGGTCAGCTAAAGATGCATCCATGTAGGCTCCAACAGGCGCGCCTGTAAATAAAATTTCTGTGTCTTGTAATTGGTCAGCCGCTTCATTTGGAACGCAAAGAATTTGAGCTCCTGACCTTTCTTTAGAAAGCTCAATGCCTCTATAAGTCCCGCCTCCTAGTAAAAAAAGCGCAACAAAAGCGCCCGCGCTAACTGCAATAGTTAACACGAGCGCAACACTTTGAACACGCCTTTGCCTTATGCTTTGTAGAACTAAGCGAAACAAAACTAACTATTCGCCGAAATACTCATATCCTTTATTAACAAGTTTTTTGACATACTCTTCATACTCATTTGAACCAGGACCCGCAGAAGGAGCATCGGTCATAACATCTGTTCCATAATACAAAATGTCCCAATTTTTTGTTGCACTTTTATCAAACATAGCTTTATCACCATTACACCAAGTGTAACTTTTAAGAAGCCTCTCATGAATGTCCTCAGAAGTGTCTTTAATACCAAAATTTGTCAAAATTGTGTTTGAGTCAGCAACATATCCGCTATCTTGAATAATTTTAGCTGCCTCAGCTGGATTTGATTTAATAAAATCAGCAGCCTTTTTCATCGCTTGACAAACCTTTTTGCAAGTGTCAGGGCTTTTATCGATTATATTTTGTGTTGCAGCAAGGAAGCAGCATGTGTAATCTTTATACGCTTCCTCTGTTGCATTGTTGAAGAATTTCGTGTATCCTGCCAATTCTCCAATTTCTCCATATGGATCGAACCATGTCAAACCATCAAGCTCGCCGTTGCCAAGAGCTTTAAATGCCATAGCAGCTCCACCATCAGAATAGGCCGTCCATTGAGTTTTAGAGTAGTCTATTCCATCCTTTTTCATCAACGCTTGAATAAATAATTGCGCCATATCCCCCTCGGAGAACATGCCAATTTTCTTTCCCGCTAAATCTTTGTAACTCGTTATTCCTGAAGCCTTAGTCGCAACTCCTTGGATGCATCCTGTGTGGACATTATCAATCAACTTGATTGATAGTCCTTGATAGATGCTTGGCAAGAAGTTAGGAGTTGCCTCGAAAAAGTCAACTTCATTGTTGGCGATTAACTCGCTCGTTCCGCTCGTTATCTTAAAAACATTTGCGTCAATTCCACAATCTTTGTAATAACCTTTTGCTTCTGCAATCATGATCTCAGCTTCGCACGTTCCTCCCCAATATCCTATTTTGGCAGGGAGAAGATCCGATGATCCGCTGGATGATGTTGATGTTGTCGACGAGCTGCCAGAATTAGAAGAACAGCCAGCAAGCCCAGCTGCAGCAACCCCGATTGAAGCCAACCCTCCAACCTTTAAAAAATCTCTTCTTGAAATGTACATCTTAAAAACCCTTTCAATAAAACTAAAAAAATTTTAAACTAAAGCTCCCCTTGCAATCAGGTGAGCTTTGGTTTACAAAGTTTTCTTTGGCACCTCAATCTCTCCTTTTTTGCTTTCTTTTTTAATAATCACTAATTCAGCTAATGAGGCAAAAAATGCAAGCGCAAGCAAGATTTGAACAACCAATCTTGTTGTGTGGCAATGCATGGCGGAGTCAGAACAAATCCCAATCCCTGCAGAAGTCATTATGATCGAACAAGCAAGTGTGCATATGATCACCGCGCTTGGAAAAAGTCGAACGACATTAAAATTTTTAGATCTAAAAGTAAACGCATTAACCAAGATAGGAACCATCAAAACAGCAAATACAACATTGAAAGTCCATTTGCACCTCATCGGATCTCCGGAATCTGTTAACGTGTCACAACCCCCCATAAAAAGTGCAACCGTTGCAGCTGCAAAATCGAGGAGCAAAACAATTAATGGACTCACTTTGTATAATTTACTAGACATAATGAACCTCCATTGTTATTAAACTCTCCTATTAGCTTATGCTAACACACCAAGTAAAGAAATAAATGTGGAAAGGTTTCTAAATTCGCCTAGCGGCATGAATTGTTTTGTCCAAAATTGAAAAACCGAGTTTAGTTCTAGCAAACCATGAAATCATGGTTTGTTTTTTGCACCTTGCGTCACTTTTTTCATTTTCAACAAAACGAATTGAATCGAAGTCACTCTCTATCAACTCAGGAAGCACCTCCATGCACTCCTCAATTTGAAGAGCGCGAGCAATTTCATCGTTGTGTGAAAACAAATTATAGGACAAGCTTTGAAGAGTCCAATTAAAGTAAGCTTCCCTAAAAACGTCCAGCTTACCTCTCTCGATTAAAAACCCTTTAAGTTCCGCTAAAGCTTGCAAAAAATCGAGAGGGTGCTCGTTTTTTTTATCCATTGAACTAACGCCAGAATACTCACTATGAAAAACAAGCGGCTCTCGCAATCTTATGATTCCTTTTGCAAGAATGCACGCAGGAAATGAATACATCATGTCCTCTGATAGATAAATCTCAGAAAATTTAATATTGTTGTCAATTAACAAAGATCGCTTGACAACTTTGTTCCAAGGAATGCTTTGCACAGTCTCAAAAAACAAGTTTTCATTTCCGTCATAAGTAAAAACAGTTTTAGAGTCGTCCTTAAAAACTTTCGTGTTTCTATAGCTCCACCCAGCAGGAAACTTAGTCTTGCACGCCTCATTAAAAGTGGCAAAATTCAAAAGCACAACGTCAACATCCTCAAAAATCGATCGTCCGACTCTTTCAAGAAGGCGATCATCAATAAAGTCATCTGCGTCCAAGCAAAAGACCCACTCTCCTTTTGCCTTGTCCAAACCAATGTTTCTAGCAACCCCTGGCCCAGAATTTTCAATTTCTAATAAAGAGATTCGCTCATCGTCAATTCCATTAACTATTCTTAAAGTTTCATCGTTCGACTCGTCGTCTATAACAATCACTTCAAAGTCAGGTTCCGTTTGAGAAAGAACGCTATTTAAGCAACGCAAAATAGTCCTTTGAGCGTTATAAGCAGGAACAATGATAGAAAATTTTGGGCTATTTTGCATCTATTTTTTCTCCTTTAAATAAAGAAAAACTTCTCTTGCTCCCCTTATAGGCAAAACCAAATATCTTTTTAAAGCTTCGATCTTGGAATTGTTTGGATTCTTTTTATATTTATCAATGTGTGGCGTTAATATAAGTCTATCAAAAGCACTTTTCTCCTCCCCGTTGAGGCTTGATAAGTAGTTTGCCAAGCACTCTTCATCAATAAAATAACATATGTCGCGCGCACACAACTCTCCATATTTCTTGCAAAACTTATCAACAGCTAGAAGAAACTCCTCACTTAAGGATTCCTTATTGTCTTCAGTCCATTTATCAAGATAGAACATCGCTTGAAAATGACCATCAACGTTTTTGATGGTGCGCTTTCTTGAGTTGCTAATCGAACCCACATGCACTCTTCTAAAATATATTTGCTTATTTAAGAAGGAAGTTCTCTTAATTTTCGTCAAAGATTGAACCCAAAAAATCAAGTCTTCGTGAATCTTAGAAGGCTCGAAGAAAAGTTGATTATCTAGCAAAAATGTTCTTTTATATGCTCTAAGCGCACCTTGCGGGAAAAACTCATCTAAATTAATCATTTTCGCAAATAGATCAACTCCATTATAGACACCATCAAATGAAGTTCTCTTGTCAAAATTTTCACGAGCTGATCTATGAGCCGTTAAAGATTCGTAGAAACTCTTAGCATTGAAATAAAGTTCTTCTAAATTTTGGCTCTCCATTCTTGTGTATATCTTTTCAAGCGCATCGTGGGATAAATAGTCATCAGCATCGAGAAAAACAACATATTTTCCTTTAGCTTGCAAAATGCCTTTATTTCGAGAAGCGGCAAGACCAACATTCTTTTTATTCTCAATCAATTTACAAGTGAATTTATTATTACGATTAGAGACGTCCGCAAATTTCTTTGCGAGTTCTAACGTTTTATCAATGCCACAATCATCTACCATCAAAATTTCAAATCCGAAAAATTTTTGATCACGCAAAGAGTTTAGACACTCCTCGACGTATTTCTCATCATTGTAGAGTGGAACAATGATTGACACTTTTAGATTTGATGATTCAAGCATCGACAAGAAAACTCCTAGCGTTTGACCTTATCCTTTAGATGTTTAATCTTTCTTAAAATGCGAGGGGTTGAATCTTTGAACTTAACAAAATCTTCAGCAGACTTAACTAAAAGTTTTAAGTCACTTATTTCCCAAGATTCATAGATATTTTCATTGAAATAGCCCGCATCAAATCCTTCTTTTAAGTCTGCATGAGCAACTTTGGCAAATTCAAGATGAACATCTTTGCTCAGCCTCTCATAATTCCAAACGTAGGCTAAAAATTGTCTTCTCATTGCCATTTGATAAAGAGAGTCTTTTCGATCCTTATCAAAGTTTGAGTTGATAAACTTAAAAATTTCTTGATATTCATATGAAACAAATTCAGATATACCCGGGTTATTTATGCTTGAATTTTCATTGTCTTGACGATAATTAACATAAGCTTTATTTAAGTGCATCGCACGCTTTGAACATGCCCATAATTTAAAAGAAAAAGAAGTGTCTTGAAAAGTGGCGCCAGGCGTCTCTAATGCTCGAATTCCGTGCTTTGTGATTAACGATTTTTTAAAGAGCATAGACCAAATCGCAGGTTCTAAGAAAAGACAATCCGAGCAAATCGAAGGGTCAAAAACTTCGAGCGACTTCGTTCCTTTTATTTCAGAAGAAACATATTCTTTTCTTCCAATCTGCCCCCAAAACTTCTCATAATCCGACCTTATGACATCTAAGTCATTTTTCTTTGCCAATTCCAATAACTCAAAATGCATTTGCCCAAAAATAAAATCGTCCGGCTCTAAAACCCCTATATATTCACCACGCGCTTTCTCAATTCCTTCGTTTAACGTTGCACCATACCCACGATTCTCTCTAGAGATAATCACAAAACGTTCATCAACTTCTGCAAATTCTTTCATAATTTCTAGCGAGGAATCATTTGAACCATCATCAATCAAAATGAACTCAACGTCTTTTTTTGTTAGCGATTGACTCTTTAAACTTTGAAGAGACTTTTCTAGAAACTCACTTGAGTTATAAATTGGAACTATAACACTTAAATCCATGCTAACTTTCCTTGCAACAACTAACTGCTAGCCTCAACGCTCTTCCAGGTGGGGCGCTCAGTGTTTCTGACATTGATATAAATTACTTTGGAATTTTGTTCCATTATTTCTCGCGCAATCCTCTCTTTGTCGCGAATAGAAGTTGCCTCGCCAAACGCGATCTCAACGTTATTCCTAAGCTTCAACGTTGTCGCAGTCACGCTTGAAGCAGAAATTGACTTAATGTCATCTTTTAGGGAAGTTGTAAATCCATTTATTATCTCAAGAGCATTAAGGAGAGTTTCATCGCTGCATTTAGCTCCAATCTTTGGAGAAATCCCATTTGGACAATCAGTTATGTGGATGCAATTTTCATTGTCGACATAAATTTGTTGAGAGATCTGTTTCCCCGTTTCAGACTCCTTGTCTGGCACTCCCATAATCCACGTTCCATCGGTTGCTAAAATCCAAGTTTGAGAAGTTTGAGATGAACCAACTGCAAAGTCAACAAATGCAGCAATCGGTTTTTCTTCGATAACAATTTGAAGTTTATGAGGAAAAATTCGATTAAACTTAACATCCTTGACCCATGAATCCCTTGTAAAGGCCTGTTTAATCTTATCGGCATCGAAAGTTAGAAGCGACTCTCCTTTTGGACTTTGGCAAAGTGCATCGCATTCCGCACTTGTTAGATGATCAGTTCCAACGAACTCCACCTCATCAATTTCAACAACGTCAGTTGTTGCTAAGACGACAAAAGCTCCAATTGCAGACACAACAAGCAGGATAATTAGAACAATTAAAATTTTAACTTTATTGATTTTTTTATTCGCCTTAGATCTTTGCTTTAAGTCACGTCTTCTTTCGCTCTTAGTTTTTGTTTTTTTAAGTTTCTTTTCTTCCTTCTTTGCTCTTTTATTTACATCTCCGACGCGAGGTAAATCTTCATCACTCAATGTTTTAGAAATGACTTTAATTTTTTCTCTAGGGTTGCCGCTTTTAACATCGCTCTTGTTTTTTCCGCTCATTGCCCTATTTTTTGCAATGTCAGAAGAAGGCTTATTCGCCTCATTAGTGCTATTCAAAAGTTCTTTATTTTTATTCGTTGCCAATATAGGTCACCCTAAACAATAAAGCTCAATTCCTAAAAACCAAGAAGTTTAACTTCGGGCTCTAACTTAATTTGGAACTTTTCATAGACTCTGTCTTGCGCCAAATCAATCAAAGCTTTAACATCGCTTGCGCTAGCAGCGTCTACATTCGAGAAAAAATTTGCATGTTTCTCGCAAATTTCAGCGCCTCCAATTCTGCGCCCTTTAAGACCGCATTCTTCAATTAAACGCGCAGCATAGTCTCCTTCAGGATTCTTAAAAACACTTCCGCAATTAAACCCGAGGGGCTGTTTTGCATTTCGACTCTTTAACTTCTCATCCATCCTCATTTGCAAGTCTGCTCCTGCATACTTCTTAAGGGAAACCTTGCACTCAAGAGCAATTGCGTTTTTATACAAAGAGCTTGAGTGATAGGACCATTCCATTTCCTCGCCTCGACAATTCTTTAAAGAAAAGTTGTCATTTACATCAAGGATAGAAATACTTTTAACAACATCCCCAATCCCAACTCCTCCAGTTCCAGCGTTCATGCACAATGCTCCTCCAATCGTTCCAGGAATCCCAACGGCAAACTCGAGTCCTGAAAGAGAATTGGTGAATGCAAATTGACAAAGTCGGGCGAACGAAACGCCTGCGCCGCAAGTCACCGTCGATAAGTTTTCATCATAATTTAAATATCTAAAGTCGTTGCCCAAACTTATAACAACCCCATCGAACCCATCATCAGAAACAAGCAAATTAGAGCCTTTTCCGATCATGTAATAAGGAATTCCAACCTCACAAGCTGCTCGCAAAAGAGATTGCAATGCAAATATGGAGTGTGCCACAACGTAATATTTAAAATCTCCGCCACATTTATATGTTGTGTGCATCGAGGCACTCTCTTTGAAAAACACATCTGCATCAAAATTGTCATTTGCAAGAAGTTGATCAAGCGCGTTTAGATGCTTAGGCATTCTTATTAGTCCTTTTCTAATAAACCAAACTCAAGATGAGTTTAACTTCTATTTAGCTCTCTTAAAATGATTGGTCCGATCTCTGTTATATCTCCTGCCCCCATTGTTATGACAAGATCGTCCTTTTTTGCAATTTTTTTAATCGCAGCAGGAACATCCATCAATCTAGGGACATAGGTTGCCTTAGGATGTCCTTCGTGAGAAAGAACTGTATTTAAAAATGTCTGGCCACTTACTCCTGGAACAGGAAGCTCTCCAGCGGCGAAAACATTAGTGAATATGATTGAGTCTACCCCATCAAATGCACTAGCGAACTCATCAGCCAAAACTTCACAAAAAAGAGATGCACGCGAATATCTATGCGGTTGAAAAACAACATGGACTCTAGCATAGTCAAGATCCTTAGCAGCACTTATAGTCGCTTTTATCTCTGTTGGGTGATGAGCATAGTCATCAACAACTGTAACGCCATTTGCGCTTCCAACGAGCTCAAATCTTCGATGCACTCCCTCAAAATCACGCAACTTTATGGCAGCTTTTTTGACATCTAAACCTAAAGCTTCAATGAGTGTTAGAACGGCGGTTGCATTAAGTTCATTATGCATGCCAGGGCTTTTTGTTATAGCGCTAGTAACAACATCTCCACTCTTAAGTTTGACCTTAAACGATGATCCAACGCCTACCCTCTTAGACTCGATAATTTTCACATCGCAAGAATCAGAAAAACCATAAGTTATAACGTTTGTTGCATTGTCTTTGGCTAGTTTAACAAGCTTTTCATCGTCCCCACAAACAACGACAGGATTGCCATCCTCAACCATCGACATGAATTGACCAAATTTGTCATAAATTTCATCAATCGATTTATAGTGGTCAAGGTGATCTGATTCGATGCTGGTAACAATTTCGGCAAAAGGATTAAGTTTTAACAAAGACTTATCTGACTCATCCGCCTCAACAACGTAAAGTTCACCGCTCCCAGGACGCGCATTTGTCGAGTAAGATAAAACGATTCCTCCTATAACAAAAGTTGGATCAAGACCAAGCGCATCTATAACACTTGCTAGCATTGAACTTGTTGTTGTCTTTCCATGCGTCCCTGCAACCGCAAGCGTTTTTAAGTCTCGCCCAAGATATTTGAGCATCTCTGCTCTGTGCATTATCTTTAAGTTTCGCCTTTTTGCCTCAATAAGTTCTGGATTGTCGTCCATAACTGCAGTTGAAACAACAACGACAACGTCTTGCCCTGAAGGGATATTTTTAGCATCATGCCCGATAGAGACAGGAATCCAGCATTTCTCTAGTTGTCGCGTGAACTCACTTTCTTTAATGTCTGATCCACTAACACGCATCCCTTGACTCGAAGCGATCCTCGCAAGCCCACTCATGCCAACTCCGCCTATCCCTATGAAATGAATTTTGTCTATTTTTTCTTCCATAAACTTTTTCAATAACTCCGCCTATCTTGCCATTTATTATTAATTATTCTATCAATTCACATACTGCTTTGCAAAGGTTATCTATTGCAAATTTAGTGTCAAAACCGCTTGCTGCCTTTTTCATTTTTTCTCTAGTGTTAGCATTTTCCAAAAGGTCAAACAAGTAATCTCTAAAAATTGGGAGATCTAGCTTATCATCAGGAACAAGATAAGCTGCTCCTGCCTCGACGTACTCTTTAGCATTCTTAGTTTGGTGATCTGCTGTTGCATAAGGAAAAGGAACTAAAATGGCCGGTATCTCTAGCGCAGATATCTCTGCCAATGATGTGGCTCCGGATCTGCATAAAATAGCATTCGCACAAGCAAGCGCGCATTCCATGTTGTTGCAATAATCTATTAACTTATATCTTTTCTTTTCTTCCTTTGTCAAATTTAAACTTTTTTCTATTTCTGTAAAATCACGCTTGCCTGTTATATGAATAAAAGACCAATCTTTGTGACTTAAAAGATCCCTTTTCATGACTGCAACCTTCTCGTTAATGCTTTTTGCTCCAAGGCTTCCTCCGAATATCAAAAAAACTTTACTCTTTGGATCAATTTTGAAAAACTCTATTCCATCTTCCCTTTTAGCTTCCAAAATCTCTGGCCTGACTGGATTTCCAGTCACAACATAATTAGCCCCATCTTTTAACTTTGATGCTGCGTATTCGTAGGTTAAACATATCAAATCAGCTTTTTTAGAAAGCTCCAAATTCGCAAGTCCCAAAACAGAATTTTGCTCATGAATTGCTGTCTTTATCCCTAATTTTTGAGCAGCGTGGACAACTGGAACAGAGACATAACCTCCAAAACCAACAACTAAACAAACATTGTTATCTTTTAACCATCTTTGCGCCTCATTCTTTGTTTTAAGCAACTTTTCTAACGAACTTATTGCAGTCCATGGTTTTTGACGATCAAAACCCGAAACATTGAATGACTTATACTCATATCCTTGCTTAGGAACAATGACTGATTCTGCCCCAGAAACAGTCCCAGCATAAATCACTTCATAGCCTTTTTTCTTTAAAGCGCTCGCCAAAGATAGCGCAGGATAAATGTGACCAGCTGTTCCGCCTCCCGTTATAGCTATGACTTTCTTGCCCATCTTAAAATCACTTCCTTTTGTCTAAAAAGCTTGGGTCTTTTAAGGTAGTTCTAGCGCTCGAACTTCTTGGATTTACCGAGCGTGACATTGTTGCTTCAGATCTTGAAGAACTTCTTCCTTCACCCTTAAAGCTATCTCCCAACGCTATTTCATCGTCTCTAACAACCCTTTTCGACCCTTGATTTCTTGAAATTATTCTAATATCGTCGCGTTTTTTAATTGCATCTCTTTCAGCTTTCGAATTTAAAGCACAATTAAAAATTAGCCCTATTAGAATAAAAGATGCTATAACGGCACTCCCCCCGGAAGACACGAAAGGCAACGGTTTGCCTGTTGTGGGCAAAGCACCAACGGCGCATCCAATGTTTAAGAGAGATTGGGAAAGCAACAACATAGCAGCGCCCCAAATAGCAAGCGAAGATTCAAAATTTGAATTTAAGCTGGCTAACTTTATTGACAAAATAAAAATTGCAATCACGCATATTAAAACAAAAATTCCACCAACAAGTCCAAGTTCTTCGCAAATGACTGCAAAAATAAAATCATTGTCTGTGGCATACAAATAGTCAAACTTCTCATGTGAGTTTCCAAGTCCCATTCCGAAAAGCCCACCCGATGCGATTGCATAATAAGACCTTATAATGTTATATCCTGACCCATAAC
>CAVAIA010000015.1:0-4325 GCA_963588595.1 bacterium | reverse complement strand
AGTGTGATTTCTAAGTTGATGACTTTTAGGGAGAAGTTGAGCAGGGGGAAATTGGAGCCAGACTTCTGCTTACCAGGGGTTTCTTTCTCATTTTGCCTTATTTATTTTGCCAGCAACAAAAATTGCAAATAAGCGAGCTTTCTAACAATTCTCACATGAGCTGCGATGACGCGAAGCGTTACTTTCGCATGATTAGCTTGTTCTAACTGTAAAATTACAGAAAGTTCCCAGGGAAAACAAAGTCTGGCACCAATTTTCCAATTCACCAGAGCATGAGCAAAAGTATCGCTGCGCGACAACGATGCCCATAAAGGCTAAATCAACGAGCTTGCTCTTTTAAACTTTTGACTTTTGAAAATAGAAGAGTCTGGAAATTTAAGTCTGGCACCGTTTTTCATTCACTGTTTCGCCAGGTAAACGGAAGTCTGAAGTCTGGCACCAATGTCCAAGTCCACCAATGACCTGCCTTGGCAACACTCTCTTCATCTATTTGCTTTTGCAGACAGATGCTCTGTTATAAGCGAAAACACCGTAACACCCTTCGCCATCTTTTCGTCAAAAGTGAAATCTTTGCCTGTTTGGTGTTTCATCAAAATTGAAAGAGCGTTTAGTTTTTCTTCGCCTTCAAGAAATGTAATTTTGCCAGTGCCAATTATTGAGGCGAATTTGTACGAATAACCGCAGGCTTTTTCTGCAACCACCAGTTCATGTTCGCAATCCATCTCAAAAGCAACTTCTGAATTTGCCTTGAAAGCATCAATCTTTCTGCCTTCTTTTGCGCTATGAAAAAAGAACGTGAAAGTGTTGTCTTGAAAAGTGTAGCCAAAATTTAAAGGAATGATATATAACCCTTCATTGTCTTTAGTAGCAATTCTTAAGACCTTGCACTCATCAACAATTTTCTTAATTTCGTTTAAATCTTTAATTTCTCTATTTGCTCTGCGCATTTAAATTAAGCCTCCTTTAATATTCAACTTTGTGTTTGTCATTGATATTTCATTAAAATTCGTCAATTAATTCATGCTCTTGAGACTATCCATGCGAAAGATTTTGAAGTATTCTTTCACAACCTTCTTTTATTTGCGAATAACTCGTTTCGAAATCACCTGTAAACCAAGGATCTGCTATCTCTCCATTTAAAAATTTGATCTTTTCACCTTGGACAACCCTGTCAATGAGATGCTTGTTCTCCTTATTCATGATGAAAATATAATCAAAATTTTCATAGTCTATTTTGGTGAACAATGTTGCTTGTCGTGAAGTATAAGGAATATTATGAGCATCCAAACACTCTTTAGCTGGTGGATACATGTCGTCCCCGAGTTCTTCAGCTGTAAGTGCTTTTGACTCTATGACGAACTCGCTCGACATTCCTGCCTGATTAACAAGGTCTTTCATGATAAATTCCGCCATGGGTGAGCGGCAAATGTTTCCGTGGCACAAGAATAATATTTTTAACATAGTCTCACGCTCCACGAAATCTCAATGTTTAGCATTTTAATAAACAACTTCAATTTGGCATGATTGCATTGTCTTTAAGGCACAATTGTGAGTCTCTTCACTCACTCCTGCACAACAAGTTGCATCAACTTTTATTGGCATCTCTGGAAACTTTGTCCTTAATAAAAGTGCGTTTGCAACAACGCAAATGTCTGTGCAAAGTCCACATATCTCAATCTCTTCAATATTGCCATTTCTTACAAGGGGCTCAAGAAAGTCGAGCAATTCAAATGAGCCGAAAGTTGGCTTGTCGATGATTGCATTTGACTTCTCAGCATAAACTTTTAATTGATCAACAATTTGCCAGCCATTGGTGCCTTTAATGCAATGTTCAATCGGGAGATTTTCGCCTTCGAATGTGTTTAAGTAATTTTGATCGTGGGTGTCTTTTGTAAAAACAACTATGTTTTTGTCTCCAGCAAAAGACTCTACCTTTTTTGCCACCTTAGGGACAATCACTTCTGCTTGCTTTGTTCCAAGCGAACCAGTCACAAAATCATTTTGCATGTCGATGACAATTAAAATCTTCATAAATTGATTATAGCAGGGGTTTTTGTGCATATCTATATGATGTCTGACACTTTTTGCCCCCACCCATAAAACCAAGTTTGAAACTTTTGCATTTACGCAGCTTATGGGATATTTTGCCAGTTCAGGGCATGTTTGGTATTGTTAAATTATTACGCTTTTGTTTAATAGTCTTCCAGTTGAACTGGAATATAGGCTTGTTTAAGGGGTATTATTTTCCTATATTCTTCACTCAAATCCTTATAGTATTTTAAAATGAGGTTTGCTAATTCTGTTCCGTTAATGCCTCGAATAACAGGCGTAATATTAAGATACTTCTTCGCGTTTTTGGAGTAATCGGAAAGGGTCACGAACAATCCATAATCGCCCTCTTTCATTGCACCCTTCAAAGCTTGTATTTCTGATTCTTTAGTATTTCCGTCTTTGCTCTTAACTTGGACAAGAATTCTGGGAGGAAGTTCATCTTTGTAGGCAGTTATGTCGACACCGCTATCTCCTCCCTTCGGTGAAACAGTCGCTCTGTATCCCATCGCACGAAGAAGATCAGCAACAAAATCCTCCAAGCCGTGACCTTTTTGCTCGCGACTCAATTCCTTTAATATAAAATCCCTCGTGTTTTCATTAATTGCCTTTGCAGTTGCTCCGATAGTTTCATCATCTTTATCGGCGACACTGTTCTTTGAAAAGTCAGCATCGAGTGCATTGAGGAATTCTTCTGCGTAGTTCTTGACACAAAATAGCGACATTGCTGCACCGAGCTCATAAAGAGCACCCTGCGAAAAATTTGTGCGTGGCAAATGTTTTAACCATTTGACTTCTCTAATGTTCACATAATCATCTTGAGTTTCATCATATGCATATTCACCAGTTACAACACCAATGTTGATCTCACGGTTGCTTTTGGAGGGAAAAACAACATAATCACCCTTTTGCATCTCATGACAAAATCGATATAGCATCCCTGCACTGCTTGAGATGTTTCTCTTTTTTGCGTCACTATAAACTCCCGCAAGTCTTTCTTTAAAAGCATCTCGATTTGGCTCAAGATCACTCAAGTCGCCAACAGGCCACCCAATTGCTATAACATTATCTTCTAAAAACCTGTTTTCGTCTCGCGTGTGAATGCCCCAAACCTTCTTATTGCTGTCTATCATAAAAATCCTTTACCCTTCCTTCGAAAATCGTCAGCACCTTAATCTTTCTTGCTTCTAATAGTGGTCTTTGCAGGATAGAATTGTAACTTTTTCATATTGTGGCATGTAAACAAGTCTGTTGCTCAAATCAATTCGCCTACTCATGAGCCCCCTAAGATTCCCTCTCAATGGCTCGGGCTTTCCTATGCCTTGAAATGGCGATCGCAAAACATCTTTGATCAAAGAATTTATGCGTTTCAAAGTTTTCTTGTCCTGACTTTGCCACCAAACATAATCGTTCCATGCATCTTCTGTCCAACGAAGTTTCACGCTAGACCTCAATGAGTGAACGGGAGGTCGTTTTTTCTAAAGCAACTTCTGTCATTCCTTTACTTAACTTGTCAACCAGATATGCGTTTGATTGGATGTTAAGATTTTCAATTATGTTTTCATAATCGGCAGAATTCATTACGACTACATTCGCCGAAGGATCCTTACTTGTAACCAAAATTGGGGAAGCATCGTCCCTTGTTTTATCAAGATAAGACCTCAAATTATTACGAAATGTCGAATATGCAACTGCATCCATAATTCCTCCTGTTTCATTGTGCAACATATTGTACCATAATTCCTTTGTAAGGAACGCATCTCTGGCACTCTTTTATTTCGCCAGTGTGAGGCATGTCTGACACTCTTTACTTATGATGTTATAATTCTGAATGTGCCAGCAACAATACGAAAGGACCTAAAGTGTCAGACGCCAAACCAGACTTTTCTTGCGACTATTTAAAAGGTGCCGCGCCTGAAATTATGGAGAGGCTTCTTGAAACTAACATGGTTTCAAGTGCAACTTATGGTTTCGATGAATTTTCGGAATCCGCAAGAAAAAAGGTTAGGGAGGCTTGTGGTTGCAAAGATGCCGAAGTGACGTTTAATTGGGATTCAGTTTGATGAATTGTTTAATAACAACCTGTATCTTAAATTTGGGGAACACGCCACTAAATGTGCAGATATTGTTAGAGACTCAATAGCTAAGAGCAGATTTGAGCTATGTTTTGATTCACCGTCAAACCAAATTTTATCCTTTGTGATGATGAAGATTATGAAGCCCTACAAGAAGAAGTTACAGTTGATTTTTGGGAGAAACCAAACAATGCCCAAACA
>CAVAIA010000014.1:0-30503 GCA_963588595.1 bacterium | reverse complement strand
GGAACTGGTAGAATTTTCGCTGACATGGTAAAAGCAAGGCTCCTCACCACTGGAATAACCCAGTGATGGGGAGCTTTTTTGGTATACTACAGAAAATTGTATAAATTATGCTGTTCTTACGTAATCTCTTTTTTCTAATACAACTGGGGTTACATTACCTTTATAAAATTCATAAGCTTCTCCAGCAATATGTCCACCCATACCACAAACAATTCTCACAGTAGCATCTCGGGCGTCCATATATATTTTTTCAATTCCCATATCAAAAAGTTCATCAAACGAAAGCTTTGCCAGCTTTGTTCCAATATGTTTTCCTCTTGCAGCTGGAAATACAACGAAACGTCCCCAGTGAGTTTCATTATCCTCCTGCCATGCAGCAGTCGCTGCATAAATTTTCCCATCTGTCTTTGATTCCGCACACCAACAAATAGGTTTCTTGGCCAAAAAAGTGTCAATATCATCTGCCGGGATTCCCTGTTCGCCATGAAAAACATCTGCTTGCATTGCAAGGATGCGTGGCATTTCATCTTTTCTTGCTCGTCTAAAAATCAAATCATCCATTGCTAGTTCTCCTTTAAATCCAAACTTGTTGTCAAAATCCCTTGACATCACTGCTACCGTCTCCACATGGAACGAGCTGATTGCATGAATCACCATGGCTCTTTCCTCTATATTGCTTGTCTGTGAGAATATGTCATCCCCCGTTTTTTGCTCTCGTCCGTTTGTCGGAATATATCGACCCTGTTGTTGGTTTTTCTGTTTTAGAGAATATATCCGCTAAAGATTCCAAGTATATGCAGTGTGCAAGGTGTGTGCATTATGAACGATAGCTCTTTGTGCATACATCGGCAGTGCCTCCCTTTCCTGGAAATTTCAGTATTATAAACTTAAAGTTATGCCAGTCTCAAGATTCGCTTTATATCATCCAGATTTTCAACAAAATAGATCCCCTCCTGACGTTCCTTGGAGGACAGCCCTTTTTCGATCATATGATTTAGAAGTGCTTTCAGATCATCGTAGTAACCGTTCAGATTGTAGAGAATGCAGGGTGCATCCAAATGTTTCAAAGACACCTTCGACATTACCTCTGCAATTTCTTCTAATGTTCCCGTACCACCTGGAAAAGCAATAAAGGCTTCTCCCAACTCAATCATTTTGTTTTTTCTCTCAGACATATCCTTAGTCACAATCAGTTTTGTCAGCCCATCATGTTGAAACTCGTTTTCAATAAAAAAATTCGGCTCAACACCCGTAACATTACCGCCTGCCTTCAATACACTGTCTGCCAATGCTCCCATTAAACCACCTTTAGAGCCACCGTAAACAAGTGCGTTTCCACTGTTTCCAATCCACGTCCCCAATTCATCAACTGCTTTTCGTAAACACGGGTCGTTTCCTTCATTTGCACCAAGATAAACTGTAATATTCATTAAAAATTTCCTCCTGCAAATTCCGATTTATCCCGTATAAGCATCCTGTGCAGTGTTCTTGAAATTCTGTTTCTCCAGCCACTGTTTTTCTTCTTCACTCTCCGGGATATCGATTCTTTCTATCTTAAATATGACAGGTCTTGTCCCATCGTTGCAGCAGGTGATCATCATGCGCTCGTCATTTGTCCAGCCATGCATGATGGAGCCGCCCTGCAAAGCGGTATAGACATATCGATTCACTGCGTCCCACGCCTCACCGCAGAACTTGCCGTTCATCAGATGGTAAAAATCATCCTGTTGCGCCGTTCTCTTTAACAAAAATGTATCGCCTGCCTTGAAGCAGGGACACGGTCCTGACTTTGGATCAGCCAGATATTTCTCCTGCAGTTCTGGGAATACCTTTGTTTCCAGAACTGTTATCCTGCATTCGTGCCGCATAAAATCACTCCTGTTCTGTATCCAATGTTTTCAGTCTTTCGAGCCATCGTGCAATAGAGCCATTTTCAAAGAACCCGAGCAATGCTCCATCGCAAAATCTCTCTGCACGAACAGCGCCAAGAATCATAGCAAGCACACATTTTGCATCCAGATTTTCAATTACTGCTGTTGTCATTGAATCCATGCCCCATTTGATACCATTTGCTTTGAGAATGTCCGAATAGTGATTTAATCCCATTTCTTCATGCGACTCCACAAAAGAGTAGACATCATCGGTGAAGTCCCTGACCATCCTGGAATAATTCACGTAAGGCATCTGTATGGGATGCTCTGGCGTCCCATCATTCTCCTTGTCAATGATCCATGTACTCTTTTCATCACTGGCAAGCTCCATCAAATATTTAGTCAGACTCTCATACATGGCATTCACCTCGCTTTTACATCAGTTCAACCTTCAACTGATTTTTTATCTTTTTTCTTCTTTCTGAAACAAACTGTAAAAACATATCGTAGCTGTATTGCATATCCGGCAAGTAATTTATCTTGCGATACTGGATTTTATCCGTATCTGTTGGGCATGTTTCTGCAAACCAGTCTTCGAAATCCTTGTCCTGTTTTTCGATATTAGGAATGGCGGCTAACAGCTGAAGGTTACTAATATCATTTACATGATTCATGTACTCTTCGACCTTATCCTGTGCGACTCCTTTCTTTAGCAGGGAAGTCTTCGTAAACTTGCTCTTTGGATAGATATGGTCTATGTGGAACTTGTTATTGTAATCCAAAGAAGGATACAACATCATCAAAACCATCAGCGTATCTGCTCGTCCGTATTGAAGTTCTAACAGAGCCTCGATATCATCATCCGTAAATACAATTGTTTTACTGGTTCCACGCAGTCTGTTGATAATCTCATCAAGTGGGAATTCGTTATTTCCATTCGTCTTGATGACATCTCTCAGTGGACGAAGAATGCTGTCTGCCTGTCCACCAAACGCTCTCTTTATCAGAGACATTGTCAACCATTTCTTGATTTTCTTTCTGTTATTAACCGTATTGGAAGAAACCTCAAAATTGCTTGGATTGCCAATTGTCATGAGATAATAGGCAATCGGAATCACAGCGTTATTGGATTTTAAGCTGTCTCTTGAAAATCCAAAGCTGGATACCAACAGAAACGCCTGGGTGATTGATGTTTTTATCGTCTGCCAGTTCTGTTCTATCTTGAGCATGTTTTGTTTATTGAAATTATCGACCTTAAAAGCAATATCACTGAATCCAGTCAACACCAGCGAAGCCTTCAAAATAAAGTCCTTGTTCACATTAAAACCGGAACCTATAGAGTTGATATAATCGACAAACTCTGTGATTTCTTTTCTTGCATCCAGGGTTTCCCACTGCGCTGTAGCAATCGATAACAACAAATCAGAATAACTAAGCACTGTACCTCCGCTATTGACACGAATGAAAATTTGCAGAACTTTATCCAGTTCCTCCGATTTAACCTTGTAATAGCTAATGCTCGGCTGTGTATGGATGACTTTAAAAAGCTGCGATAATGTCGCATTTGCAAAAATGCTTTGATCCTGTGTGTAAACACCAGAAAAAGCTATATTCTGCATCAGATAGTTCATGACAGCACCTAATTCCGTCATATCAAGTATCTTTCCGACCTCAAACCAATAATGATCTGTGTCGTTCTTCGCCTCATCGGCAGTAAGAAACGAGAACTCGTATTTATCCGTTTCATTCTTCGCCGGCTCCACAATATTCAGATAGAGCTTTCTTTCTGGAAATGCAGAATTATTCTTCCACTGCTTAAATGGCATCTTGTATGCATAAGTTCCTTTTAAGCCAATATAAATGGATGTCAATCTCTGCTGACCATCCAAAACAGCCATGACATTATCGTTTCCAGTCAAATTCACCTTCGGATTATGTCTTGCGGTCTTTTCATGATAATTCTGTAAAAAAGAGTAGAAATCGTATAGCGTGTTCTGCTCCTTGGAAAGTTCCCAGAACAAAAATGCTCCAAATGGGTAATCTTGCATCACACTGTCAAAGAGCCTTTCTATTTGAGATGTACTCCATACAAACTCTCTCTGTATAGACGGAAGCACGTACTTGTTCGCAGATATATCTTTTACAACTTCAGCAATTGTTAATGGTGATTCATAAGCCATTGACTCATACCTCTTCTTTCTTCACGTAGTGCAGCTCAATGTCATATCCAAGTGCATCCAACATCTGCACAAATGTTTTATTGATAATGCCGTCACCCTTTTTAATGATGCGGTTAACATACTGCCCCGTGGTGCCTATTGTTTCAGCAAGCTGAGTCTGCGTTTTTCCAGCCTCAATGCATTTTACCTTTACATCAACTTCTATATTATTTTTCAGCATTTGTACCACCTCGCTGAATTGTTAAAATTAACACTATTGAGATAAATTATAACACAGCACATTCTTCTTTTCAATCTGTGCAACACAAAAAACACCCCGCCGCAGCGAGGTGCTGATGCATTGTTCTGTCTCTATCTGTGGACATCCATGCTTGTGCCGGATTTGAATTCTATCATGAAGTGGTCTTCATAGACTGTTATCTTCTCAATCAGCCTGCGTGTCAGCTTTTCGCGATTTCTATCTTGTTAGCCTTACAACAATGGCTTTTTGCCATTTGGTAGCTTTTCAGGTTTTTTAGGAAGCTTGGAGTAAACATAAACGTCGTATATTGCAAAGGCAAGCACGCCAAGACCCATGATGTAAAACCATGGATTGTTTTCGGGGAGAAAATATGGGCTGATTAGTGACCACATGTTTCCGAATGGATTGAACGACATGATGCAAACAAGCACGAGTGTTACAACCAATTGCCAGCAAGATCCGATGCGCGTGCCACGCTCTTTCCAAAAAAGACCAGGAGCGCAAACAATGATCACTTGTGTGAAAATCCAGAATTTAAACATTGAAACATCTCCGAGTTCCACACGCAAAAAATTCAAAGAGACGAAGAATATTAGGATTTGAGCGCAAATAACAAATATTGCATGTTTAACTGTGCAATCTTTCCCCCACATTTCAAAACGTTCAACCGTAACTGTTTTATATAGGCAATAAATTTCAACGCCAACCCAAACGGCTTCCCCAACCGCTCCTAGCATGAAAAACCAAAATCCGCCAACGGCGTCGTAGGCACTTAGAAACACCCAAATCCCCATGAAGTCAGCCGCACAATAAAAAGTGTGCATCCACACTGGATATGGACCAGCACCTTCTCTATTCACTAGCAAGACTGAATAAACATAAACCATAAATCCAAGAAAGAACGTAAAGAGCGTTGCAAACAAGGTTATTGAGAAATTTGGATTTTGAGTGCTTAAGCTATAGACAAAATCTTGTAATTGGACGTTAACCCCATTTGGGTAGCTGGCAAAAATTCCTTTTATGATTTCCATTTTTCAGTCCTTTCTAATTAACTTATACACGTATAGTATAGTATAATCCTATACATGTCAAGGAAAATTCCACAAGGGGTAAGTTAAGTTTTAAAGATATTCCCATTAAGTTCTTTTGAGAAAATGAGGCAAAGCGCATGGCGAGACCTAGAAATGAACAATTGAAAAAACGTATTATTGAAGTTGTAAAAGAACAATTTTACAAGAGGGGATATAACGAAACTTCTTATCGCAGCATTGCAGAAGAGTGCGGGATCAGCCGAGCTTTGGTGCAATATCATTTCCCAAAAAAAGAGTCACTTGCCGAGGCTTTTATGACAGACATTCTTGATGAATGCATGGACGAACTTAATCTAACAAACTCAGACTTAATTGAAAATTTTGAGGCAATAAAATCAGTTGGCGTTTTGTTTTTTAACAAGCTGCTAAAAAATCAAGGGTCGCGTTTCTTTTTGCAAGACGTCTTGCAAAACAGGGATATGACTGAAAACATTCTCGCATTTAACTTTGAATGGGCGCTTTCTCATGCAATTGATAATTTTGAATCGAAGACATCCGATGTTAATTTACGGCGAAATATCGTGCTTCACATGGGAGGTTTTTACGAATTGCTTTATTGGTCACTTTGCAACAACGAACAAATGGACGTAGAGCTTGAGCTTTCGCGGGTTGTTGATGCGTTCGCCGAAGAGCTTTTGGAAAAATGAATTTATAACTTATAAGGCAGAAGAACAAGCAGATTTGCCTCGAAGACACATCCATTGGATGTGGTTTATACGAAGAGAAATGACCTGTTCATGCAATCAAAATTAAAGATGGAAAACCTATTTGGGTAAAGGATAAGTATACAATTAATAGCTTGGCTTGTTTCATTTTTTATATATAATAAAATGTATATAAAATGCATCTATCATTTTAGAGAGAAATATTATGGGCGACGTTACAACAAAATTGCAAGACTTGCGACATCTTGACTGGTCAGAGTGCGCGAACACTTCGGGCACTGCAGGCTGTTTTTTGAAGTCGAGGGAAGAAACTGGGGCTGGGGTTTGGTACTACAAACTTTCTTGTTACGATAGTTATAGAGGAATCTATGGTCATGAATGCGCAAATGAAATTGTGGCAAGTCGTCTTATGTCAATTCTCGGGATTGAGCATCTTGAATATAGGTTAGTTCACTCCCTCGTTCGTGTGAATGGTAAAGACCACGAAACGTGGCTTAATCGCTCGCGTTCATTTCGCAAAGGAGGCGATCGCAAGCAGGCCTTAGACACTTTTTATGAACTCCACAGAGAGGAGGGAGAGTCTCCCTTAGAGTTGTGCGCTCGTTTCGGGTGGGAAAGACAGATAAAGGAGATTATGCTTGTTGATTATTTGATTGTAAACAGAGATAGGCATGGAGCTAACATCGAGGTGTTGCAATCAAAGGATGGCAATTTGAGCCTCTCTCCTGTGTTTGACAGTGGTCTTTCCTTAGTTTTTTCATGTTATGATGACGAAAGAAGGGTTCAAGAGTTTGATCCGCTTGCCGATGTTAACGTTAACAACTTTTTAGGCACACGTTCGCTAGAAGAAAATTTGCATCGTTTTGTCGGAGCCAAACTTGATGTTGGGAGTCTTAAAGCTTCAGACAAGAATGTTCTCTTCGATGGTCTAGATGGAGTTCTTTCAAATAGTCACATAGAAAAAATGTGGGAGATTTTGCTTAAGAGGTGGGAAGTCTATGAGGCGCTTTGAGATCATCGATGGTGCTAAAAGAAATGCACCTCCTTGTGCAGTGTTGAATTGGGAAGACGAAACCACTGATGAAGTTTCTCTTTCTATCGATATTAACGAGGAAGCAACTACAGAAGACGTGCCGATGCTGTTTGTTCCATTTGTTCGTGAAAATAAACGCCATATAGGCGAAAAGTGGGCGATGCGTTGGATTGAAGAGCGAATAGTTCCTCCAAGTAGGCAAAATTTAGGAGAGGTTTTAAGAGCGAATGATTTAGAGTTTTATGATGCGATGGCTTTATTTGTCGCAGGGGATGGCAAGTGTGAACAGGATGATTTTTTCATTCGAGAAGTTAAGCCCTTAAGCAATTGCGAAAAGCAATCTCTAGCACAACAAATCGGAGATGCGATAAAAGTTGCCAGAAAAGAAGCAGGTTTAACACAATATGAGTTGGCAAAAGCTGCAAAAATCACTCAACCTGCTCTTAGTAATTTGGAGAATGGGCATGGCAACCCAACAGTTGGCCTGCTTGAAGATATTTCGGATGCTTTAGGAAAAAAGATAGAAGTTGGGTTTGAATGAGAAAGTCTCCAGCGTGTGTTACGTCTGTCACATTGCTAACATTCACGATATAATTAAACAAATGAAGGAATTTTTGGAGAAAGTCTCACAAGCACGCGCATGAAGCAAAAATTTATAAATTATGGAATTCAAATTAAGAAAATTGATGAGGATTTTTTCGAGCAATGCGTTGTTGAGCACTTGAGGGAGCACTTAGGTTGGGAACACCTTTATGAACCTAGTGTTGATAATGTTGAAATTGAGTAGTAAAGAAACTGCCATAATTGATTAAGATAATACTGAAGAGCAATCTTGCTAAGCAGTTGATTCATATTGAGAGGATTGCTTATTTAATGATCTCTCTACAATGGAGGTAAAAATGGCGGATGAAGAGAAAACACGAGTGATTACAGAGTTTAGAGATGGAATTTTTGCATTAAGGACACGTCGATTTGGTAACGTCGCAGAGATCATGATCAAGAAACTATGGGAGCTAAATGAGTCTGATTCTTTAGCATATGATAAAAAGGATTTGATATCTGGTGAGAGAATCGAAATCAAATTTGCAACTGTCATGAAGAAAAATGAGGATATTATTCGCGAAGATAATGTAGTTGAACAGTGTCTGTTGGCTAATATTGCAAATAGAGCTATGCTTCGTAGTGAAGCAAATGAATACGATTTTGATTGTAATATTCAACAGGTCAAAAGAAAGGAATTTGACATCCTATTTTATGGACTTTTCTTCGCAGATGAGATAGAGATATTTGAAATGAAATCAGAGTCTGTATTAAATTGTGAGGGATATTCTGATAAACAGCACAGAGGCAATGAAGGGGAAGGTCAATTTCATGTAACAAATAAGAATATTCAATATCATAGGGACAACTATTTGAAGTGTGTCTGCACCTATGAGGAGTTATATGATTTATTCACGAAAAATGTAAAACCCAGATTTTGGTCTGCTGGTTAGAAAAATTTGTCAGTCGCATTCTTGATAATCAAATAATCTAAAGAATTTAGATTGAAAAGTTTAGATAGCTTCAAATCTAGGGTATTAAATAATTCTATTGAATCGGTGTCCTCTCTCAAGTCAATTAAATCATTGACAGTATTTACAATTGAATTTTGCACATTTTTATCTGCCTCAGGGATTGGAATGCTTTCAATATGACTACGAAGAACTTTGATTGAACTGAACTGTTTACAAAATATAAATTGTGCGATTCTTGAATTCAGCACAGCTAGGATGTATTTCATTTCAAGGTTTGGGATTTTGGGTATAACAATATTACAGCTATTTAGTGATAAGGTTTGTTTGTTATCGTAAGCAAATACGAGCTGATTAGATATAAATTTATAAAATAACTTTTCTTTTGCTCTGTACATTTCGGTAGGAGCGACCTGTTGAAAAATTGATGGCGTAAATGAAAGGTAATTATTAGAAATTTTGTAATGAAATTTGTTAATATCTGACCCCTTTAAAACGGGCTCATTATCATCAGTTTTATTTTTTGTTACATATTTTTTATTGTTGCCTGTTACAATACCTAATGCAAATTCTGCTTGATTTTTCAGAAAGGTTACATTTTGAAGATGAGTGATTTTATCTAATACTTTATATTCCGTGTCGTTAACAGATAGATTGAAGGCGGCAGGGGTCAATTTTCTTTTTGTCTTTATAGTAAATGTCTCATCTTTCGTTTCAATTTTGATTCCTAATGTTGAGTTTTGATTATTTCCTTTTTGAAGCACAAGTAAAATGCTTGGACATTGGACTCCATCAAAAGCGTTTCCTATATATGAGATGCTTTTGATTTTGCATTCTTCGAGAATGAGTTTCCTAATATTTAAATGTGATTTTACGTTTAGAATTGACTCTGGAAGGACAAAGGCAAGTTCACCAGCTTCATTAAGGTTTTTCAATGACCTCTCTACAAACACATCGTAAGATTCAACACTATTACCAGATGTGCAAGAATATATTTGTTTTAATTGGTCAACATCGTTGCTTGAAAACTTATAGCCCCAAGGAGGATTGCCAATTATATAATCAAATTGTTTTTTAAGGTCTGTGTTGAGATAGTTGGCCGTTTTAATATGTTCTTGAATCTCTTCTGTAGATGCACTAAACTTCAAAGCCATATTTATTCTACAAATAAGAACACTGACTTCATCGATATCGTAAGCAAAAATATCTTTAAAATTCACGTGTTCTGGGAGTTGCAATAAAAAATTACCTCCTCCGCAACATGGATCACATACAGATCTATTAGTCTCAATATTTAATGATTTAACGAGTTTCTTTACTATTTTAGTTGGTGTGAAGTAGGAACCACTTTGCTTTCTTGTATTCAACCCTCTACAAGAAAGGTAAATTAAACCTAAGACATCTTCATCACTTTCATAAACATACTCTATTGAAAATACTTCCTTGTGCGATGCTGAAAATAATAATGCCTCATCGCGATTTTCAATAAGTTGATAAATTAGCCTATCGTATTCACCAAATGTAATACGACCTTCAAGAAAAGCTTGCAATGACATACTATTAATTTGATAACACTTATTGTTTTTGCAGCACATCAACTTTATTGCACAATCTGCTATAAGAAGTTTAATAGTTTTTGTGTTTAGTTCTAGTGCATCATTAGATACTAAAGACATTAGCTCGGATACTTTCTCTAAATTAAGACTTTTATCAGATATATAGGAGCTATAAAGCGAGTTTCCTGAAATAAATCCTTTGTTGCGCCTACTTCTTAACGACTGATTTTTCCCTGTTTTCAATTCCCTGTATAGTTTATCGACATATTCAACCGTAAAAAAATTTAAACCGTCCTTTGTCTCTTGAAATTGAATTTTATTTGTCTTTATCCAATTGTGTCCAGTAGCTGGAGATATAGATAGTTTCTCACATAGTTCTTTAAGAGTAAGCAGTCCTTCTTCCCTTTTACTTGTCGAGAAACGCCCGTCTGGTGGCTTACTAGCATTACTTGGAATAATCCAAACTCCGCTTAGCATGTTCGCGCCTTCAATTCGTCTTGATTCGCATAGCTTTTGAATACGTCGCTCTGATAGGTTAAATTTAATGGCAGCCTCTTTTACAGAAATGTAGTTCATAATCTCTTAATTCTTTTTTATATAATATACGTTTAGGCGAATTATAACAAATATTAATTTAAATCTACTATGAAATATATTTTACTCTTTTCATGACTCTTAAGAATTGAAAAGTAGCTAAAATTCTTCCCTTGCCTGACACCCTGCTTCATAAGCTGATGAGCGGTGAGGTTGATGTGGATGGATTGAATACTAAGTTCTAAGTTCTTAAGCTCTGCTAAGCTTGAAGAAGCGTTAATGAATAAACTGGGCTTGACTGACGAAGAGGTTCAAGCATTAAACAAGTTTGTGGAGGAACATTAAAAGCTAAGCCTGTGCTAAATAGAAGGACATTTGGTTCCTCACGAAAACGTGATATCAAGTATATCAAGAAGGTCGCAAAAACGTGATTTATTAACATAAACGAACTTCAAGATTTCGTGATGTTAGCGAGGTAGAGCCGTTGACGAAACTGTTATACAGAAAGTGCTATGACAAACTTTTAGAATGGAAGAAACGCTCCAAGGGTTCCACTGCACTTCTTTTGGAAGGTGCAAAACGAGTTGGAAATGAAATTGTCCTGCACCCTAAGCAACTAAAAGTTGAAGGTAACAGGCAATATCTCCCGCTATATATGTCTTTTTGTGTGTGATAACAAGGCAGTGGTCTGATTTAAAAACCCTAAGACAAAATCAGCAAGTGGTTGTGTTATACTTTTATGTATTACCCGTATTACAAAAAAGGTGATTTTATGGAAACTGTTGTGACGTCAAGAATTGATTCCGACTTGAAAGACAGGGCCGTTGGCGTTTTGAACAAAAGGGGGCTTACGGCTTCTGACGCAATCAGAAAGATGTTTGAACAAGTGGCGATGGGCAATGATGCATTGTTTTCTGACGCAACTAAGCCTGATGCACAAGAAGCGAGACAAAAGATTGCACGACTTGATGCAATTTATGTTCATGGTTTTGAAGATGCAACTGATGAAGATTTGGGGCGGATGAGACGCGAGGAGAGGTATGCGACTGTTTCTGGACACTAACATCATTTTAGATTATTTGTTGCACAGGACACCTTTTTATCACGATTCACGATCGGTCACGCTCCTTGGATGCGTGGGAGAAACAGAAAACTTCATTTCCGCCTCAACTGTGACAGACTTAAACTATTTTTTGGCGAAAGAATATGGATCAATAAAAGCACAGGAAATTATTGAATGCGACCTTGATTTTCTGAAACTTGCTCCTGTTACACAAGGCGAAATTGCAAATGCTCTAAAGCGTCGTTGGTCTGATTTTGAAGATGCTGTTGTCGCTGCATGTGCAGAAAACGTAAACGCTGATTTCATTATCACGAGAAATCAGTGCGATTTTGCCCTCTCGAAGATTAAAGCACTTTCACCAACAGAGTTGTTGCAATGGTTTGAATCCAACAACGTAACCTATGACATTGTGGATTAAATCTAACATGAATTTTTTTAGGAAAATACACACCCACATTCCAAACACAAGGAGACCCAAGAACCATTTTTTGATTGATTTTGAAAACGTTTAATATTTTGAGGAAGGTTATTAAGAAACTTGTTCTAACAAGTGAACTTGAATTCAAAATTAAATGAAAACCTTGCCACCCTCCGTGACACCCTGCTTCATAAGCTGATGAGCGGGGAGGTTGATGTGGAAGTGGGTTTGAGGTTTAGAACCTAAAACCTTGCTTGGCAAGGGAGACGATGGATATGAAATTACATCACAGGGTTGCACTGAGAGAGTGGGTGATCTATGAACCTCCTTGTATGCTAAACTTAACTTAAGCACAATTAGTGCGTTTCTGCATCTTACCTTCGCAATTCTGCAAAAATCCAATTAAACATTCTAAATTATTTAAGGAGACAACGATATGTCAGAAGCATCTAAAATACTAGAAAAAGAACAAGCAAAATGGGCAAAATTCACCGAACTTTCACCAGACGTGATTGGAGCTTTTGGTCAAATGAGGGAAGCGTCATGCAAAGAGGGTGGTGCGATCGATTTTAAAACGATTGAACTTATCAGCATTGCAGTTGCTGTTGCACGTAAGTGTGAGCCTTGTATTCTCTCTCATGTCAAATGTGCAGTTGAAGCTGGTGTGACTCGAGAGGAACTCGCTGCAGCGCTTAACGCAACAATTCTTTTGTGCGGCGGTCCTGGATGGGCATATTCCGCAAAAGCGCTCGACGCATTCGATCAAATGAGTGCAGAGAAGTAAAATCTCTCTAAAGAAGTTTAATGGCTGCCATGACTGACTGCCAAGCATGAGATATTTTCGCAGATGGCAGCCATCTTTGGATTCCCCTTTTCGCACCACGTCTGACACGTTTTGATTTGCCACCCAATTTTCAAGGTGCCAGGCATTGTTTTATTACAGATTTAAACCTTTAACCCACTCTTGCACATCTGTTACAGATGCACTTGAGGAGAAGCGCATTCCTTCTTGCCAATTGCCGTTTCCTGCCATGGTTGCCAAAAGTGTGCCACTTTGACCAAGAGAAGACGATGCAGAAGTGCAAAATGGAATGACTTTTTTGCCAGCGAAATTGTTGCCTTTGATGAAATTGTCAACAGGCCATGCAGCGATGCCTCACCAAATTGGGTACCCAATTAATATTGTGTCATAATCTCCCCAGTTTGAGGGAGTCGTCTCTTTTAGGGGGACTGTCCTTAAAGATTCGTCATCATGTTCGCGTGACACTCTGCTATCTGAATTGTTCCAGTTCAAATCGTCGTCAGTGTAGACTTTCTCAGGAACAATTTCAAACAATTCCGCTTTCGCTTCTGATGCGATGTTTTCTGCGACTGTTTTTGTGTGACCTTGTGCTGAATAGTAGGCGACTAAAACTTTGCTAGAAGTTGAAGTTGTTGTGGTTGTGGTGTCAGTGTCTGTCATTGTTTCCTCCTGATTTGAATTTTCTGGTATGTTAATTTACATCATGTCATCTATTCTGTCAAGTTAATTTACAAAATGTCTACTAATTAAATAACTTAGTGCAAATTAATTAGCATTGATAGATTACAAGCTGTTGCTTATTATGAAAAAGATCGAGAATTGGATACGAAAACTCTGGTTGCCAGGGATTTATATCTGACATTTCTGGGTTCAGGAGTTGATTTTCACAACATCTAAGACTTGCTCTATTATCTCTTTTGAGTTGTGAGCAGAAATGCCAATTCTTTTGCCCACTTCCAACATGTCTTGACGCGATATGTTTTTGCCTTTGCCATTAATTGTCGTTGTGTGTTCACCTGCCATACCTTCATTTTTAGTTAGGTCATATGCTGGGCAAAGTTTCCATTTCTTTTCTCTTTTGTTATATAAATAAGAGAAATTCTTCGCATGGTCATCTTTGTTTTCAATTGCCATATTAAACACCATTAGCTTAAACATTTTCTCAACTTCTGCCATGCTTTGAGTCAAGCATAAAGTAAGTTTTAGCAAATGGTCGTAATCAAGTGCAGGCACTTTGTGAGAAACCTCCAAAAGACCCCCAGCTGAAACCACGTGAACCTTCTTGAGACCTTTTCCTGTTTTAGCGTAATCAAAACGCTTTGAAGCAAAAATCCCTGGGCAAATTTTGGAGTCAATCAACATGTGTTCGGCAACGTCAATTCCGCACTTTGTTGCAAGTTCATTGTAGTGATATTCTTTCACGCCAATATTTTTCACGTCTAAAGAAGATCCAAATTTAACGATCCAAGGATCTCCATTAATTAGCGCATTAACTTTTGGTCTTGCACCTCCAGAGGATCCGGCCATTTGGTAATATTTGTCAATGTCAGACACTTTAACATCGTCAAAAATTTTTTGACATTCTCTTGCAATTTCATCAAAGTTCTCTATTGTTTTATTGTCTGTTTCCTCATATCTCGGACGAAAGTTGAGTGAGCCGATTGAATTGGGCTGAATCAATGCTAGCCTACTCAAACTTGTTAAATCGGAAGGTTCAATCCCTTTGTCTCTCAACATCCTGTCTGTTAAAAGCCAGCCCCACCCATCGGGCAAACAGTCATCGAAAACACCAAAAAGACCTTCAAAGGGTTGGTATTTAGGAATCTGAACAGAATTATCAAATTTAATGCTTAAGGGTGAAATCGAAAAACCAGACATGAGCCATTCGTCACAATATTGAAATGCGCAAACATGATTCTTTGTTAAAGCAAGCGCTCCCACTTTTCTTTCGTTCATAAAAACATCAAGTTTTTTTATCCCTAAAACGCTATTCAAGTCAGCTGTTTTCACGGATCACATCCTCGATTGAATTGTAATGTTGTTTTGAGAACAGGCCCATAAAATCGTCATCAGCGTTCAATGCAATGGCAAGATTTGCCAGAGAACTTAGTGAAATTTGCCCCGTTGTTTCGAAGCGCTTCAAACTCCCCAAACTCACACCTGATTTTTCGCTGAGCTCGGTTTGCGTCAATCCTTTAGCTTTGCGAAGTGACCTAGCATTTTTCGCTATATGGTTACAAATGTCTGTGGAGGTGTTAATGTCAAGATTAATCATAGCTAATATGTTAGCTAATTCTTAAAAATTTGTCAATTCTAGATAATATATTAACTTTAAGTACTATTTCACTGATGGTTGTTACAACCGTCTAGATTAATAACTCACATTTATTTAATGCTCAATCACAACTACCGTCTCGACATGATGCGTTTGCGGAAACATGTCAACAGGAGTTATTTCTTTAATTTTATAGCCTGCGTCGACAAACTTTCGGACATCGCGCGAAAGTGTCATAGGGTCGCAGGAAACATATGTTATTTGTTTTGGCGATCTTTTAATCAATTGTTTCACAACAGTGGCATCGAGACCGGCTTTTGGTGGATCAACAACGCAAGCTTCAAATGCATAGAGCGATGGAAGGGCTCGTTTAACGTCGTCGCAAATAACCTTTGCTTCTATTTCATTTCTCTTAAGGTTTTTGGCAAGGTCTTTAGTTGACGAACCTGCCAATTCAACTCCGCTGACGTTAAACCCTGCCTTTGATAATGGCAAAGTGAATGTCCCAACGCCGCAATATAGGTCTGCAACTCTATCAGTTTTAATGTTCTTTAGGGATCTTATAACTAAAGTTTGAAGAAGTTCTGCTTGCTCGGTGTTCACTTGAAAAAAGGAAGGGGCAGAAACGCTAAATTTTGTCTCAGTTAAAATTTCTTCCCACGTTTGACTTCCGCTTAAAACTTCAATTTGTTTAATTTTGCGAGCTTTACCACTCTCAGCGATAATTCGAACGATTGAAGTGGCACCCGTCGCATCAGAAACGATTTTTGCAACCTCATGGCGGGGGAACCAAGTAGGTGTTGTCCAGAGGGCAACTTGAATGTCGCCTGTTCGTTCGCTATGACGAATCCCTACGCGAAAGATTCCGCAATCATCTCCATGTAAAGAAAACTTTAATGCGCCATGCAGCGCTTTTGGAGACTTAGCGATTTTTTCGTGCGCGAGATTAAACTCAGAAATTTGAATAAACTTGTTTGAACCTTCTTGCATCATTCCAAGTTGCCCGCATTGGTATGAAAGCTCAATCTTGTTTCTATAATTCCATTTATTTTGAGATGCTATTGTGTCTTGCAATAGCTTGTCAATTTGTAAAGAGTCAAACTTCGCATTGCGAACAAACGCGTCACGAACGCAATTCTTTTTCCACTTAAGTTGCGCATCATAGTCAAGGTCAGCCCAATCAGCTCCAGGGATTTTTTCAGCCTTAACTTCTCTGCTAACGATTTTGGCCTCAGCATAGCGTTTGTGGTCGCTCGTTATTTCAATTTCACACGTTTCATTTGGGATTGCGCCATAGACAAAGACAGTCTTTCCTGACGAAAGTTTTGCAACAGCGCCTTTTCCATAAGCCATTCTTTGAATTTCAACAATTTCTCGCATATTTAAATTTTTACATAAATTTTTTAACAGGAGAATAGTGAGTGCTGAAAATCAATGTAAATTTTATTGAAGATAGCTATTAAATAAGAAAGGTTTTTCTTCTAAAGAGAAATTTTTAAAGATTGTAGTTTCTCAAAATTAAGCTTTGTTTCTCGAAACTTTTTTATAGAGATTCGCAGTTTAGAAATCTTCACTTGCCTATATATATTGAATTTACTTTTTACTCATATTTTTGTTCAATTTCGAAATTTAAAGTTTTATTTAGCGTTTTTCAAATAAGAGTTTTGGAGAAGAAATGAAATCAAAATTACTTTATAGGATCGACCGGTCAACAAAGTTCGCAATCTTGTGCGGAATTCTTTGCGCTATTTGTGTTGTTGCCTACATGCTAATGGTAAAAGCTCAAGCTAATGCATCGCAAAAGGAGGCGATGGAAAAGTATGGAGGAAACCAAGTTGAGGTTTGCGTCGCCAAAAGAGACATTGCGGGCGGTGAGGCAATTTTAGACTCAGATGTTGAAATTAAGACTTGGGTATCTTCTCTTTTGCCAGAAAATGCAATAACAACCAAAGACGAATGCGTTGGCAAGAAACTTGGATCGAGCATAGTTAAAGGAGAGGTTGTTACAAAAACTCGAATGGAGACGAACACAAGCGTTATAGACGTCCCAGAGGGAATGGACGCCGTTTGCATTCCTTTAGATGACACATCTTCTGTCGGAGGTTCTCTTAGAGCAGGAATGAAAATTGACCTTTATGCAACGGGCAATAATTCAACAACAAAGATTTGCAAGGAAGTTCAAATTTTGGAGACTTCCAGTTCAAATAATGACTCGTCGTCTCAAGCTAGATGGATAACGATTGCTGTTTTAAAAGATAAAGTTCAAGAGGTTGTTGCTGCAGTGCAAAAGCTTGAATTATACGTTGTTCTTCCTTCTGAAGGAAGTGAAAAGGAAGCAGAGGAGGTTGATATAGCATGAGGGTGCTTTTGTGTATAGATTCTGAAATTTATAAAGATCCTAGTCTTGCTGACTTGGATGCAAACATTCTTCAAGATGGAAGAATAAGCGTTGCGAATGACGCGACAAGCGCAAGAGAGATTGCGAAAACTTTAGAAAACACTGATGAGGTTTATGTTGTTTCAAGTGATGATGTTTGCTCAATTAATCTAGCTGCCGCAATAAAAAAAGATAATTTTAATTTAAGTTGCGTTCTTGTTGCAAGACAAATAACTGGCAGTTTGCAATCTAGGGCACAAGCAGCCAACTTAACGAATGTTATAACAACGCCAAGCCTCAACAATTCTTTGTGTAATTTCTTAAAAGAGGTTGATGAGGCTTGCGTACATCCCGTTAACGTTGAGGTGGAGGATGCTAACTTTGATAATGATGGCGCGCCCTTTGATCAATGCGAAAGAATTATTTTTGACGATTCAAGTAAACTTGTTGACGATGAGACAGACAATGTTGAACCTGGGAGATGCTGGAGCGTTGGCTTTTTTGGAGGTAGTGGGGGAGTTGGAAAGAGCACAATTAGTGCGATCAGCGCTTCTTTGCTAAGCTCCCTTGGTTTTAAAGTGCTGTTGATAGATGGAGATTTGCAATTCGGAGACGTGTCAAACTTTGACAAGGGCGCACTCAAGATCGATATCGAGAGCATCTATAGAGATCCAAAGAGTTTATCACGGTTAACTCTTGAAAACATATCTAGCGAACACTCTAGGTTGGTAATTTTAACTCCTCCATCTAAAATTGAGATGTCAGATAGCGTTTCTAAAAGTTTTCCTGAAATTTTTAAGTGTGCTCAAGATCTCTTCGATGTTATTGTTTTCAACACTGGATCAAATTGGACGGACTTGCATGCTCATCTCTTGTCGGACCTTGATGCATCAATTTTTTTAGTTGACCAACGTGTCTCATCTCTAAGAACCACAAAGCACGCCTTAGAGTTGGCAGATAGGCTCAATCTTGCGTCGAGGAGTTTTATTTTTTGCGTAAATAAAATAAACAAAAAATCGATTTTTAGCGGGATTGATGTTGCTAGCGCGCTAGATGTTGAAAAAGTCTTTGAACTTCGAGATGGTGGTCTTTCCGTTGAGGAGGAACTTTCAAGTGGAAATATTCAACGTTTGCTAAAGAAGAAAAATGCTTTGGCACTAAGTGTTTTTGAAATGCTAAAGGCGATATCTCCTTTAGATGGAAGCCCTTATGAAGAAGGTGAAATGGAACCTTCTTTTGATAAAAGAAGCAGAAAGTTGAGGGTTATAAGATGAGCTTGCTAGAGTTAGTGGAAGACGCTCAAACAAAGAGCGGGCGCTATATAGAACCTTCAAACAGGGATATGGCTGTTTCGGATGAGTTTCGAGAAAAAGTTGATGTTTCTTCCCTTAGAAAAGAAGTGGAGAAAATAGTTCCTATAGAGAAAATTGCAATATTGATGATGCAAAATGAGGTTTTAGCTAAGCGCGAACTTAGCAAGGCATGCAAGCAAGTTTTTTCTTCAAGTAAATTTTCAAATATAACAAGTGGCGAGCAAAAGGCTTTAGTTGAGCAATTAAACGATGTTGTGTTTGGTCTAGGTCCAATAGAGCACTTAGTGAGCAATGAGGAAGTCACAGAAATTATGGTGAATGGGTCAAATGAAATTTTCGTTGAGAGAGGAGGAAGAATTGAGAAAACAAATTTGAAATTTAGTGATGATGAGCAAGTGAGAGTTTTAATTGACAGAATAATAGCTCCTTTGGGAAGGAGAATTGACGAGCAAAGCCCTATGGTTAATGCGCGACTTCCGCAAGGTCATCGTGTCAATGCTGTTATACCTCCGATTTCTCCAGATGGACCGCATTTAACAATTAGAGCTTTCACAAAACATGTTATGAAATTAGAGGAAATGGAGAGGAGAGGATGCGTTGAAAGAAGCGTTTCTATCTTTTTAGATTTAGCGGTTAAATTAAGGAAAAACGTAGTTGTTTCGGGCGGAACGGGTAGCGGGAAGACAACTATGTTAAATGCTCTTAGTTGTTTAATCGATCACTCTCAAAGAGTTATCACTATCGAAGACTCTTTGGAGTTGAAGCTAGATGAGGAGTTGCACGTTGTTAGATTGGAGTCAAGACCAAAAAATGCGGAAGGCATTGGAGAGGTGACTATAAGAGATTTAGTCAAAAATGCACTAAGAATGCGCCCTGACAGGATCATTGTTGGTGAGTGCCGCGGAGGGGAAGCACTTGACATGTTGCAAGCCATGAACACTGGACATGATGGTTCTTTAACAACGTTGCATGCTAATTCAACTAATGATGTTGTTGACCGTATGACAACATTAGTCAGGTATGCGGTTGACTTGCCAATAAGTGCAATTCACTCACAAATTGGCAGCGCTTTTGACTACATTATCCAAGTTCAAAGGGACAGAGATGGATCTAGATACCTAAAAGAAATATCGGATGTTTCATTTGATTCAAAAGAGCAAAGTGTCGTTGTCAATCAGCTTTATTTTAGAGAGAGTTTTCAAAGCGAAGGTGTTTGGAAGAGGATACCTAGCGTTGTTAAGAGTTCCATTAAAGATGGATTATATGAGGAGGAGGCAAAGTTGTGGAAATCGCTTGCTTTGGACTAATGCTTTTAAGTGCGATCTTTGCCTTGACGTCTTCTTATAATTTCTCATATGTTGTGATAGGAGCTTATAGGCGGCAAAAAATTCTATTAAATGCTGGCGAGATAAGCGAAATTAATAGTTTTTTGCGCTTGACAATGGCTTGTCACAAAGCTTTTGGATGGATTTCTTCTAGAGCAATCAAGGTGCTTTACTTTAAAGAGCTCTCTGAAAACATAACAACAATTCTATTGATTAAGGGGCAGCGAGTTTGTTTGGAGACAAGTGCTTCTCTTATAGTTGGGTTTGTCTTGTTTTTTGGGTTGCTCTCAATCTTTTTTACTGGATCTATTGTCTTTTCTATATGCGCAATTGTTTTGATTATTGTCATTTTGTCAACTTTTTCTAACAATAGGCTAGAGAAAGATGCTCATGAAATTAGAGAAATGGTCCCTGATGCGCTAAGATCGATGGGGGCGTGCGCTGCTAGCGGCTTTTCTTTAATGCAAACCTTGGAGCAAACTTCTTCTGAGTGTAAGGGCGCTCTAAGGATGGTGTTTTCGACTTCTGCTAATAGATTAAAAATGGGGGAGACCACGGCAAACGCTCTTTCTTTGCTTGAGAGTTTGCATGAAGTGCCAGAATTAAAATTCGTTTCAATTGCATTGCAAGTTCAACATATTAGTGGTGGCTCAATCGCGCCTGTTCTTGAGGCGGCTCGCATCTCGGTTCTAGATGAAATCGAGCTTTTAAGAACTCTTAGAATTCAAACTGTTCAAGCTAGAATGTCTGCAAGCATTGTAACCATCATGCCTTTTTTGTTGCTCGCTCTCTTTTCTTTTATGAGCCCTGATTTCTTATCTCCATTCTTTGCAAGTCCTATAGGCATCGTCGTTTTAGTTATGGCCCTCTCAATGCAAGGATTAGGCGTTTGGAGTGTTAGAAAGATTTTAAAAGACAAATAGGTGGGGATGTTTTAGAGATGAACACTAAATTTATACTTGAGACTTTTTTGATAATAGCTGCTGGTGTTTTAGCTTTGGCACCTTTCTCGATTTTCGGGAGAAGTATTTACACCAAACTTAAGCTAAAAGAGATTAAAGGCAATGCTCTATCTAGCGTGAAAGAGCGTAGTAAATTAATCTGTGATTCTTATTTGCAAATGTTAGTTTTGTCTTTTATAGAGCGCCAAACCAAGATGATTGCCCTAGACCAAAAAAAATTTATAGCGAGAGGAATATTAGCTAGACATGGGAGTTTTGATAGATTGATAGTTTTAAGTGGGAATGAGGCACTATTTTCTATAAAAGGAGTTTTGAATTCGAGGATATATTTATCGTTTCTCCTTGGACTTGGCGGTTTTCTCTTTGGCTTTATATTTTCTTTTGAACTCGCTCTTTTATGTTGTTTGATAGGTCTTTGTTTTGGTTTTAATTTACCTAAAAGTGTCCTTAAATCCAGGTCATTGAAAAGAGCAGAAGATCTTGAAAAACACTTGCCACAAATGCTAGATGTTATTGCTATTGGAATAAGGAGCGGTCTTTCCTTTGATAGGGCATTGCAAATTTACGCTTCAACTTTTGAGTCTGCATTGTCTAAGGAGTTTTCACTAGCTCAAAAAATGTGGTCTAGCGGGCTTAGATCAAGGGAAGATTCTCTGCGTGCACTATCAAAAACGTACGAATCTCAAATATTTTCTAGATTAATTGAGTCTTTAATTCGCTCTCTTAAACTTGGCTCTTCCATGTTGGAGACCCTTGAGTCGTGCGCATCTCAAAGCAGGAGTTTATATCGCGAGAGGATGGAGGAACGAGTCAGGAAAGCCCCGATAAAGATGATGATTCCAACAGGAACTTTAATTTTGCCTGCAATGTTGATTCTAGTTTTGGGACCTGTTTTGTTGCAATTAATCAACGGTGGAGGATTGTGATGACAAGAGATAAGAATAGAAAATTTTTAGTTTATGAAAAGGAGAAAGAAGATGGATTTGTTGAAGAAAAAAATTATGTTGCTAAACCAAAAACTCGCTATCAAGTTGCTAAATTTATTTTGCGCTTCAAAAGCAAAGATTGCAGACAAAAAAGCGCAAGGGACAACAGAATATGCGATTTTAGTTGGAGTTTTGGTAGTAATAGCAATTTTAGCTATCGTAATATTCAAGCCAAAATTGCAAGAGCTTTGGGACTCGATCGTAAGCGGAATGAACTCTCTTTAAAGCGCACATTGGGAGCTTTAAGCTCTAAAATAATGAGTTCGAAAGCTCAATCCAGCGTTGAGTTTGCAATAGTTGCTATTGTGATTTTGATAATTGCTTTAGGTGTGGGCTCGATTGCCAATAGGCTTAAAGATGGAACTTTTGTCGATCACGCGATCGCTTCAGCATCTCACAATATTGAGAACTCTTTTGGAGGACTTATTGATGTCTTCGCTTATTAACAATTCCAAGAAAATAAAAGAAGGAAGAGCTCAAAGCACTGTTGAAGCTGCATTTATGATTCCGATCTTTTTGATCTTGATTTTATTGCTACTCCAACCGTCAATTATTTTGTATGACTTTATCGTAATGAAGTCGGCAGCTTCAGAAGGTTGCAGGTTGATAGCAACGAACAGTGGAATAGATTCGAAGAATGTAGATGACTTTATCAGAAGGAGACTCTCAGCAATACCTCAAGCTGACATTTTCCATATACATAATGCTTCTTGTTCTTATGAAATTGAGTTTAATGGAGGCGAGAGCGAAAAGACTTCAAGTGTGTCGATAAAGAATTCCATCAAACCCTTGCCTTTGATTGGAGGCGCGTTGGACTTAATGGGGGCCACCGAAGATGGAGAACTCACGATTTGCGCTAGTGGGGAGATGAGCGTGCAACCGAGTTGGGTGAGTTAAATGAAATTATCGACGTTTAAAAATAATAGAAAAGGGCAAATGACAGTTGAGCTAGCCATAGTTTTCCCTATTTTGATCGTAATAGCTGTGGTTTTAGTTAATGCGCTGTCATTTGCTGGTGAATGCGCACGCTTTGACCGAGTTTCAAGAAATGCTATAAGAACGCAAACTTCTACTCCCGCGCTTTCTAGTTCTTCTAGAGATCTCGTTATATCTTTGCAAGATGAGCTTGACTTATCATTTTCGGCAAACAACGAAAAGATTGTTGTTGATTTAAATAAAGAAGAAGGCGGAATCACGACTTATGAATGCTCGCTATTTTGGCTCCCCACCCTTTTTGGCATGGGACTAAAAAACGAAGTGTTTGGAATTAAACTTTTCGAGCTTAAACATTCAATTGAATTGTCAACAGATCCTCATAGGTCAGGTGACATTCTATGAGAGGTGCTTTTCTAAAACTTAAGTCGAAGGATGCAAGCGCTTCTTTTGCTAGCGCCATTTGCATATTTGTCTCAATTGCTCTTATCTTTACAGGAGTTAAACTCTATCAAATTGATTCAAAGAGTGCGTCTGCGCAGGAAAGCGCGGACGCCTCGTCGCTAGCAGCGGAAGGTGAAGTGGCAAAATTTTACACAATAGCGAATAGTGCCGACACAGCAATTTTGGCTATGAACACAACAGAGGTTGCACTTTATGCATCTTGCGTTATTGCTGCTTGTGCGGGCAATGCCGCTCTTGCTGCCGAGCTTTCCTCAAATGCTGTCAAGGTCGGAGATGCTAGAACGAAATTTGCAACTCAAGCAAAGAAGTCTCTTAACTTATATCAAAAGGCGCTTCCTGCAATTTCAGCTTCTAAGGCTTATATCATGGGCGAGAAAAATGAGAGTAGTGGCACAGACGTCAATGCGATTGCCATTTTAGTTCCTCAAGATGGAGTCGAGCTATCTGTTGACACTAAAGCACTTGACGCGGCGGGTGATGGCGCAAATGATAAGGCGAGTAGAGCCAGTGAGATGGCTGATGAACTAAAAAAATTAGAAGATGAATTAAGTGAGGTTGACTCTCAAGCCTATTTCTATGATTGCGGTGCTAATCCTGGTTATTGTTTGTATGAGCGTGCATCAAATTTATCTTCAATAGAAGACTTAGACAATCCTTTTTATGAGTCAGCTGACGCTTGGGATTTTGATGTTTCTTTCTTGAGATCTAAGGCCTATTTTCAATGCCGGATCAATGACGAGGACACAACTTCTTTTGCCGATGTTCGTGAGAGGTCGAGAAGCTATTTAAGGAGAGATTATTATTCATGGATTTTAAGCAAGATAAATGAATGTTATTTAAAAGGGAAGGGAGACGATGATTTATTTGAATGGCCAGAAATATATCATAATGCAGCAGGTTTTAGAGAGTCGGAAAGATATGGAGAGGCTATATATCCAATAACTTATGAGGGCAACAAACAAGTTATGCACTCAAACGCAGAGCTTCCGTGCGCAAAAGGAATGGTTGGATTTGGTTCGTGCGCCGAGTATGACGAGGAGGGTCTAGAAGAATGTCAAAGTTGTAAATTTAGCTCAAATAATGTTGGGAATATAGGGAGTGCAACAACGAATACGACGTCTGGATTTGAGCATTATTTTCAAGCGATTAAGGAACTTAAGAAAAGACATGACGAAATTCAAAAAAAATACGATGAGATTTATCAAAAAACAAAAGAAGCTGTTGATGAAGTAAACAACTCACTCATAGATTTGCTTAATGCAGCTAAAAGGGCAAGAATTTCGCCTCAACCTCCAGGAAGAGATGGAGCAATTTCAATTCTTATTGCTGAGAACAATGAAGATGAAACGATGATCAATAACAGTTTTATAAATTCAAATTTGAAGTTGGGGAAAAGCGCTGCGGTAAGCGGTTCTAAGCTCGAGCTTGACAAAAATGAGAGTGGTTTTAATTTGGTAGTTGAGAGATTGTTAAGTTTGACGTCAACTTCTGGTGTTGAGTCGCAAGTGTGGAGGGGTGTCCTTGAAAAATTTTCAGGTAAGAAAAAGTCTTATTCGTCAATTTTTGATAGAGCATCACAATCCACTAAAGGATCAACCAAGAACAAAATTGGGAAGTATACAAAAGAATTATTCACTAAGACATTGGATTCTTTTGGGCTTTCTCCCTCTGACTTGAGTTCATATAAACCGGTTATCACCAACACTTCAAATGTTGTTAAAAACGATGATGGAAAATTTTCTACCGCCTACAAAAAAGTTCAAGAAAGTGTTAACAAGTTATCGAGCGGGTCGACCAATTTATTCTCCTCTATAGAGGATTTGTCGCTTGATGCTGTAGATAGCATTTTTAAGGATTCAAGATTTGTTATTGCAGATGTTGAATTGCCAATTATTGGTGAGATTGATGTTCAAATTGACGTTGGTGACGAGATTAAATCCATTATTGACGAAAAGATATCGCAGGCATTCGACTTTATTAGGAACACTAACGCTTCTTCAATAAATTTGAGGTCATGGGAATGAAAAATTATTGATTATTTTTGAAAGGATGGTTATGGAAACGATAGAAGACACGAGAGCAACGCTTAGCAATTATTGCATGACATATTGTGCGAGTGTTCATAGAAGCTCTAAAAAAGGCAATTCAATTGTTGAGATGAGGATCAATGGCTCTGTTGAAACAGCACTTTATTTAAATAAGTTCACCGAGCGTCTTTGTGGGCTTTTGGGTCAGCCAAGAGACGAGATGACTCGACTATTGGTTCCTTGCAATTCGGTGCACACATTTGGGATGAAGGATGAAATCGACATAGCGTTCATAACATCAAGCGGGCTTGTTTTGGAAGTGGACAACAATGTTGCTCCTAATAATCTTTTAAGCAACAAACGTGCATCGTTTGTTGCTGAACGTTTTAGTAGCGAGAGGAGGTGGATGTTTGAAGGGGATAGAGTTGTGATTGGACCTTTATGTTTAAAGGCTTAAGTTAAGGTTAGATAAGTTATTTTGTTTAGAGATGAAAAAGGAGATGTTATTTATGAAAGTTTGCCCAATATGTAAAAATAATGTTTTTGATGACATGGACACTTGCTTTAATTGTTTGCATAGGTTTGGAGATGGAAATGAAGAAGAGCAAGAAGAGTCGCAAAAGGTGCTCCTTCCGCTTGTTGAGGAACAAGATGGAGCCTACGCAAACGAATGCGCTATAACGCGCCCATTTGCTATATGTCCAAGCGAGGAAAACTTTTTGGAGAGTTACTACCAATTCCTTGGCGACTATTTAAGGAAAAATCAAAGAATTGTTCCCTAATTTATGTAATGGAAGTGATCTGTCAAAATCTTTATTGCGAGCTTATAGATAAGCGTTAGTGAACCCTGAGGTTGGATCGAGCGGTTTTTTAGTTAAGTTTTGTTCGTTCATCCAAACATAGAATTTGTCCCACCTATTTTCGTCGAATTTGCCCCAATCACTTGCGCCTTCCTCGAAATTTGTGTCATTAATGAAAGATTTCGCAATCTCAACGCTTGATGCTTTAACTAAGTTTTCATCTAAAGTTTTATCTTCGGATAAAAGGATTTGAGCAGCTTCCTCAGGGTTTTTGCATGCAAATTCATAGCCTTTTTTTATTGCTGAGAGAAAAGATTTTGTTTCGTCTGGATTGCTATTTATATAATCGTTGTTCGCTATTATAACGGGGGTGTAGTAATCAAAAGTTTCATTTAATGATGCAATTGAAATAGTGTTAACTTCCATTCCATTTAGTTTGCACATCAAAACTCCCCATGCGTCGTATGACCAAACGCAATCGAAAAGTCCTGAGTTGAGACCTTGAATTTCGTCAACAGCATTATTCTCGACGATATTTACACTATCAAAGTTGCCTCCATCTTCATTGACGAGCGACTTTAGAATTGACAATTCGCTATCAACCCCCATTGATCCATAAGTTTTCCTACTGATATCTTTTGGGGTTTTGATGCCGCTGTCGCCCTTGCTCAATATTGAACTTGTGTTGTGTTGGGTGATTGCTGCTATCGCTGTAACAGGAAGAGGGGAGTCGCTTCCTAAATAGTTGGCCATCCAATCTTGAAAAGATATTCCGAATTGTGCCTTTCCACTTGCAACGAGGGCGTCCGCGCCGCTATCTGGGGGTTGTTGAATTTCAACTTCGAAACCAGCTTCCTCAAAATATCCTTTGTTTTTGGCAACATATAAGCCAAGGTGATTCGTGTTTGGTGTGTAGTCGAGAACAAAAGTTATTTTTTTTAATTCTTTTGTTTGCTCATCGCTTTTTTTTGAGCATCCACTAATTGAAAACAGGCTGATCGCTAAGAGGGGCATTAAAATGACAGCAATTAGCTTGTTTTTGAGTTCATGCTGGAAGTGTTTACTTTTTTTCAATGAAGACATATGCATCTCAAACCTCGGCTTTCCATCTTGTTGTTTTTTTCTCAAGACATTTAACTAGCGCAACGAAGATGATAGTTATGAAAATTATGATAATGACGCATGCAAAAAGTGTTTGGTAATCAAAGCTTTTCCTTGCTCTTGTCATAATGACTCCAAGTCCAACATCTCCTCCCAACCATTCCGCTATTACGGCAGAAGAAAAAGCATAAGTGACGCTAATTTTTAAAGAATCGAAAAAAATAGTTAGAGTGTTAGGAACTTTAACAAAAAATAAAGTTCTCAATTTGCTTGCCCCAAATGATTTTGACATTTCAATGAGCCCTGGATTTGTGTTTGCGAATCCACCAAGACATGCGATAGCTATTGGGAAGAAAGTCATCAACGAGACAAGCACTATTTTTGGGAGTTGCCCAAAACCTAGAGCGAGAACTATCAAAGGGGCGATTGCAATAATGGGAATTGCTTGTGAGATGCTTAAATATGGGTATAGAGCATTTTTTAAAAGGTTCGATAAATCTAGAGCGCATGCTAGAAAAAAACCAAGAACTACTCCAATGAGAAGACCAACTATTGATTCGCAAATCGTGATTCCGGTCGCTATTGAAAGTGAGTCAAATTTTGAAATGAGAGAAGAGATTATAGATAGAGGAGAAGGCAGGAGATAGGAAGAAACAACTCCAATGTCGCAAGATATTTGCCAAATGGCAATTAAAAGAAAAAATAATATTATTGATGGGAAGTTATTTTTAAACTTTTCTCTCATTTCCCTCCGCTGGCATTACCCAGATCAGGTTTTAAAGGGTCTGCATAATCTGCACTCTCAGCCCTCTTATTTAAGAGCTCCCCTAAATTGAATTTAGTAAAAGTAATAAATGGCTCCCCGGGTAGGATTCGAACCTACAACCCTTCGGTTAACAGCCGAATGCTCTGCCGTTGAGCTACCGAGGAATTTCTAATAACAACACGTTAATCGACGTGCGAGTAAATATTATACACAAATAAAGAGATAAGAAAAGTCTATTTTTGCAAATAATTTCTTAGAACTCCACATCTTGAAGGATGGCGAAGTTTTGACAAAGTCTTACTCTCTATTTGTCTGATTCTCTCTCTTGTCACCCTAAACTCACGTCCCACTTCCTCTAAAGTTCGAGGATGACCATCTTCTAATCCGAAGCGAAGGAGGATAACTTTTCTCTCACGCTCACCAAGAGTTCCTAAAACTTCTCTAATTTGTTCTTGCATCATAGCAAATCTCGCCGCTTCAGCAGGGTCGACTGCACGCTCGTCTTCGATAAAGTCTCCAAGCTGTGAGTCTTCCTCTTCTCCAATTGGCGTTTCAAGGCTAACAGGATCTTGAGCAATTTTTTGGATTTCTTGCACGCGCTCAGGAGTGATATCCATCTCTTCTGCAATTTCTTCGGCGCTCGGGTCTCTGCCTAACCTTTGTTGCAAGGCTCGTTGGGTTCTCACTAATTTATTTATTGTTTCCACCATATGGACTGGAATGCGGATCGTTCGCGCTTGATCTGCTATAGCACGCGTTATAGCTTGACGGATCCACCACGTTGCATAAGTTGAGAACTTATAACCTCTCCTATATTCAAACTTCTCAACAGCACGAATTAGACCGAGGTTTCCTTCTTGGATAAGGTCAAGCAAAGAAAGCCCGCGTCCAATATATCTTTTTGCGTTTGCAACAACTAAGCGCAAGTTTGCTTCCATGAGCGAAGATCTTGCCTCAAGCCCAACGTTTTCAATTCGCGTAAGTCTTCTTTTATCGCGCCTGGAAAGTTCCTCTCCATTCTTTTCAGCTTCTTCAAGTTTTGCAGTTGCTTCTAAGCCTGCCTCTATCTTCATTGCAAGGTCAACCTCTTCTTCTTTGGTTAAAAGGTCAACTTTGCCAATTTCTTTAAGATACATCCTAATTGGATCGCCGGTGAGAAGAGTTCTCGATATGTCAACATTTCTCCTGTGAGTGCCGACCTTCGCTCTTGGAGTTGCGCTCTTCAGTGCTTTTGCAGCCTCTGGAGTGGCTTTTAGTTCTTCTTCAGGGATTCCTTCAAGTATATCTTCATCCTCGTTTGACTCAACTTCGTCTTCACTTGTGAAAATCTCTTCTTCTGTTGGTTCAACATCGTCAAGATCACTTGATTCAACAAGTTCGCCGTCATCAGAGACAATTGCAACGTCAACAAGTTCCTCTTTTTTATCAAGAGCTTCATCTTGGCCCTTTGAGGCAACTTTTTTATCTTCTTTATTAGAAGAAGTTTTTTTCTTTTCTTTAGTTTGTTTTAAAGATGCACTCTTTTTAGTTGTTGCTTTGTTTTTAGTTGTTTTCTTTTCGGCTTTAGTTTTTGAAGTAGCCTTGACTTTTTTTGACTCATTGTCTTTTGTCATTTGGTTTTGAATGCCTCCATCACTTTACACAAAAAATGAATTATATAATATACCACAAAATTTTTGATTTGTCTATAGAATTTGAGTTGGATCGACGTCTATTGCCATATTAACGTTAGCCTTTGATTTATATTTTCTAAAAAAGTTTTCTAACTCATTTGAAAGATCAATTTCAAGAGGTGCTTTAATTAAAACATGGAAGCGCCAACTCTTTTGCAATTTTTCATATGGACAAGGGATAGCATCGCTAATTTCAACTCCCTTCTCACTTTCACTTTGAAGAAGCTCCTTTAATTGTTTGCTGACATCCTTTGCTTGTTTTTCTGCTAAATCTTTTGCCTTTGACCAAATGATTATGTTAATGAATTTAACGTATGGCGGAAATTTCAAAACTTTTCTCTTTGGGAGTTCAACTCTTAAAAACAACTCTCTGTCGTGAGTGCTAGCAGCGCGAATAGCTGAATTGTCAGGCTCGTAGGTTTGAACGATAACGTTTCCTGCCTCGTCTCCACGCCCACACCGACCGCTAACTTGTTCTATCAAAGCAAAGGTCCGCTCCGTGCTTCTGAAGTCGGGGACGTGCATTGTTGTGTCC
>CAVAIA010000013.1:0-38943 GCA_963588595.1 bacterium | reverse complement strand
GGTAACGCGCAATTATGCATTTGGCGACGGTGGGGGCATTCGCTCAAGTGGTGATGCGACAAGAATTTATATGGAAGACAGTTCTGAAATTTCAGAGAACTATGCACAAAGTGGGGCAGGAATCTATTTTGAGTATTCTTATTTCGGAGTCTATTCGGAAGACAAATCCGCAAAAATACGCGCCAATTCTATTTCGAGCGATGATGAGAGCGGCGGTGGAATTTATGCAGAGGTGTGTAAGTGGAAAATCAACGAAGGAGAAATTCGTGGCATTAACATTTGTGATAACGATGCCACACGAAATGGCGGTGGACTCTTCCTTCAACAGCGCTACACTCGCGTGAATGATTGCGTTATAACTGGCAACAAAGCGCGCAGTGGTGGTGGGGTTTATGTTGATAATGATGACAACACATTTAACAATTGCACCGTTCAAGATAACGTTTGCGAATCTGGCCGAGAAGGCGGCGGGATTTTTGTTCATTGCGAAAATGATATTTGGCTAATGGGAAAAACCCTTATTACTGGAAACACTCGGGGGGAGAACGGTTCGGCGGATGATGTTTTTCTTCAAGAGACCGTCGGAGATATTTCAAGAGCGTACGTGAAAGGCGGCGTTGATGCTGGGTCGAAAGTTGGCATTCGAACTGGGATTGTTGGTGATAGGCGCATAGGCATAAACATCTCTACATACACCTATGGCACTTATTTCATTGACATTGATGGATATTACGTAAGCCATGGAACCGATGAAGGTGGGGATTTGTGGCAAAGGAAAGCTGAAGATGTTAAGTTTTCGCTTAAGGTGAACGGGAGCGAGATCGCAAGATTTAAATACAACGAGTTTGTTTGCGCGAATGGAAGCGCAATTGATGAAAGTAAGATTTTTTGGTATTGGGATGCTGGGAGCGCTGTAGGGCTAAACCCTGTTAGCGACTATATTAACGAGACAAATAGTGGCAGCGCATACCTCGCATTTAATATGCCGCAAAATGACGTTTCTGTAAATGCTGTTTACGCAAACCTCATCGAAAAAGGAAGGTTCTACGTTGATGCCCCCGTTGCAGGGCAAAATTTGCCGACGGAGTGTTCATTTATTAGAACCGATTCTGGAAGTGGACCTAGTGATAAAATCAAGGGTCTTTCAGTTGTTTGGTACGAAATTGATGCTAATGGAAATAAAGTTCAAGCGAGCGGAGTTGCAAAATACAACGCTAAGTATGTTGCAAATTTCTTTGTTCGCAAGCGTCATATCCCAGGAGTCGGTTTCTCTCAAAACATAACAGCTAGCGATGTTGATGTTTTCATCGGAAGCGAGTCGCGTAATTCTGTCAGCGCATCAGTTTCTCAAGAGACAGGCGGATTGACAGTTGAATCGTGGGAATATACAACTGAAAAAGCGGGGATCACATCAATTGAGAGCGCTAGCGTTGACGTTTCAGTTGGGACTTCAGCTCGTGAGTTAGAGAAATTGCTTCCAAACAATGCAATTGTCAAATTGGCGGATGGCACAACGAGCACTCTATCGACTGACAAATCAGGGCAAATAAATTGGCCTGAGGGACTTTTAGATTTAGATAATTTTGTTAAGAACCCAGAAGGTGGAAGCGCAACTTTCACAATGACTTTACCTCTTTGCTCTTCTAAAGAGATTCCAGGAAGTGAAAATAAGTATGTTGAAATCACGCTCAACGTCAAACTTGATCAAACGATTTTAACGCCAGAACTTTCCCCTTTGCCGCAAGATGTGAGTTTTAACAAATATAGTGGAACTTATCGCTTGTCGGATGACCTTAAATTAAAAGTTTTGGCGAGCTGTGCAACTGAAGACGCTGAGACTATGTATAGAATTGACGACGGTGAGGCGAGAACATATTATGAATCGGACGGAATTATTCTTGTTGGTGTTGAAAACAAGGTCATAAAGCACACGATTGAATGTTGGTCGCAAAAATATGTTGGCGGAGTTTTAGTTAAATCGAATAGTGTGTTTGGCACCTATTCTTTGGATGACACGTTGCGCAAAACAATTAACGTAAATTGCAAAGACACTTCTCTTGCTGGCGGGGATGACAAGTTGCCAAGTTCATTTATTGTGACAGGGGATTTGGGACAGAGCGTTAGTGTTGTTGCACCTAAACAAAATTCTCGCATTTTCTCTCATTGGGAGTGGGATGGTGCGCCTGCAGGCGTTGACCTCACGCAGGAAAATCTAACAATCGACGACTTTTCTCTTGATTTGAATGAGAGAATAACAGCAGTATATATTCCAACTATCACAACTATCGACATAGGAATTGAAGCACCTGTTGCTCACAATTCATTAGCCAAAAATGCAAGTTATGTAAAAGTTGGCACATGCGGAGCTCAAGCCAAAACAGATATCGTCAACTATTTCGCTGACGGTGCCGCTATTTCATGGTCGCCTAATGTTGAGAGTGACGGGTCTGCAACGCATGCCACAACTTACATAGCTTCTCTAAATTGGAATGTCGACTTGCCTGAAGGCGTTGAATATGCCGCATCAGAAAATTTAGATTTGCTTATTAATGGCAAAGCCTTTGAAGGCAGCGTTAATTTTGTTGTTGATGTTCAGGGAAATTTGAGTTTGCAAGTCACATTTCCCCCAACGGAAAACCGCATTTTTCAATCTCTTTCAGAAATTGAAGATGTGAATTTGACATTTGAAGAAGCATATGCATTCCAAATAAATCAAGATGCAAAGAAAACTTCAAATTGGAAGTTGCCTGACGAAGTGGAAATGAAGTTTGCTTGTGGTGAAAGTGAGTTTGTTGACATTGAGTGGGAATCACCTTCAACTTTTGATAAGGACAAACTTGAGGCTCAAACAATTGATGTTACGGGGAAGGTTAAATGTCCTTATGACGTTGATGCATCAACTTTGCCTCAAGCGATTACCACAACAATCAACGTTTCATCTCCTGAGACAGTGGAGGCGCCGACCGCGAGTGTCTTAAGTGGAACATTTGCTGAAACTCAAAAAGTGAAGCTTGATTGCAACACGCCTGGTGCAACTATTCGATACACAACAGACGGCACTCAAGTCGATGAAACAAGTCCAGTCTATAGTGGAGAAATTGAGGTTTCGACCACAACAACAATTAGAGCTAAAGCATTTCGCGAAGCTATGATTCCAAGTGATGAATCCACATTCACATACACAATACAGCAACCTGTTAGCGTGAATGGCACGGTTGTTAATTATTACACTGCTGGTGAAAATGTTAGCGTTTCGGGGCAGCCAACAAGTTCAACGAAAGCCTTTTTGTGTTGGTCAGAAGTTGAAAGCACAGGTCTTACTCCTTTTTCAGATTACATAAAGAATGTTGAAGCGCAAAATGTTGAGTTTACGATGCCAAACAATCCAGTCAATTTGGTTGCGGAATACTTCGATCGTGTAAGCGACGTTAAATTAGAAGTTTCAAAACCTGTTGCTGGACAAACCCTTCCAACAACAGCGACGTTAAGTTGGGATGGTGGCGCAAAAATTGTCTCAATTCAATGGTTGGAAGAAAATGGAAACGTCGTTGAGACGGCACCTTTTGCATCGAAGCTGTCTCTTAAATGTACAATTGCCCAAGACTTAAGCTCTAAATTAGCTTTCATTAAAACTATGACCGCTGATAATGTTAAAGTTAATTTTGCAGGAGAAACTAAAACTCTCACAACTCAAAGTGCAAGTGTGGACTCGCTTGGGAATTTGAACTTTAAAGCAGGCACTTATGAGACAGAAAAGCCTGAAATTATAAATGTGGCGGATGCAAAAATAGAAGTTGTTGCGGGGACGACTGCAGAAAAACTTAAGAGCTCAATGCCAAAGACGGCTGTTGTTTCGCTAAGCGACAGCTCGACGTGCGTGATCAACACAGATCTCGAGCAAGACATTTCATGGCCACCAGGTTTGCTTGATGGGAGAGGGAATGTTGCTGATCCAACAGGAGAGACCTATGTTGTTAATTTGGTGCTTGCTGAAAGCGATGCTGTTGTGAGTGTTGACGGAAAAACTTTGAAGGTTGAAATTGAGGTTTTGCCAAACACACAAGTTGCAACGCCTGTTGTGTCTCCAATTAATGCAACTTATAACAAATACACAGGTGATATCAAATTAACGCAAGATTTAAAACTTAAAGTGAGCGCAATTTGTTCCACTGAAATGGCAACGATTAAATATAGAGTTGATGGCGGAAGTGAAGAGATTTACAACGATGAGGCATGCATAGAAATTCAAGGCGTAGAAAACGATCAAGCTTATGTTGAAGTTGAGGTTTGGGCAGAGAAACTTGTCGGTGGCATAATTGTAAAATCAGATAGCGAGCTTGCAGGGTTTTTGCTTGATGACACCTTAAATAAAACAATTCAAGTAAGTTGCGTTGACACTGCACTTTACAATGAGGGTCAAACGCATTGGGCAACCTCCTTTGACGTGACTTCCGACCTTAAGTCGCCAACAACAATAACAGCTCCTGAACAAAATAATAGAACTTTCGACCATTGGGAATGGCAAAGCGCTCCTGAAGGGACTGATTTGACTCAACAAACGCTAAAAATTAATAAATTTTCACTCGATCTTTCAGGTCAAATCAAGGCAGTCTATGTTCCAACGATCACAACTTTGGATATCGGAGTGAAAGCTCCTGTTGCGCATGATTCTTTAGCAGGTAAAGCTAACTATGTCAGGATTGGCACTGTTTCTGACACGCAAAGTGCAAAGTTGGAAGACGATTTGCTTGACACAAGTGTTTCAACTGACATCACTTCATATTTTGCTAACGACGCTCAACTTAACTGGACACCTTCAGCTGACGCGAGTGGGTGTGCGACACATCTTGCGACTTACACTGCAAAAATGTTGATGGATGGACAATTTCCTGAGGAAGTTCATTACAACATATCAGAAAATGTTCAACTTCTTGTTAATGAAAGAGACGCTGTTGGCGATGCCCACATTGAAATTGATCCTGACGAGGTAAACTTAGTTGTCACTTTCCCAAACACATCTCCATATAAATTTGCCTCACTTGAGGGCTTGAGTGATTCTAGCATTTCGTTTAACGCTGCTTGCGTCTATGAAGAAGCGCAAAACGCTGGTGATAATGTCAATTGGGGTTTGCCAACTCAAGTTGAAGTTAACTTTGAGTGCGGTGAAGTTGGAATGGCAGAAATTGAGTGGGAGGGCGCCTTTGGTTTTGATCCAGCAAAATTGCAAGCTCAAACTCTAACAGCAACTGGTAAGCTTAAATTTCCTGACAATGTTGATGCATCAGGTGCACCTGAAAATGTTGTCGTTAAAGTAAACGTTTATGCTCCTGCGCCTGTTGCAACTCCTATTGCAAGTCCCAAGCCTGGCGCATACGCGGAGGCACAGATGGTTGAGCTTGAGTGCGAAACAGTTGGTGCGACAATTAAATTCACAACAAATGGGGAGGAACCAACTCAGGCGAGCAATGAATACACCGATACAATTGAGGTTTCTTCTAACACAACAATTAAGGCACGTGCTTTTGTTTCAGGCATGGAGCCAAGCGAAGTTGCAACATTTGAATATGTTATAGGCTCAAACGCACAAGGCGAGAGTGCTGAAGGCTCGCAAGCGGTCACTGCGCAAGCTTTATCTCCCAACACGGGTGACGTATATGTAAAAGTTGCTTTAGCTCTTGTAGCTTTAACTCTCGCATCTGCTATGCTTGCGTGCGTAACTTCAGTTCTTAGGAGATGGAAACGTTAAGTTTATATTAGTTGAGAGTTATTTAGTATTTATCTTCAACTAGATTTTGATAATTTTGTCCCCAAATGCGACGACGTCGAGAAACTAGGTCAAAAAAGTTAAAGGAGATTAAGATGTCAAATTTTTCAAAAACACATGTAAATGACGCTGCACGAACAGAACTCCATGACACTCTTGGGCTAACGGGCGCGGAGGTGAGCATTAATAACTTGCCAGCAGGTGCTAGCGTTCCATTTGTTCACTCTCATAAAAATAATGAGGAGATTTACGTCATTTTAGATGGTGAGGGTCATGCGAATTTAGATGGTGAGGATGTTAGCCTTAAAAAAGGTGATTGGGTTAAGGTTTCACCAGCATGTAAAAGACAATTCTTTGCTGCTGGTGACAGTGCAATTTCATTTGCATGCATTCAAACGAAGGAAAACTCTTTGCAAGGCTTTACGGCAGACGATGCAATAATGGAGTAATTAAAATTTTGGACAGATCTTCAATAAATAATTTAAAAGAATTTATTGAGACGAGCGATGCGGTCGTTGTTGGGGCAGGTGCTGGCTTATCAACGGCCGCAGGACATGAATATGGCGGAAAACGTTTTAGGGATCATTTCTCTGATTTTGAAAAGATTTTCGGTTTTCATGACATGTATAGTGGCGGTTTTTACCCCTTTCCTGATAAAGAGACCTTTTGGGCTTATTGGTCAAGAATGATTTGGCTAAATCGATATGATTGCGAACCAGGGGCGACCTACGAGTCACTATTTCGTTTATTAAAGGACAAAAATTATTTTGTCATAACAACAAATGTCGATCATTGCTTTCAAAAGAGTGGTTTTGACAAAGAGCGCTTGTTCTATACACAAGGTGATTATGGATTGTTTCAATGCTCAAAACCATGTTGTCAGGTTACATTTGATAATTTTGAGGCGGTCAAAGTTATGTTTGAACAGCAAAATAATATGAGGATTCCGAGTAATCTAGTTCCAATTTGCTCTAATTGTGGGAGAGAATTGACCACTAATCTGCGTTGTGATAACCGATTTGTTGAGGATTTAGGGTGGCATAAAGCGCAAGTTAGATATAAGAAATTTTTAAAGGACTCTGAAAATAAAAGAGTTCTTTTCCTTGAACTTGGTGTTGGTTTTAACACTCCAGGAATAATTAAATATCCTTTTTGGAAAATGGTCAAAGAAAATGAAAATGCTAATTTTGTAACTGTTGACATTAATCGAGTTTTTATCCCACACGAAATTAAAGACAGAAGCATACGCATTAAAGCGGACATCAATGATGTTTTAAGTGAAGCTTTGAGTTCGTGATCTATTTTGCTAGCGACGAAGTTAACTATTCACGCAAGCATGTAATAGGGCACACGATGATTCCATCATTTTGAATTCTTGAAAACCCTGAGCCAGTAATTATTATTTTAAAGGCGGGCTCTCCAATTTGCGACTTGTCTATTTTTTCACAAACCTTGTTTAATGCTTGTGAGGCATTTTCTAGGCAAGCAGATCGAAGCTTAATTTCTATAAGACCCCACTTCCCTTGAGGGTTTACAACAACACAATCTACTTCTAATCCTGAAGAATCGTGATAGAAATAAACGTTGGCTCCGAATGTTGAACAGTAAGCCGTAATATCTCTCAAGCACATGTTTTCAAAAAAGTGCCCCATTGTTGAGAGGTCGTCGATCAGCATACCGGGACTAAGGTTAAGAGATGCACATGCAAGCGAGGGGTCAGTTAAGTAGCGTTTTGGGGTTGAAGTCGTTCTTGCTTTAGATTTTAGTGAGGGTTGCCAAGAAGGAAGATCATCGATGATGTTGAGTTTTCTGTAAGCTCCGATATAATCAATAAATGTAGGTCTTGAGATTTCGTGACCTTTATTTTTGAGGTTTTTTGACATTGTTGCAATTCCCGCTTGCGTTGAAACGCATCTTGAATATTCTTGAAGAACCTCTTTTGCTGTTCTCGGATTTCTTTTAACATCATCGCAATCATGAATGTCAAAATTGACTATTGCGTTAATGTAGTCGAGAGCAACATTATTCACTTTATTTGTTACAGCAATTGGCCAACCTCCCATAGTTATCAGGTTTGCAAGTCTTTCGATGTCGCATTGTGAGTCATCTTCTTCAACTTGAGGTTCGTCGGAAAACAAAGAACTTAATGAAACCGCGCCCGAACTTACAAGTGATTCACTTAATGTCATAGTTTTCATTTCCACAAACCCCATTCTCCCAGCTCCAGAGTGTTTAGGACGTTTTTTGGGTGTGGCGGAGCCAGTCAGGATGAAAGCACCTGTTAGTCTTTCTTTGTCAATGGCAAATCGAACTGCATCCCAAAGGGCAGGTGCTTCTTGCCACTCATCAATTAGCCTAGGTTTGTTGCCCTTTAAGAGAAGAGAAGGCTTTTCACTTGCAAGCGCGATGTTGTTTTCTAAGGTGTCGGGATCTTGCATAAATAACGCGCTTTTGCTGTGTTTGAGTGCGGTCATTGTTTTTCCGCACCATTTAGGTCCCTTTATCACCACTGCCCCGGTTTGTTTCAATTTTTTTTCTACAAGCACGTCAGCTAATCGTGGTAGATACTCATCTTCAATCTGTTCCATTTTACACTTTCCAATCTTTTCGCTTTACACATTTCTAGCTATTTACTTTACATATTATCATATCAATGCTTTACAGTATGTGAATTTTAGACGAAGTTTTGAGTCGCGTTTAAAGAATGGATGAACGAATGCCTTAAAATTAATCCATGAACAAAGCGCAAAAAAGAAAATGGTTGATTGAATATCTCGCTAGCGAGAGGGGAGAGGAAATTGCGCTTCCGAAAAGTGAGGAAGACCAAATCTCCCTTCTTCGAGGGCTTTTGAATGTTAGACCTGCCGAAGAGCCATCAAAGGAATTTTTGCAAATACAAGATGAATATCTTCAAGAGAGGCTAGAAGAGCGAGGAGTTGTGAGGCTTGATGAGATTAGCTTATGTCCCAAGGGTTTATCGATTTGGCAAGGAGATATAACGCGCCTTGAAGTTGATGCAATTGTAAATGCCGCAAATAGTGGGCTTACGGGTTGTTGGATTCCAAATCATAAGTGCATCGACAATTGCATTCACACTTATGCAGGCGTTCAACTCCGCCTTGCTTGCGCAAGAATAATTGAGGAGCAAGGATATAGTGAGCCATTTGCACAAGCTAAAATCACTGACGCTTTTAATTTACCTTGCAAAAAAGTTATACACACGGTCGGTCCGATTGTAAGTGGCCAGCTAAGAGAGGAACATATAGAGCTTCTTGGGTTATGTTATGAAAATTGTTTGCTTGCGGCTGAGCAAAATGGTTTGAAGTCGATAGCTTTTTGTTGCATCTCAACGGGAGAGTTCCATTTTCCCAATGAAGAGGCAGCTAAAATTGCAATTAGCGTTTGCAAGGACTTCATCAAAAATAGCGAGCATGTGAAGCAAATTATCTTCAATGTCTTTCTTGATAAAGATCGGGAGATATACGAAAAGTTGCTCTAGGCTAAGCTTCCTTAAAAATTTACATATGTTTCAATCTTATTGCGAGATGTTTAACTCTATATTAAATGGTTAAACGCTGGCAAAAAGCGCCTAAGACCTTTTTATAATCATGATTAATTTAACAATTTATTTAGAAGAAAGAGGTGAGAGAGTTTTGTTCGATTCTGGAAACACTGCTTTCATGATTATTAGTGCTATGCTTGTTTTGTTAATGACTCCTGGTTTGGCGTTCTTTTATGGCGGGTTGTCTAGAAGAAAAAATGTTGTTAACACAATGATTATGGTCTTCGTCTCTGTTGGGATTGTCGCTTTAACTTGGGCGCTATTTGGCTGGTCGTTTGCATATGGGGGCGATGGGAGTTTGCCTTTCTTTGGGGGTTTCGACCAAATTGGACTTAATGGATTTGTTTCAAGCGTGCTCGAACAAAACGAATCAGCATTATCTCACGATTCTTACCCGATAATTGTCGATGTTTTCTTTCAAATGGCATTTTGCATGATAACGACTGCGATCATAACAGGTGCTTTAGCGGGCAGAATGAAGTTCGGCGCTGTATGCTTGTTTTTGGGTATTTGGACAATAGTAGTATATCCTCCTCTAGCTCATATGGTGTGGGGAGGAGATGGAAGTCTAATCGGAGAGGTGATTGGGGCTCTTGATTTTGCTGGAGGGGATGTTGTTCACATCTCCTCTGGATTAACTGGGATAATTTTAGCTTCCTTGCTAGGGAAAAGAAAAGGTTATGGAGTTATGTCTTACCGCCCCCACAACGTTCCATTCGTGGCTCTCGGCGCGGCACTTCTTTGGTTTGGTTGGTTTGGCTTTAATGGTGGGTCTCAATTTGCTGCTGATGGAGTGGCGGCTCTCGCTGTTTTAAACACGGTTGTTGCTTCAGGGGCAGGTTTGGTTTCGTGGTTAATTGTTGAGAAGGTAAAAAACGGCAAAGCGACTTTAGTTGGCGCTGCAACAGGACTTGTCGCGGGTCTTGTTGCCATCACTCCAGCTGCGGGTTTTGTCGAGCCTCTATCGGCAATTTTGATGGGAGCAATCGTGTCTCCAATATGTTATTTTGCAATTTCCTGGTTAAAGAGGAAAATTGGTTATGACGATGCGTTGGACGCGTTTGGATGTCACACAGTTGGCGGAATTGTCGGTGGAATTTTGACAGGAGTTTTTTGCGTGCCAGAACTTTCATGGACAGAATATGGTGGCTTAATTTACTCTGGAGATCCAAGTTTGTTGATAAGCCAAGTTTCAGGAATTCTTGTGACGATAATTTATGTTGGTCTTTTAGACATTATCATTGGATTGATCGTTAAAGCAATCTTTGGCGGCAATTTGCGTGTTTCTGAAGATGAAGAGGCGCTTGGTTTGGACGTCTCAGAGCATGGAGAGTCAGCATATCCAGCCTATGTTGGACTTGACTAGGTGAGAAGAGGGAAGTGAAAATGAAAAGAATTTCAGCTATTGTTAGACCAGAGAAGCTAGAGACTTTAAAAGAAGTCTTGTCTCAAAATAATGTTGGCGGCATGACGATTTCTCAAGTTATGGGTTGCGGTTCTCAACATGGGTGGAAAGAATTCTACCGCGGGCAAGAGGTTATGCTAAACACAGTCCCAAAAATTAGGTTCGAGATAATCACAACTGAGGAGCGAGTGGACGAAATTGTTGACCTGATATGTAAGAATGCGCGTACCGGTGAAGTCGGGGATGGGAAGATATTTGTGACACCAGTTGATGAAGTAATCCGCATTAGGACAGGTGAGAAAGGGGTTGATGCGGTTTAGGAATGAGATTTGATTTTTTATAGGGTTGTGTTTTCGCTAGAAAGTGATGTCGATTTTGGCCATTCGCCTTATCCAGCGATATTATTCAAACACTTCTGCGAAATTCACATCATAAAGCCATTGGTTATACCATTATTAGCATTTTATAGAAGGTAAAAATTTAGCAGATACATAGGCTCTCTGATATCTCTTGACAAACGATTCTTTATATGTCATACTGTATGACAAAAGATTAGGAGGTCAAATTATGTCGACAATGGTTTCAGCAAGGATTCCAAACGATCTTTATGAGCGTGGCGTTAAAAAGCTCAAGCACATCGATTCAAACGTCAGCGATTTAGTGCGAGCTGCGTTTGAGTATGTCATTGAGTCTGAAAAATTGCCATCAGAAAATTGCATTCCTATCAAACCTGGAAAAAAAGAATTAGTTGGCAAAGAAGCACGCAAGTTTAATCAAATGTTTTCTTTTGAAGAAGAAGCCTTAAACTTGCCAGAAAATTTTGATTTTAAAGAAGAATTGTCTAGGGAGATGAAGGACAATTATGAAGCTCTTTCTTGATACAGATATCTTAATTGACAAGCTTGCTAACAGGCAGCCTTTTGTTGAAGAGGTAAAACAACTTTGCATTGCAAAATATTTTGGTGACGTGAGCTTGCATGTTTCTGTTCAATCTTATCTTGATGCAATGTTTGTTTTGAGAAAGTTTGCTTCTGAAAAAGAGTTGCGACGCAGAGCGATTGCGTCTCTTAATTTTTTTGACGTTGTGGATGTTGAACAGCGGAATCTAGTTCCTGCTCTTCAATCAGATTGGAGCGACGTTGAAGATTTTATGATTGCAAAGACCGCTGAGGACAATAATGCTAACTTTCTTTTAACTCGCGATGTGCAAGGCTTTAAGAATTCCAAAGTAAAAGTTATGACTCCCAAAGACTTTTTAAAATTTTTAAAAGATGAATATAGCGTTGAATATGGGATTGAGTGCAAGCCCTTAGACTTCTAAATCGTTTTGAAGGTTCGATTGATAAGTTTGATCAAGTCTTAACCAAGTTGTGATTGGCCATTTATCTCATTTGCAACTGATTGTTTGACATACTTTAAATATTCTTCTGGGTTCGGGTAAGTGTTTTTATTAGTTTCGAACTCATCGAGATTTTCAAAGAGTCTTCTGATTGCATATGAATAATTTCCCAAAATAACCTCACGTTCATCTATTTCGGGGTCATTCAATGTTCTATAAGTATCGATTACATCCTCTTCCCATAAAGCTACGAAAGAATTTACGATAATGGAACCTTTGTCAGGAGCAGAGGTTATAAAAGAAACGCTCGCATCACCGTAAAACAATTCATCAATGCTTGTGTCCAATGCTTTTGCAATCTTTGCCAACGAAAATAAGCTCGGAGTTTTGTTGCCATTTTCGTAATCGCTAAGCTGAGTTTGCGACATTTGTGCTTTTTCCGAAAGTGCTCGCTGCGTCAAGTTGTTTTTAGCCCTTGCTTCACGAATATTTCTACCTATTGATGAGCCTTCATTCATGGATAAACCTTCTTTCAAACATGTGAGTTCTAAATATGAAGTAAATTATATCACTGTATATATATATATCTTCACCAATTATTGAATTTAATTTTGCTTTTGCATAACCAAGGTTTCACTTTTGTGCAACACGCTACAGGCTACCAATAATCAACAAACCCGCAATTGTTCGCAATTCCAGCAGGTCAGATAATGGGTTTTGGAATTATTAATTTTGCAGAAAGGAGAATACATATGGCAAAAACAAAGAATGAATGGTTGATGGAAGGGGCTTCATATGTTGGAAAACATGAAATGCCAGTAATTGAAAAATTTGAAGGTATTCCTCCAGAGAAACTTTCAAGGTTCTCGGATGTGATTCCGAATCGAAAAGCGAGTAGAAATCAATGGGTTTGTTTTTATGAGGGAGACGAGAGGTTTGAAAAAGTATGGGAAAAGGCAAACATTTATATTCCGATTCTTGAGAAATTCGATGGGATCATTACACCCGATTTCAGCATGTATATTGACATGCCACTTGAGTTGCAAAGATGGAATTGCTGGAGGGGCAGGCTTATCGGTAATTATTTGCAACGACGAGGATGTAAAGTAATTCCTAATGTTCGTTTTGGAGATGAAAGAACCTTTGATTTTTGTTTTGATGGTTTGCCTAAGGGATCTGTCATCTCGCTGGGAAGTCTTGGATGTATAAAGAATAGAACTTCTAGAGAGTTTTTTGAGAAGGGCTTATTAGAAACAGTTTTACGTTTAAGGCCGAAACTTGTAATAATTTATGGTTCTTTGACACAGTTCGTGTTAAAAGTTCTCGAAGAAAATGACGTTACATATATTGTCATTGATTGTAAAACAAAGATCGAACACAAAAGGAGGAGCTAATGGGAGGAGGAATTTCAAAAGGGTTTGGCTTCGGGTTAACTATTGGCTCTAAAACTACCAATTCTCAACTTCCTGTTTTTTTAAACCATAAGACTTTTAGAATTGGTAGAAGTCTTGGAGCTGCTGCGTTAAACTATAACGTTAAAGACAGTCATAGTGGAGCTTCTTTTAAGTTTATTGAAGGCACTGAAATACATTATGTTCAAACTTTTGCCGGACACGGCGTAAGGAATAAATTGAGGTCCAAAACTTTGGCTGGTTTAGTGAGTGAGTATGGAGGCCGACCCAAAAATTGGATGCATGTTAAAGGAATTGGAACTCTAGATTTTTATGGTAGACCAAGGAAGGCTGAGGTTCATTGGTTTGAAGAAAAGAGTGTTGGTAAAGTTAAGTTTAAAGTGAAAGTGTGGTTAGAAAGATGAAGGTAAAATTTTTAGGCGAATCAGACCCGTTAGAGCTGATTCAAGGAAAAATTTATGACGTTATTTTTGTCGAGAAAGAATGGTATCGCATCATCGATGAAACAGGAGATGATTATCTTTACCCGCCAGAATGTTTTGAAGTCGTTGAAAGCAACGACGGAACTGTTCCCATATTAGATTATTCTCCTTCTGAATTTGAGCGTGAGGAGAGAATCCGTGATATGGGATTGAGTGATGCTTAACCCTTAATTTATCTTCTCAAACACAAGGTTGCAAATGGTGCGGTCGCCGCCGGCGAAGCCTTGAGATTGAGCTGTTGATTGCGCAAATGTATGAAGACGATATCCGTCAGCATATTGCTTGTTGCAAACGTCTTCGATCTCTGAAAAGTTTTTTGAGCCTTTTCCGATAAACTTTTCGCGCAGCACAATTTGCAAAACTCTATATTGACCAGGGTTAAAATTGATTTTGTCGTCATCGTCGTTAAAATTGTTCATAATCCCCATGATTAGTCCTTTCATTGAAATTTTGCATTTACTTTCGTGAACCAAATTATACATAAGCGATTTTTTATGAATTATTTTTTTGTATTGAATTTCGTTTTGAAACTGTTCGAATCGCTTTAGTTGGTTTAAAATTATTGGTAAGTTAAATTTATTTGCAATATAAATTTCTTTAACTCATTTCTGCATAATTTTTTTAAAGTCTGCGCAAAGTCTGCGGTGTTATCACAAGCATGAAAATTCAATTAGAGATTTAGGAGTATATTATGACTGACTATCATCCGATGTGGGAAGACCTTGGAATGGATTTAGAGACGCATGATCAACTTTGCGAAGTTTTGCCACAAGCATTTGGAGATGTTTACTTAAGCCAAGAAAATAGACCTGAGGCGATGTCATTTTGGGACATGGTTGTGGGTGAGATCCATGGGATTCGCCCTGCAGAATTGATCGAAGCTCAAAAGAATGGTCAAAAGGTTTTTGGCACATTTTGTGTTTTTGTTCCAGATGAGGTTGTTATCGCTGCAAATGGAATTGTGACTGGTCTTTGCGGAGGTTCTCAATTTTGGGTTCCTGCAGGAGAAGAAGTTTTGCCTAAAAACACATGTCCGCTAATTAAGGCGAGCGTTGGTGCGCGTCTTGGCAGAACTTGCCCATTCTTCAGAATCGCTGATATGTATGTTGGTGAGACAACTTGCGACGGGAAGAAAAAAGCTTATGAGATTCTTGCTGAAGATGTTCCAATGCATATAATGGATCTTCCTCAAATGAAGAGAGATTGCGATTATAAGAAATGGGAAGATGAGATCAAGAAGTTTATCAAAGTTGTTGAAGACTTCACAGGCAATGAGATAACAGCTGAAAAACTTGGAGAGGCTATAAAGATCGTTAACGCAAAGAGAGCTGCAATGAAGAGAGTTTATGATTGCAGAAAAGCTAAGAATCTCCCAATTTCAGGCAAAGACGTTTTGCTAATGAGCCAAATCGCATTCTTCGACGATCCTGTTCGTTGCGCTGAGATGTGCAATAAACTTGCTGATGAGTGTGAGAAGCGAATTGAAGATGGTGTGAGCGTTTTCCCTGCTGGAACGAAGAGAATCATGATAACAGGAACGCCTATGGCTATTCCTAATTGGAAGCTTCACCACATCATTGAAACAAGCGGTGCTGCTGTTGTTTGTGAGGAGTGCTGCACTGGAACTCGTTATTTTGAGAACATGGTTGATGAGAGTGGGACAACGCTTGACGAGCAAGTAACAGCCCTTTCTAACAGATATATGATGAATAATTGCGAGTGCTTCACTCCTAATGAGGGAAGAAAAGAAGACATAATTAGACTTGCAAAAGAATATGATGTTGATGGCGTTATTGATGCTCATTTGATGTTTTGCAATCTTTATGACACTGCTGGAAGGGGCGTTGGCAAGGCTCTTGCAGACGCTGGAATTCCATGTTTGACAATTGAAACTGACTACACTGACAACGATGCTGAGCAACTAAAGACAAGAGTTCAAGCATTTGTTGAGATGTTAAAGTAGGTTTTTAATAGCATTGTCTAAGAAGTGCTACATTTTGGTGAAGGGTCACACTCAAGGCATGAAGATTTATGAGTCTTTGAGAGATGAGAATTTTCATGTTCGTGTGGCTCCTTCGCCGAGGGAGGCCAAAAGTGAGTGCGGGATGGCTGTTTTGTGTGAATGCGACGAGATCGACGAAGCCCTAAATTTTGCAACTCGCGAAGGCATTGAGTTTGATAGAAAGCTTGAAGTTGAGCAAACCTTCGATATAAACAGAAACAAGTTTTGCTAACGTCATTTTTAAAATGAAGCTTTTACCAATTTGGTGGAATTTGATCTATCTCACATTTCTCTTCGAAAAGGACGATTTTTTCTTCTTCTTTAGTTTTAATCATGTCTATGACGCGTTGGTTTGATGACCCTCGCCATTTTAAAGACAAGCTCTTTTTATCTTCCTCAAAGCGCCCGTCAACCAAAACTTCGATATTATCCAAAATTGTTTGAATGTCAGGGTCGTTTTTAGCATTGATTTTAAGCTCTTCTAATGTATAGCCTGAGTATGCCCATATTTTATATCCGCTTTTGACTAATTCACGGACAAGGGAGGCAACAGGCTTTGCTTGATCGAATGGATCTCCTCCGCTAAGCGTCACATTATTTATTAGCTTGTTTTTCATAACATCGTCAAGAAGCGCGCCAACGGTTGTTGTTTGACCTCCCTCAAATGACCAACTTTCAGGATTATGGCATCCTTTGCAATGATGAGAGCACCCTTGCGTGTAAATTGAATAACGAAGTCCTGGACCGTCAACGATGCTGTCATTAGCAACGCCAAATATTTTGATTTCTACATCTTTGTCATTCATAAGATTATTGTTGTCTTTCTTTTTTCTTTGAAGTGTTTATTGAAATAATCTTCGCGTCGTTGCTAACTAATTTATGATTTTCCATGTTTCCTCTTTTGAATTTTCTTGTTGTCGTAAAGAATATTTTAACAGGTTGAGGGGCTTTATGTGTATAATTAACATTATCCTTGTTTGAGGATAATGCATTTATTATCAATTCCAAGATTGGAGGAAAAAATGAAAAAAGCAGTTAGCTGGACGAAGGTGTCAATTTCTGCACTGGTGGCTGCAATTCTCGCGATTATGCTTGCGTTTGGTCTTGCGGGTTGTAGTGGTCAATCAAATTCGACCTCTTCAAGTTCGAACACTTCAAGCGAAAAAGTGACTTTGCAAGTTTTTGCCGCAAACTCTCTTTCAAAGGCGATGGAGGAAGTTCAACAAGCTTATATTGATGACGGAAATAGCAATATCGAATTTGCTGACACTCAATATAAAGCCTCAGGAGAGTTAAACGAGATGCTTGGAGCTGGCTCTTACGCTGATTTGTTGATCTCAGCTTCAAAGGGCTCTATGGACACAGCAGTTGAGAAAGGCTATGTTGACTCCTCAACACGTAAAGATATGTTCAAAAACGACCTCGTTATGGTTGCGAAGGAAGATTCAAGCATAACCAATGTGACTCTTGATGATATCAAGTCAGGTAAGTATTCAATTTGTGTTGGTGATGACTCAGTTCCAGCTGGAAACTATGCTGCACAATCTTTGTCCACAATTGGAATTTACACTCCTGCAAGCAGCGAAGCTGGCAAGACAGGTAAAGATATTTCTGGCAAAGGTGGAACTTATTCCACAGCTTTGAAAGTTGTAACAGACACTTCCGTTGGAAACGTTTGCAAGCATGCGCAATCAGGCGACGTTGATGTTGCTTTTGTCTACACAAGTGATGTTTATCGTTTTGGCGGAGTGAAAATTGTTGGAACCGTTCCTGCAAACACTCACAAGAACATCGTTTATCCTGCAGCTTTGACAAAAGATTGCAAGAATGTTGACGCAACTCAAAAATTCTTAGATTGGTGTATGACGAGCTCAAAGGCTCAAGAGATTTGGCAAAAATGGGGATTTGAGCTTGCTTAAATTCTAATTTGTTCTGTGAAAGGTTTATTGTCTAAAGTAATTGCTGCGTTTTTGTGTGCTATATTTTGCACTCAATGTGTTGCATTTGCAGATGAAGGACACCTAAACGTTCAAATAGCGCAAGATGGTAAGGGCGCTCTGGCTGATGGAGCGTCCTTTTCTTTGTCTGAGTTTTCTCGCTTGCAAAAAGGCTCAAACAAGGAACTTAATGGAGAGTATCATGGTTATTGCTATCTCGTTGGTGATGAAACGGGAGTCGAGATGCAATTAATCGCAGTTAATAACAACGCTATTGTCTACATTCCGAAAGCAAAATTAAACGATCTTAGTCTAGATTTAACAAAAGATGATGATTTAAATAAACTTAAAAGCACGATTTTGCAACTTGATTCACAGAATAGCGCTGGCGGATCCAAGCTTTCAAGCGATTTTATGTTTAACTTCACAAGTGATGAACGTTTTGTTTTTAATGGGGTAGCTTATTTGTTCGACCAAAACATTAGTGGAAAAGTTTATTGTGGCGTTATTGGGGTAAATGGGCAGGACGTAACGGACAGCGAAAGTGATAATTACTCTAAACCGACCTTTTGCGACACAGCAGTTCTTGGAGGCGCGGACGCTGTTACGTTTGGACCTGAAAAAACGTGGATAGATAACTTTTCTGAATTTTTGAGCAATTTGGATTGGAGCCCGCTTTATGTTACGTTAAAAACAACGGCAGTTGCGATTGTAATCGTTTTTATATTGGGACTTTTAGCAGCATATTGGGCGCTAAATATGTCAGAGCGTCTAAGGTCTATCCTGGATTCAATTTTTACGATTCCGATGGTTTTGCCGCCGACCGTTTGCGGTTTTGTTTTACTTTTCATTTGTGGCAGAAACACCGCTTTTGGAAGATTTTTTATAGACATAGGATTTCCTCTAATTTTTAGTTGGCCGGCAACTGTTATCGCAGCAGTTGTTGTTGCGTTTCCTTTGATGTATAGAAGTGCACTTGGCGCTTTTCAAAATCTTGACCCAAACTTGCTAAATTCCGCGAGGACTTTAGGCTGGTCTAACAAAAGAATTTTCGTTAAGTTGATGCTTCCTCTCTCGTGGAGCTCAATTGCTGCAGGAACTGTTCTAGCATTTGCGCGCGCTCTTGGAGAGTTTGGTGCAACGCTGTTCTTGGCAGGAAATTACGTTGGAATAACGAGAACGATACCTATTGCTATTTATTTTGAGTGGATGAATGGAAATAATGACACGGCGTGGTTTTGGACGGCGATCGTTATAGCAGTGAGTTTCTTAGTTATTTTGTTTATCAACATTTGGTCAAATCGAACTGTTAAATATAGAAATGCGAGTGATTAGCGCATGAGTTTAAGCGTTGACATAAAGAAAAAGTTTTCAGGTTTTAATCTTGACGTAAATTTCGAGGTTGAAAATGAGACACTTGGTCTTTTAGGAGCGTCTGGGTGCGGAAAGAGTTTAACTCTAAGATGCATTGCAGGCATTGAGACGCCAGACGAAGGCAAAATTGTTGTCAATGACCGTGTGTTTTTTGAGCGAGAGGCAAACAAGAAACCGATTGTTAATCTAACTCCGCAACAAAGAAAAACAGCGCTTCTTTTTCAAAACTATATGCTTTTTCCGAATTTAACGATTGAACAAAACATATCTGCTGGAATTGATAGAGATAAAAGTAGTGATGAGGTTGGCAAAATCGTTGAAACTCAACTTAAAAAATTTGGTTTGGTGGGGATGGAGAAGAGATATCCGGCTCAATTGTCTGGCGGTCAACAACAGCGCGTTGCTATAGCTCGTATGCTTGCTGCTCAACCTCAAATTTTAATGTTAGATGAACCATTTTCTGCATTAGATTCTCACTTAAAAGGAGCTTTGGAGCAACACTTATCTGTTGTTTTTTCAGAATTTGAAGGCTCGATTCTCTACGTTAGCCACGACATTGACGAGGCATTGCGCTTATCTGATAGGATTGCAGTTGTTGACGCAGGTCACATTATGGAGATGTGTGAAAAACGCCAACTTGTCGACGACCCAAAATCGCTTGCTGGATTAAAGTTGAGTGGGTGCAAAAACACAACGAAAGCCTTTAAAATTGAGAAAAACAAAATGAGATTGCCAGAGTGGGGAATTGAAGTTGCAACTGAAAATGAAGTCCCCGATGACATAAAGCATTTTGGTGTTCGAGCGTTCATGATTGAAAAAGTTGATGGCGATGGCGAAAATTGTTACCTAACATGCGTCGTCCATAAAACAGAGTCTCGTTTCGAAAATGCTTTGATGCTTCAATTTGTCGGCTCTCAAAACAATGAAGAAATTCGTGACAATCTTGACAAGTGTCTTTATTGGAGGGTTGACACGCTTAAATATGCTGATCAAATCCCTAACGTTGGGGATGAAGTTTGGGTTAAAATTCCTAAAGACAAAATTTATATGGTCACTAAATAAAGTTTGAAAGATCACTTTAACAGAAATATAGATTATCTAAGAGTATCCCTAACTGATCGATGTAACCTGCGATGCATTTATTGCATGCCTGAGGAAGGTGTTAAATCTATTCCTCACTGTGAAATCCTAAGAATAAGTGAAATCGAGGAAGTTGTAAAAATTGCAAGCGAGTTGGGCATTAGAAATGTGCGGCTCACAGGGGGTGAACCACTTGTCAGAAAAGGTGTTGTTGATCTAGTTAAAAGTTTAAGAGAAATTGATAACATCGACCACATTGCAATGACAACGAACGCGACGCTTTTAAAAGACTTTGCAAAACCATTAAAAGATGCAGGTCTTGATAGAGTTAACATTTCTCTTGACACGCTAGATAAAGCTCAATATGCAAAGATCACGCGTCGAGGGAATTTAGATGATGCGCTTGAAGGCGTTGATAGCGCGCTGGCGGTCGGTCTTGAGCCAGTAAAGATCAACGTTGTTGTTGTTAAGTGTTTGGAGCAAGACTTTTTCGCATTCGCAAAAATGACGGACGATCGATCTTTGCATGTTAGATTTATAGAATATATGCCCGTTGGAGATGCGCAAAATTACGCTGGATGCAAATGGGGAGTTGATGAAATTATCCCTAGTGAAGAAGTAATTTTGAAAATAAATCAAAGTGCTAATAAGTTGGGTCACCCTGAACTTCAGCCTGTTGGCGACGGTGAAAAAGTTCAAGGTTGGGGCCCAGCGATATATTATAAGTTTCCCAACTCATTGGGCAGCGTTGGAACTATAAGCGCGCTTTCAAACCACTTTTGTTCAAGTTGCAACAGGATACGTCTAACTTCTGATGGTCGAATTAAGCCTTGTTTGTTTTCGGATCTAGAGTATGACATTAAGACGCCTCTTCGTCTCAAGGATAAGGTTAAAGTTTGTGCGACAATAAAAGAAGCGCTTTTAAATAAGCCAAAGGCGCATGATTTTAAAGTTGGAACTAAACGAAAGATGAGCCAAATCGGAGGTTAGACTTAAAAGCTATAACCTCGATGGCAAGTGAGGTTTAATTGAGCAAACTCGACAAATCTAATAAGATGAGTAAGCGGTTGAAGCTTAAAGCCTGCCTTTTAGTTGTCATTTCTCTTTTAGGTATTGCGGCAATGGGGATTTGGATTTCTACGGCTCAAACAAAAGAAACTCTTTCAATTTATGAATCAGACATGCTCTCAGAGATGGACGAGATGCCGAATCTCCTTGATCAAACGCGCTCTGAAGAAGATGAGTATATAAAAACTTTCGACTCTAATTATCAATCTATCGCAAAAACAATCTCTTTTATGGCGCAAAACAATGCAGGTTTTGAGCAAACAGATGAGAAGATGAGCGAGCTAAATGAGATGTTTGGGACGGCAAATATCATTATTGCGAGCGAAAATGGAAATGTTGTTGTTAAAGCAAATTCAGTGAAAAATGATTTATCTGATGCGAAATTTAAAGGTTTGCGAGATGTTTTTAAAACAAATTTAGCAAGCAGAGCAATTTCAGTGAATGATAACGATAACTCTGAGAATAATATGATCTACTATTCTGCCAAGATAGATGAGAGCACGATGGTTGTTGTTGCTCAAAATCCTGAATCTTTCAATGAATTTATCGAGCAAACGACTTCAGAGAATGCAGCGCTTAAAAATTTGAAGGTTGGTCAAACAGGCTATGTCTTTTCGTTTGATGCCAATAATAAGAATATAGAATATCACCCTGACCAAACTTTGATTGGACAAAACGTTAACGACCTTGGTCTTATAGATGATCAAATTAAAGATGGCAACGTGGGGTGGATGAAACTTAAATCAAAAGTTTTTTATGGGGAAGTAAAAGTTATCGATTCAAAAGTTTATGTTGCAGCAATTCCTGAGAGTGACATATCGAGCGCAAGGAGCATAACTCTTGGCGTTATCTTGTTCGTTTTTGCTTCTGTTTTACTTGTTGTTGTTGCATATGGCATTTTTGTTTTGCACGATGAGGAGAAAAGATGCAAGCGCAAAGATCAAACCTTTGAAATTGGGCATGTTCGCTTCAACAAAAAGATTGCCCGTAAGGGTCTAATTTTGTCTTTAATAGGATTCGTCGCGATTGTGGCAATTGCTTTTTGTATGCAAACACTCTTTGCCCTTTCAAGTCAATCTATGTCGAATAGCGCCAGTGTCTCGCAAATATCAACAACGATTGAGACTTCGAAAAAAAATGAAGAATCTCTGCGTGAGAGATATAACAACGAATTTTTAGCAAAAACAAAGGCAGCAGCTTATATCTTACAAGCTAATCCATCTCTTAAAAATAAGGACGATATTGCAAAATTAGCAAAGGCAATTGATGTTCAATATATTGATGTTTTCAATGAAAAAGGCGAGATGGAGTCAACGAATTCCTCATATACTAACTATACTTTGTCTGAAAATCCTAATGATGCCTCATATGAGTTTAGGAAACTTTTGCAAGGGGTCGACTATGTTTTGCAAGACGCTCGAAATGACGAAATTTCAGGTGATTTAAGGCAATATATTGGAGTCTCTCTTAAAAATGCAGATGGATCGGCAAATGGTTTTGTCCAAATTAATGTCCGGCCTGAGCGTTTGGCCCGCCTTCTTGAGTCAACGAATATAGATAAAATTCTAGATGGTGTGAAGTTAGGAGAACTTGGTTTCGCTTTTGCAATCGATAAGCAAACAAAAGAAGTTGTCTATTATCCAGACACGCGCGTTCAAGGAAAACTTGCAAATGAGGTTGGAATTAGCGATGCTAAATTGAAGGGCGGTCTTAACGATTACATTAGCGTGAATGGTCAAACTTATTTGGCAGCTTCCATAGAACAGGGAAGCTATTACGTTTATGTTGCCACTTTAGAAGGTGAGCTTATGGCTGTGAGGGGAAGCCTTACGCTTGCGACATCTATCATCGCGTTTATTTGTCTAACGTTGATATTTTTTATCCTTGTCCTGGAAAATAAGCGTCACGATATATCCAGTGAATCAAAAGACGAATCTAGTGAAAGGGTTTTTGACACAATAATGCCAGATGGAAGCATTGTGCAAACTGAAACTCTAAAAAGCAGGATTTTGTTAAAGCCATTAGGCTGGCATGACAAAACGCCTGAACAAAAAGTGTCATTAATTGCTAAAGTGATAATTTCAATAGCTGTTTTGGCAATTTGTGTGATGGTGTTGTTTAAGGATTCTTTGTTCGATTCGTCTTCAATTTTTTCATATATCTTAAATGGCAAATGGGAGCGCGGTTTAAATATTTTTGCACTCTCTGCTTCTTTTATGTTTGCATGCACAGCAATCACTATTTCTCTAATTGTTAAACGATTGCTATTGTTTCTTGCTCAAACTTTAGGTAGTCAAGGCGCAACATTATGTCGCCTTGCTGGGAGCATTGTTAAGTATGCAACCATAATTGGAACGGTATATTATTGTTTGGCACTTCTCGGAGTTGACACAACGACCCTTTTGGCCTCCGCAGGAATTTTGTCTATCGCAATTTCTCTCGGTGCTAAAGACATGGTTTCAGACATCTTAAGTGGCATGTTCATAATCTTCGAAGATGAGTTTCGCGTCGGCGACGTTATCGAGGTAGATGGGTATTATGGAACTGTTGTTGAGATTGGAATTCGCACAACTAAGGTGATGGACGACTCTCAAAACACAAAGGTAATTCGCAATTCAAACATTGATGATGTAATCAACAGAACAAAAGCGCTCTCGTTAGTTTCTGTTGATGTTGGGATTGAATACAATGAGTCTCTAGAGCGAGTTGAGGCGATTCTCGCCGATGAATTGCCTAAGCTTAAGGATAAGTATGAAGCAATTAAGGTTGGACCATTTTATCGCGGAGTGGTCGAGCTTGCAGATAATTCTGTCAATATTCGAATTGTGGCGCAATGCAAGGAGTTTGATCGTGCGCAGCTCACGCGTGATTTAAATAGAGAAGTTAAATTGATCTTTGACCATTATGACATTGGAATTCCTTTCCCTCAAGTTGTTGTTAATGAGCCAATGAAAAAGAAGGAAGCATCCATTTCAGAGACCAAGAAAGCTGAAAAATTTCGTGATGAGCAGCGCGAAGCAACTCAAGGTTTAGAAGAGCAAGAATAGCTTAAAAAAGTGTTGGAGGGGGTAATGGTGTCAAAACTTACTCATATAAACCAAGAAGGCGAGGCCAGGATGGTCGACGTTGGACAAAAGGAAGAGACGAAAAGGACTGCCGTGGCTGGCGGTTTTATCTCTATGAGCAAAGAGACTTATGAGACCATAACGAGCAAGACAGCTAAAAAAGGCGATGTTTTAGCAGCTGCAAGAATCGCAGGAATTATGGCAGCAAAGAAGACTAGTGATCTAATTCCTCTTTGTCATCCATTGTCGCTAACTAAAGTTGAGGTGAAGTGTGAGCCTAAAATTGTGGAAGGTGATAACGCTTCCAAGATGGGGGTATATGTGACTTCAACTTGCTCTTTAGTTGGAAAAACAGGAGTTGAGATGGAAGCGGTAACGGCAACATCAATCGCTCTTGTCACGATTTATGATATGTGCAAAGCCATCGACAGATCGATGGTGATTGAGTCAATTCAAGTTCTTCACAAGGATGGCGGAAAAAGCGGCGCTTGGGATTTTGAGAGCAAAATTTAGTGACCTTCACCATTAGCCATTTTGACAGCATGCTCAAGGGCTGGAGCAATCGCATCCCAATTCTCACGGGCAGCTTTTTCGCTTCCAGGAAAATTAATTACGATAGTTTTGCCTCTTTGCATTGCGATTGCGCGAGACAACATTGCGTTATGCGTTATTTTTAAGCTCGCAATCCTCATAGCCTCAGCGATTCCTGGTACGTTTCTGTTGCAAACGTTTTTTGTTGCCTCTGGAGTTACGTCTCTTAAGGAAAGCCCTGTTCCTCCACAAGTTAAAACTATGTCAGAGCCAATTTTGTCAACAGCGTTAATTATTGCTTCTTCGATTTGATCAATTTCATCTTTCACTAATTCATATGATGAGACTTCCCAATCTTTGCTTGATATCAATTCCTTAAGAGCTTGCCCTGCGGTGTCTTCATCTTTGCTTCTTGTGTCAGAGCATGTTATTATTGAAAATTTCATTTTTAAATCACAGCTCCTTCTTTAACGCCAAATGGGATGCAAACGATTGGCGTTCCGTCCTTGATTTTCCCATCTTGCGCCTTGCCTTCTGGTAAAATCCCAAGCGCGTTTGATTGTTGAATTGGGCCATAGATCCCAGAACTTTGATTCTTCGCTGGTGTAAACGTAATGTTTCCATCTTCCTTTTTCTCAGCCAGTCCGCGAAGATACATTCTCCTCGTGTCTCTTTTCTTTCGATCGCCTACTAAAGTTGCTTTAAAAGTTGGCTTTTCTAATTTTGTGAACCCTTGCATCTTTAGCAATGCTGGTCGAATTAAAATCTCAAATCCGCAAAATGCAGCTGCTGGGTTTCCTGGAAGGCCGATAATAGGGGTTTCGTTAACAATTCCGAATGTTTGGCATTTGCCTGGTCTCATGTTTACCAATGTAAATTTCAAATCGCCAAGTTTTTCTATAACTTGTTTTATGTAGTCAAAATCTCCATTTGAAGCTCCGCCTGAAGTTACAACAAAGTCAAATTTATCGCATGCGTCTTCAATCGCTTCGCTTAGGTGCTCAAAGTTATCTTCAACGATTCCAAGTCGCTCGGGGATTCCTCCCGCATCTTTAATTGCAGCTGCGAGGGCAAATGAGTTGCTCTCATAAATGCACCCTTGTTTTAGTGGTTCACCTGCATTTTGCAACTCAGATCCAATAGAGATTATCCCAACTTTAGGTCTTGCGTAAACATCAACCTTATTAATGCCACAATTTGCGATAAATCCAGCTCCTCCAACTCCAAGCTCTTCTCCTGCTAAGACAACAGCTTCTCCTGCCTTAACATCTTCCCCGGCTCTGCGAATATTATCAAATTCTTTTGGACATTCACTAAACGCAACTTTAGAACCTTGTTTTCCATCTCCATTAAGATAATCAACAATTTCATATTTAACAACAGCGTTAGCGTCTTTTGGAACGGCAGCGCCTGTCATAATTCTGACAACTTCTCCGCTTTTAATGTCTCCATCATAAAATGATCCAGCGGGCACTTCTGCTATAACCCCGCATTCAACAGGTGAGTCGCTAGATGCATTCTTTAGATCTTCGCGTCTAACAGCGAACCCGTCCATAGCAGCATTATCAAAAGGGATAACGTCGATTTCACTAATAACATCCTTAGCCAAAGTTCTACCTAGGGCATCCAGCAGGTTAACTTTCTCAATTTTGGTCTTGTTAATTGACTTTTGAATAATCTCTTGCGCTTCTTCTGGGGAAAGATTTATTTGATCCATAATAAAAACTCCTATACTTAAAAACGAATTGTTCTTTTATTATAATATGAATAATGCCAGTTTACGTTGCACATTATGCCTCACTTGATTCTAATGCTCTTCGAGTAAAAGGGTCCTTTGAGTTTTCGAGCACTTCAAAACTTGGAAGTAAACAAAATTCTCATGAAGCGAGGGTTTGCATGCTCGAGAGGTTTGGAAATGATGCGATTTCTTGGCAAATTGTAAAAATTGAAAAGAAGAAGGCGCGTAAGAGCGTTATTGATGGTCAACTTGAATTGGATTTTAGAGGACCTGCTCCTAAAAAGCGCAAATCGAGAAGAAAGTATTTATAACTTTAACTTTGAAAAAAGATAAACAAAATAGAAAGATTGCTGAAAATAGAAAAGCGCGCCACGATTATGAAATTTTGGAGCGTTATGAGGCGGGGATCGAGCTTGTCGGCTGCGAAGTTAAGTCTTTGCAAGAGAGCAATGCTCAACTCGTTGATTCATTTTGCATGATAAGGAATGGTGAGTGTTGGTTAAATAACATGCACATTTCTCCTTATTCCCATGGAAACCTAAACAATCCTGACCCTAACAGAAAAAGGAAGTTGCTCTTGCACAAAAGAGAAATAAATAAACTTTCTGAAAAAATTGAGGAGAAGGGTCTTGCTCTCGTTCCTTTGAGCCTTTATTATTCAAAGCGTGGCAAAGTTAAAGTTGAACTTGCCCTAGCACGAGGAAGAAAGTTGCATGACAAGCGCGAAGTTATGAAAAGAAGAACTGTTGAGCGTGAAATTGATAGGGCGCTTAAGATGAGATCAAGGTAAGTTATGTCGAGCAAAAAAGACAACAATAAAGAATCAATTGAAATTGAAACAATCGAGGTTGATGAAGATGACATCTATGCATATCTTTATGATGAGGATGACATAGAGATCGGTTTTTCGATAATAGACGGCGAAGGAAAAGAAAAAGAATACTACTACGCTGATCCAAAAGCAAATAAAAAAGGTAGCTCTTTAGATGACGAAATTAAACAAACAGCATCAGAAATTGGAGGAGTCTATCATGAAGGACATGAAGTTTTAGTTGACTTAAAAGATGCCATCCTAGACATTCAAGATAGCTTTAAGGATATAGTAAAAAATAACTAGCTAATTTGATATTTCGCTATGTCTTGAGGCGTGTTCACATTAATGAAACATCCTCCACGTGGAACTGATTTCTTAACTTCTCTTTGCTCCATCTCATAAATGTTTAAATTGCCATGATCAAGAAAACCTTGAACTTTGCTCTCTTTAAGGTCAATGGCTTTTTTTACAGCCTCAAGGCAGCTTTTTTTCTTATAGAGTGCATGAAATGGTTCACGTCCATGTTTATTAACAGGGATAACAGCATCATAATTGCCTGTGTTCATGATTTTTATTTGTTGTTCTAGCAAGTGTTCGCTTGCAAAAATCATATCGCAAGCGATGCAACAGACCCAATCGCATTTTGACTTTTCTAAAGCTGTATACATTCCGCTCAAAGCGCCTTTGTTTGGGATAATATCTTTTTCAATTCGAATAGGAATTGATAAGTCTTTCTTTAGAAAAGATAGACGATTAGGGTTGTTTGTTGTTATAACAACTTCATCAACTAGATTTTTAAATCTTTCAATTTGTGAACAGATGACATATTCGCCGTCAAGTTTCATTTCTTCCTTTGGAAATCCCATTCGCTTTGACTCTCCGCCTGCTTGAATCACGAGTGAAATTTTTCGACGTACGAAATTGTTTTTTAAAAACTCACTGATCGCTTCTATGTCTGTGAAATTGAAGAGTGGAATTGAATTTTTTTCGCAAAATAGAGAAACTTTTTCAATGTTAGAAACAATCCCAACAAGTTTTTCGCCGAAACCAAGTAAGTCATCAAGATTTTCAGCGAACTTGCAATCTCTTGGGTTATCTTTTCTCATAACTTCAATAATTGGCAACCCGCTTTGGCGATAGCCTTCAACTATTACTATGTCATGACCTGGCATTGCATCGATGATTTCTGTGCATTCTTTTTCTTCGATAACGTCTCTAATTCTGGCTATTTTAGTCGGTGAGGAAATGACAACGTCGCTTGCTCCTGCGCGTTTGTGGCGATAGGAATCTTTTCCTGGGATGTCGATATCAAAATCAGAATGGGTGTGATGTTTAATCGTTGCAACATCAATTCCTGACGTTGTTAGATTAGAAATTATTTGTTCAATTAAAGTAGTTTTGCCAGAATTGTGTCTTCCAACGAAAGCAATGCCGGGAGAGGGTGTTTTTATTGTGTCGAACAAATTTATCTTAAATTCCTTTTCTGTCATCGAAGGCTTGAGCAAGCGTCATCTCGTCTGTAAATTCCAATTCTCCTCCAAAGGGAATGCCTCTCGCTAAACGTGTAACTTTTATGTTTTCGTTTTTGAGTTTTTTAGATATATAGTTCGCAGTTGTCTCTCCTTCGATGTTTGGGTCGGTTGCCAAAACAACTTCTTTTACCCCTTCATCTTTTACTCTGTTAATTAGCTCGTTGATTCTTATGTCATCTGGACCGATCCCGTCTAGAGGGGATAGTTGGGCTCCTAAAACGTGGTAGAGCCCTTTATACGCGCCCGTTCTCTCTATAACAGGAATGTTTTTAGGTTGAGCGACAACACAAATTTGAGAGTGATCACGAAGAGGATTGGAGCATATCTCACACAAATCAGACCTTGAATAATTGAAGCATTCTTTGCAAAAAGAAACGTTTTGTTTGACATCGAGAATGCTATCGGCAATTTTTTTGGCATCTCCTTTTGTGTCATTCATTAAAAAATATGCGATCCTAGAAGCGCTCTTAGGACCAATTCCTGGGAGTTTCTCTAGCTGCTCAAGAAGATTGTCTATAGATTTTTCGCCTTGCATTTTATTGCTTTGAGTGAGCCTTTTACATAAACCCAGGAATGTTAAAATTGCCCATCGCAGCACCTATTTGAGTGTTAGCAGCTTCGTTAGCTTTTGACAACGCCTCATTAACTCCCGCAACAATAGTGTCTTGCAAAATATCGACATCTTCAGGATCTAGTGCATCTTTATCGATCTTAAGGTCGGTAACGCTTCCTGCTCCTGAAACTTTGACCTCAACCATTCCTCCTCCAGCTGTGGCTGAAAATTCCTGCTTTGCAAGCTCTTCTTGCGCAATTGCTGCCTCACGTTGCATTTTTTGCGCTTCCTTCATCATTTTTTTCATATCCATCTTTTTATCTCCTTTTTCTCATTTAATTTCTTTAAACTTAATATCTTGTCCAAATGACTCACTAAGAATGTCATTAAATTTCTTTGTTTCATCATATGTGTTTTGCACAATTGGGTCATTTGATTTTTGTTGATTAGCGATTTTAACTTCAACATTTAATCCATTTAAACCAACGTTTGCAAGTGCTGATATTATTGAATCTTTGGAAGATGGCTTGTTTAAATTGAGATACGCGAACTCTTTGCCACTCTCAAGGTTAATTGTAATGGTGTTTGTTTCTTGGTTATATTCAGGTGTTATCGATATAAGAAGAGCGCTTATAGCAGGCGTTTTTTTCTTCATAAATTCGAGCGCTGATTTCCAAGAGTCCATAAAGTTATTTGGCTTTGATGGCGCCTTAATTTCAGTTTCTTCAATTTGAGGCTTAACATCCACGTCGATTTCTTGAACGTTGATTTCGTTTGGAATGTTCTTATTAGTATTCAGACTATCCTCTATGGATGAAACTCGAGCTGTGAGTGCCTCGATCGTTTTTTGAGTGCTTGCGTCCAATAATTTAAATGTTGCAAGTTCAAATGAAAGGCGAACATTAGTTGCTCTTTTAATTTCTCGAGACTCGCTTCTCATAACGTCTAGCATATATTTGAGTTCTTCTTTGTTGAAAGCAAGTGCCAAAGACTTAAGTTGCTCAATTTCATTTGATGGAATATCGATCGTCGCTTCGCTATTGGTCAATGACATAACGTAAATGTTTCGAAGCGTGATGCTAAGGTTATCCATAAAGTTAGCTAAATCAACGCCTTCTTCGACATATTTATCGATTAAGTTAAGAACTTTCGACGGATCTTTCTTTGAGAGAATGGACAAGAATTGATAAGTGTCATTTGAGTCAGTTGTGCCAAAAATCTCTTCTGCCACCTTTAAGGTTGCGCTTCCTTGTCCATATGCTATAGCTTGCTCAAGGGATGTTAGCGCATCTCTTAGCCCTCCATTAGAGCGTCTTGCTATTAAATCGAGAGCTTCAGGTTCAAACTCAACGTTTTCAAGTTCACAAATTGCTCCCAGACGAGAAATTAAAACATCGCTCGATATCGGTCTAAAATCGAACCTTTGACAGCGAGAATGTATTGTTTCTGGGACTTTGTTTGGGTCAGTTGTGCAAAGAATAAAAACAACATGAGAGGGAGGCTCTTCCAGCGTTTTTAACAATGCATTAAAAGCTGCAATTGAGAGCATATGAACTTCATCAATAATGTAGACTTTATAGTCTCCTCGTATTGGGGCATAACCGATCCTTGAGATTATTTCATTCCTTACATTCTCAACTCCAGTCCTGCTTGCAGCATCAAGCTCATATACGTCTGGATGGTTTGAAGTTGAGATGTCAACGCAAGATTGGCAAGTTCCATCTGGATTTTCTCCGGGGCTAACCTCGCAAAGAAGAGCTTTAGCTAATATTCTAGCGGTTGTAGTTTTGCCTGTTCCCCTTGGACCTGTGAAGAGGTATGCATGCGACACATTTTTATTTTTTAAAGAGTTGCAAAGTGTTTTTATTATGTGGTCTTGTCCAACAACATCCTTAAATGTTTGTGGTCGATATTTTCTATAAAGTGAGCTTGACATCTTTGTTTATTAATTTGATTTTCCTGTCTTGTTTTGGAGTGCTTTGTTTTGTCTTGATTTTAGTGCTGTTCGAATTGCTCCTATTATTGCAGGTGCAACAGAAACTGCGACTATTCCTAGAATAATAACTTCGAAATGCTGTTTAACAAAATCGATTCCGCCAAAGTAATAACCTGTCAAAACAAAAACAAAAACCCAAGAAATTCCACCTATTGAGTTGAATAAAGTAAATTTAGCAAAGTTCATATGCCCTGTTCCTGCAACGAAGGGGGCGAATGTTCTAAAGAAGGGCATAAACCTTGTTATGACTATTGTAAGACCGCCATATTTTGCAAAAAAGTCATCTAACTTTTTAATTCTTTCTGGCGTCAACGACTTAACTTTTCCTGAATCTATAATTCTTTGACCCAGGAAGCGCGCGATCCAATAATTCGAAGTGTTTCCAAGAATTGCTGCTGCGCAAAAAACAGCGAGCGTTGCGAAAATGTTCAACCCTCCTCCATCTGCCGAGAAAACACCTGCCGCAAAGAGAAGAGAGTCGCCTGGCAAAAATGGGAAGAACACAACCCCTGTTTCTATAAAAACTATCAAAAAAAGGGGAGAGTAGACCATGACAGGTCCAAGTGTCACGATCCAACTTGCTATAAAACTTCTCGGATCTTTTAAGAGCTTAACGAAAAAGTCAACGATTGGCATCTACTTCTTTTCCCTTGATTGACGAATTAATTTTTCAAATAGTGAGTAAAAATGTCTTAAATGGACACAAAGCGCGCATCAGCGGTTTCTTATGGCTGCTTCCTTCCGGACCTGACCAGGTTCAAAACATATTGCCGCCTTGCGCCCGTTTAAAACATCATTAAAATTATACCAAAGACTTTTATAAGAAAATGATAACTAATAACAAACTAATCGAGATTAAAGCGGTTCCAAAAAGTTGAGCTTTTGGAGTTATTTCAAATTCGTCTAGGGGGTTAGTTTCTGCCAAGCCAAAGCATTTAGACTCAAGGGCGCTCCCTAAAGTTTGACACGAGTTTATCATTTTGATTAAAAGTGGGACAAAGCAGGAAGTATAAGCTTTAGTGCGCTTTAGGGGGTTGCCATAATCCATTTTTGCTCCACGCGTCCATTGCGCGTCTTTTATTGCTTTAAAGCTTATAAATATCTCGGGAATGAAGCGCAGCGCAATAGACACTATCATCGACATTTCGTTTATTGGAACTTTGAGCCTTCTTAGAGGGTATAAACATAATTTAAAGACGTTATTGAACTCAATTATCGAAATTGTGTTTGCTATATAGATGCTAAATAGTCCTAAAAGTAGAATTCGAATAGAGTAAAAAATTCCTCTTGCCGCCCCCGTAGATGAAAAAACAAGGTTCGAGTTTTCAATAATTAGAGAGTTGGAGAAAAATGAGAGGATGCAAATGATGTATAGAGGAAATGAAACTTTTAATATCGCAGCTAAATGCTCGTAGAATTTTTTAGGGGAATCCTTAAACTCTATTTTTTTAGAAAGGATGATGTAAATAAGAAAAACTAAAGCATAGAATAAGATTCCACTTATAGATTTGACAAAAAATATAGTGATTGAATAAAAAAAGATTAAAAAAACTTTAAGGCGCACATCGAAGAAATGTGCGCCTTTTTTTTCGTTAGAAGTTTTATAAAAAGATGAGATCACTTGCGAGCACTACTCGCCATCATCTGCTTTTTTTGTATCTTCTTTTTCTTTTTTGTCTGTTTCTGGCTCTTTTTTAACCTCTTCCTTTTTAGCAGGCGCTTTTTTAGGGGCTTGCTTGGAAGGCTTTGGCTTCTCTTCTTTCTTAGCTTCCTCTTTTGATGAGTCTTTCTTAGGCTCTTCTTTGCTATTCTCAGCCTTTTGTTCTGTGGACTCTTCTTTGTTTTTGGAAGTGTCCTTTGAATCAGAGTCTTCTATCTTTTTTGCCTTTTCTTTGGCAGTTGTTGAAGTCTTTTTCTTTGAAGGAAGAGATTCAGTGATTAACTCCATGATCACCATTGGAGCGTTGTCGCCTTTTCTAGGCCCTAGCTTTATTATTCGGGTATATCCGCCATTTCTGTCGGCAAACATTCCTTGATCGACTTTGTCAAAAATCTCTCTTACGAGCTCAGAATCATTTCCAAGCGCAGCAATTGAAAGGCGTCTTGAGTGAAGATCCCCTTTCTTTGCCCAGGTTATGATTTTGTCGACGTCGGGTCTAATCTCTTTTGCTCTTGACTCTATAGTCTTGATACGGTCATTTAGAAAAAGAGCCTTAACCAAGCTTCGTTTCATTGCCTTTGTGTGGGCATAGCTTGTTCCAAGCTTGCGTCCTTTATACTTATGTCTCATTTCTATCTTCTCCTAAAATGGAACTTTATAAACTACATGAAATCGTGATATTCGCGAAGGCTTAGTCCTAAATCGTCGAGAACGTCTTTGATCTCTTCGATTGATTTAACGCCAAAGTTGCGAATATTTGTTAAGTCTTGTTCTGAAAGTTTAACGAGATCACGAACTGTTTCAACACCCTCACGCTTTAAACAATTATAAGAGCGAACTGTCAAATCCAAATCTTCGATTGATTTTGACAATTCTTCACTCTCAACTTCATGTTCCGTTTCAAAAATCGTTGGCATCTCTTCAGGATCCTCGTCTGTGGCTCCAAACTCCAAAAATGCTTGCATATATTGCATGACAATGTTTGCAGCTTCCTTGATTGCATCAAGAGGAGCGATTGCGCCATTTGTTTCAACTTCGAGAGTGAGTTTGTCATAGTCGTTTGATTGGCCAACACGAGTTTTGTCGTCATGAAGAGTGCACCTTTTAACAGGGCTGTAGATAGAGTCGATCGCGATTACTCCAACTGGATCGGAATCCTTTTGGTTTTCAGGAGCATAAACATTTCCTCGTCCAACTCCAACGTTAATTTCTGCCTCAAATGTTCCACCTTCAGCAACAGTTGCTATAACATGATCAGGGTTTACTAATGTAAACTCAGATGGAACTTTTAAGTCTGCGCCTGTCACAGTCGCTGGTCCATCAACGCTAACAGTAACAGTTGCTTCTTTGACTGTGTCGCTGTTTTGCTTAAAGACTAATCCTTTAACGTTTAAGACAATGTCCGTTACGTCCTCAATTACGCCTTCAGCGCAAGAAAACTCATGAGCAACGCCCTCAATTTTGATAGAGGTTGCTCTTGCACCTTCTAAGGAAGATAGCAAAACTCTTCTCATTGAGTTGCCAAGCGTTCTTGCATAACCGCGCTCCAACGGCTCAACGATAAAACGTGCCAAGTTTTCGTTAATTTCTTCAGTTTTAACAGTAGGCCTCATGAACTCTGTCATTTTATTTCGATGCCTCCTTAAAATTTAGCTACTTTTAAAAGATAAATTAATTATTTAGAGTAAAGTTCTACGATAAGCTGCTCATTGACATCGCTGTCTATTTGATCGCGAGTTGGCGTTGATAGAACGCTTCCTTGCAATTTTTCTATGTCAACTTCGAGCCACGCAGGAACTTGTGAGCGTTCATTTGAAATAAGCGCACTCTTAATAACTAACATGTCTTTTGCCTTAGGTGCAATTGAAACAAGATCACCAGGACGAACGCGATATGAAGGGATATCAACGCGTTTTCCATTTACTAAAATGTGTCCGTGACGAACTTGTTGGCGAGCTTCTGCTCTGCTTTTTGAGAATCCAAATCTATAGATAACATTATCTAATCTTGTCTCGATTAAAGATAAAAGATTCTCACCCGTAACACCTGTTTGTCTGTTTGCCATCTCATAATAGTGATGGAATTGTTTTTCTAAAAGACCATACATCCTTTTAGTCTTTTGTTTTTCTCTCAACTGCAATAAATATTCGCTTTCCTTAACGCGCCTTTTTCCAGCGTCTCCTGGCGCATAAGCACGCCTTTCCATTGCGCATTTCTCAGAATAGCAACGGTCTCCTTTTAAGAAAAGCTTGCAACCCTCACGGCGGCATATTCTGCAGTCGGCTCCTGTGTATCTAGCCATTTGTTTTTGCCTTTCTTTTAGTTGCCTTTAAGGACGACGACGTTTGCGTGGTCTGCAGCCATTGTGTGGCTGAGGTGTGCAATCTTGAATGCTAAGCACCTCCAAGCCTGCAGCTGAAAGTGTTCTAATAGCAGTCTCACGCCCGGACCCTGGACCTTTCACGAACACAGAAATCTTTTGAACTCCATGCTCTTTTGCAATGTTAGCGCAAGCTTCTGCTGCCATTTGAGCTGCAAAAGGAGTTGATTTGCGCGAACCTTTAAATCCAACGGTTCCAGCTGATTGCCACGCGATAACGTTTCCTTGAGGGTCTGAAATTGTAATAATGGTGTTGTTAAAAGTTGATTTGATGTGAGCTTGGCCCACAGCAATGTTTTTGCGCTCGCTTCTTTTAACGCGTGTTTGCGATGTTTTAGTTGCCATAACTCACCTCCTATTTCTTTCCAATTTGCTTTCTTGGACCTTTTCTTGTGCGCGCATTTGTGTGCGTGCGTTGTCCGCGAACAGGCAAACCTTTACGATGACGAAGACCACGATAGCATCCGATTTCCATCAAGCGCTTAACGTTTTGGGAGACTTCGCGATGAAGATCGCCTTCAACTTTTAAGTTGCTCAATATATAATCGCGCAATTTTGTTAGGTCTTCTTCTGTTAGATCTTTAACGTGAACGTCTGGATCAATGTCACAAGCTTTTAAAGCTTTTTGGGACTGTGTTAGTCCAACTCCATAAATTGAGGTCAATGCGATTTCAATGCGCTTATTATTAGGGAGGTCTACTCCGACAAGACGAACTGCCATATTATCCCTCCTTAACCTTGACGCTGCTTGTGGCGAGGATTTTCGCAAATAACGTAAACCTTGCCATGGCGTCTAATAATCTTGCATTTTTCGCACATCTTCTTGACCGAAGGACGAACCTTCATTTTAAACTTCCTTTCGGTAGTATTCCAATATGCATAAAACTAACTTCTTGGCTCTAAACATCCTTGTTTGGAATGAGAACAAAAATATTTCCAAGCCACTTCCAACCTTTAAAATTTAAAAACTTTTCAGATAAATTTTTAATTTTAAACATTTTTATATAAACGCCCAGCCGCAGGCGGATATATACACATAAATTATTTATAGCGAAAAGTGATTCTTCCTCGATTTAGGTCATAGACGCTAAGTTCGACAGTAACTTTGTCTCCAGGCAAAATTTTAATGTAGTGCATTCTCATTTTTCCAGAAATGTGGGCAAGAATCTCATGACCATTTTCTAGGCGAACTTTAAACATAGCATTTGGAAGCGCTTCGAGCACTTCACCTTCTAGTTCAACAACGTCTTCTTTTGACAAAGTTTTCCTCCATAAATAATTAGTTTAGCATTTCATAGCGAAACGCGACTCTATATAATAACACATAAAAAAACGAATTTAAAAAATTTTTTTAAATGCCTTGAGTGTTCTAACGGTTTTTAGTCTAAAATATTCTAAACGTATGAGATTTTGATTTTTAAGGAATGATTTATGCTTTCAACAGAAGAACAAATGCACATTATTAAGAGTGGAGCTGCAAACATAGTTCCTGAGGAAGGTTTGCTAGAAAAGCTAAAGACCGGAAGATCTTTAAGGATAAAGCTCGGAGTTGATCCAACTGCTCCAGACATCCACATCGGACACGCGGTTCCTTTGCGTAAGTTAAGACAATTTCAAGACCTAGGACACACAGTTGTTTTGATAATTGGAAATGGAACTGGTTTGATAGGAGATCCTTCAGGGAGAAATTCAACGAGGCCACAATTAACGCAAGATGAAGTGGCGAAAAACGCTAAAACCTACGTTGACCAAGCCTTCAAAATCTTAGATCCAGATAAGACAGAACTTTGCTATAACGCGGATTGGTTGCTAGAGATCGATATGAAGAAATTGTTAGAGCTCATGAGTAAATTTACAGTTGCAAGAATTCTTGAGAGAGATGACTTTCATAATAGATACACAAATAACCAACCAATTTCTTTGCATGAATTTTTGTACCCTGTTATGCAAGCCTACGATTCTGTTGCTATCAAAGCTGATGTTGAGCTTGGAGGAACTGATCAACTTTTCAATCTTTTGGCTGGTCGTGAATTGATGGAAAAGATGGGTCTTGAGCCGCAAGTCGCTTTGACTATGCCTCTTTTGGAAGGCACGGACGGTGTTAGGAAAATGTCTAAGTCCTATGGCAACTATATAGGACTCACGGACGCTCCAGAAGATATTTTTGGTAAATGCATGTCTATTCCTGATGAGATGATCGTTAAATATGCGCGTCTTGCTTCAAGCTTTTCTGTTGAGAAGTGTGATGAGATCGAAGAGGGGTTAGCAAGCGGTTCGGTTGATCCATATAAATGTAAGCGCGAAATTGCCTCAGATTTGGTTCGTTCATATTATGATGATGAGCAAGCTAAAGTGGCAGAGCAACATTTTGATATTGTTTGCAAGCAAGGCGATGTTCCTGACGATATCCCTGTTTTTGATGGCGAGCTTGTTCTAAATGATGAAGGGAAGGTTTACCTAGCAGCTCTTTTGCAAGAGATAGGTTTTGCGTCTTCTGCCTCAGAAGCAAGACGCTCAATAGACTCAGGTGCGATAAAGATTGACGGCGAGCAATTGCCACAGAAGTCTTACAACATAGAAAGAACGCAACTCGAAGGTCACGTTCTTAAATGCGGCAAGCGCAAATTTATGCAATTTTAAGTTGATTGTTTTTAAATAAACTTAACTGCTGTGCCATATGCAAGCATTTCAATTGTGCCTTGCATAACAGTTCCGCTTGAAAAACGCATTGAGATGACGCCATCTGCGCCTAGCTTTTCTGCTTCTGCAACCATTCTGTCTTCTGCAATTTGGCGCGCTTCATTTGTCATCATTGAGTAAGACTTGATTTCTCCGCCAACAAGAGTTTTGGCTGCTGCCATAATGTCGCGACCAACGTTTTTTGATGTGACAATGTTGCCTCTAACGAGACCTAAAATTTCAACTGGTCTTTTTTGTGGGATATTGTCTGATGTGCTAATAAACATGTCTTTTCCTTTCTAGTTAACTTTTTTTAGGTTTTTTTATTATAACAAAGATAAGCAGTAGGACAATTAAAGAAAGGCGACTATTGAGGTGCTAAAAGATCATGATTTTAAACTTTTAAACTTGCCCGGGCGTGTCTATTATAAATTTTTTTAAAAAATTTTGAAATTTTCATTGACAACGTTTTTTAGACTGGTATTATAAATAGTCGCGCTGCAAACGGCGGCGTGAAGGAAATCAATCAATTTTATAGCACCTTGACAACCAGATACTGTGTAAATGACG
>CAVAIA010000012.1:0-6555 GCA_963588595.1 bacterium | reverse complement strand
TAGAATCAAAAGGGCGCGTAATTTCCTTGGTTAGGCATGGTTCTGAAGTTGAAAGCGCTTATGAAGGCGAGGAAGTGGACATAGTTTTGGATAAAACTCCAATGTATGCTGAAATGGGCGGACAAGTTGGAGATAAAGGAACAATAAATTCAGCTGATGTGTCCATTGAAGTTTTAGACGTAAGTGCGCCAGAACCTGGTCTTCATGTCCACCATTGCGAAGTTTTAAGCGGGAAAATTAGCGTTGGGGATGAAGTTATAAGTAGAGTTCAAACTCGCAACCGTCACTTAACTGAAAGAAATCATAGTGCAACTCACATCTTGCATGCGTCTTTGCGCCAAGTTCTTGGGGATCATGTTAAACAGGCAGGATCATATGTTGGACCTGACCGTTTGCGTTTTGATTTTACCCACTTTGAGAAGATGAGCGTGGAGCAACTCGACGAGGTTGAGAGACTTGCGAATAATGTTGTCATGCACGCAATAGATTTAAATATCTACTCAACGTCTCTTGAAGAGGCAAGGGAGAAGGGTGTGACAGCGCTTTTTGGTGAGAAGTATGGAGAAGAGGTTAGAGTAGTCCAAATTTCAGAGTTTTCAAGTGAACTTTGTGGCGGGTGTCATGTTAAGAACACTTCTGAAATTGGTCTTATTAAGATTGTTAGCGAGAGCGGCGTTGGTGCTAACTTACGAAGAATTGAGGCGGTGACGAGCGCTGGCGCTATTGAATATTTAAATAAAGTTATGTCTGAGCTTAAAGAAACAGCCGAGATATTAAAAGTTCCTTTGTTTGATGTTTCTGAGAGAACTGCAGCTAATCAAAAAATGATGAGGGAAGCGGCAAAACTTGCTCAAGGAACTAAGGATGTGATTTCAAGCTCTGCTGTTCAAAATGCGATAGACTCTTCGTTTTTGGCAAAAGGCGGATATAGTGTTGTTACCCTTGAGTTGGAAAATTTCGATCCAGGATCTGCAAGACATATGTGGGACGTTGTTCGAAGCAGAATGAAAACGCCTGGAGCATGCATTATTGTTGGAACTAACGATGGAGAAAAACCAACAATTTTGGCAGCTGGGACAGATGAGGCTGTCAGCGCTGGCTTTGATGCAGTTAAGTTGATCAGAGTTGCAGGTCCATTAATCAAAGGTGGAGGCGGCGGCAAACCTAACATGGCTCAAGCTGGAGGAAAGGATCCCCATGGCTTAGATCAAGCTCTTAGCGCGATGAAAGAAATATTGTTAAGTTAAAATTCGCATTTTAGCTCTTGACATAGGATCCAAACGCGTTGGGCTTGCAATAAGCGATGATAGTGCAACTTTAGCGAGTGCCCTTTGCGTAATGGACGCAAATAGCGTTATTAATCTTGAAGAACCTTTCCTAGAAGTTATTAAAGAGAAGGAAGTTGACAAGATTATTTTTGGCTTGCCATATACTTTAGCAGGTGAGATTGGCCCTCAGGGGAAAAAAGTTAAAGAAATAGCGACAGACATCGCAAGCAAACTCGAGATTGATTATGAATTTGTTGATGAGAGAAACTCCAGCAATGAGGCGAAATTGTATATGAGGGAGCTTGGTTTTAACGAGAAGAAGATGCGTGGTAAAATAGATATGGTGGCCGCGCAAATTTTCTTGCAAAGCTACCTTGATTCATTAAGATAAGAAATTTTTGAGAAGATAAATAAAATAGTGAGGTAATTGATGTCTAAACATGAACGAAGACAAGCGCCCTCTCATTCGAAATCAAATAAAAATCCGAGAATTGTTTTACTTGCTATTATCGCAATGTTGATATTGGCTTTAGTCGCTATCTTCTTAGTTGTTCCTGCTGTTAGTGGCAATAATGTTGGAAGCCTTGATTCGTCGAAAAAAGCGACTGTGGTAATTGAGAGTGGAGACACAGCAAAAGATGTTGCCGTTAAGTTTAAAGATGCAGGGCTTGTCGCGGACGCAGATAGGTTTGTATCAAAGTTAACTGAAGTGGGAGCAGACTCAACATTGATTCCTGGTGAATACACGTTTTCTGGAAAAACTGACACGTCAATTCTTGCGCAAGCCTTAAAAGAAGGAAAGCGCGATGAGGGGGACAAAGTCACAGTTGTTGAGGGGTATACTATAAATTCTATTTCTCAAGCAGTTGCAAAGGCTTCTGGTGGCTCGATTACCGCAGATAGTTTCAAACAAGTTTGCAATGATGCTTCTAAATTTTCTTCCGATTATGACTTTTTGAGTGAGGTCGGAAACAAATCACTTGAGGGTTTTTTGCTTCCTAAAACTTATGAAATTGAGAGCAGTGACACAGCTGAGACGCTCGTCAAAAAAATGCTAGATCAATTCAAAATTGAGGTTTCAAATTTAGACTTTTCATATGCAAGCAACACCGGACTTAATTTCTACGATGCGATCAAACTTGCATCTGTTGTGCAAAAAGAGTCACCAACTTCCTATCATGCGAGGGTCGCAGGGATTTTTTATAACAGACTTAAAAGCAACTCCCCTTATCTTCAAAGTGATGCAACAACCGCTTATTATGTTGGCCATGATCCAACCGGCGAGGAGGTTCATGCTAACAACGAGTATTCAACCTACACAAATCCAGGTTTGCCGCCAACTCCAATTTGTAATCCATCGATAGATGCAATTAAGTCGGTTTGCTTTCCTGAAGAGAATAATTACCGTTATTTCTACACGACGCAAAATGGACAATACGTTTTCTCTGAAACATTTGAACAACACCAACAAGCTATAGAAAACGACACAAATTAAATGAACAACTTTGAAACTCAAATGTTTTTGTTAGGAGAGGGTATTTCTCATTCAAAGTCTCCTGCACATTGGAAAAAGACATTTATGGACAGAGGTCTTGATTGGACTTACGTCCTTAAAGACATAGCAGATGAATCTTGTGCTAGAGAGTTTATTAATTTAAAACACTACAAAGCGATTAATGTGACGACGCCATGGAAGCGTCTTGCTTTTGAGCAAGCTGACAAAAAGAGTGAGGCTGCAAAATTTGCTAAAGGCTGCAATTTTCTAATCAATAATAATGGCGTGCTAGCTGGACATAATGTTGATGGTGAAGGGTGTGTTTTGGATCTTCAATCCAAGGGAATTGTTTTTGACAATTTGTGTGTTGTGGTTTGTGGAACAGGACCAACCGCAAAATCTATCGCCTATGCCATCACTATGGCTGGCGGCGTTGTTATCATACTAACAAGAGATAGAGATAAGTGTGGTATTTTAAAAGTTAACTCGAGAGAAATAATGGTGCTAGATTACAGAGAAGCAAACCACGAAATTGGTTATGCAAAGCTAATAATTAACGCAACAACTTTAGGGATGAAAGAGGGCGATCCTTCTCCGATAGATTGTGATCTTTTAAACGAAGGACACACGATTTTTGATTGCGTTTATGGACATGGTCAAACGCAAATTATCAAGGATGGAAAAAGAGCGCATGCAAGGTGCTTTGATGGTCGAGGAATGCTTGATGCGCAAGCTTTATGTTGTGAGAAATTATTGTTTTCATAGTGCAATGCGGACAAATTTATTAGTTTAGTAAAGGAAAGATTAAATTGAGCATAAACATCGAGGTTGTTGGAGAGAAAACTTTTAGCGGTGACAAAAGCAAAACTCTTTTAAAAAATTTACTTGATGAGGGATTTCGCTTTTATGAGATTTGCGATGGCGCGGGTGTTTGTGCAAATTGCAAGGTGCGAATTTTAAAGGGTGAGTGCACCAACTTAACTGGCGAAGAAAAAGCGCAACTTACCGAAGACGAAATTGATAGCGGAGTTAGGCTTTCTTGCATGGCATGTGCTTTAAGCGACATATCTTTAGAAATTTTATAGGGAAGTCTTTAACTTTGAGGTAAGTTTACTAACTTTAAACATGAGTTTATAATAGGGTAATTATTTTTATAACTAAGCGCAAGGATGATAACAAATGTGTGGAATAGTCGGTTATAGCGGGTCAAAACCTGCAAAAGATATATTAATTTTTGGTCTTCGATCTATTGAATATAGAGGGTATGACTCTGCAGGAGTTGCCTTTCATGAAAATGGACAAATTGATGTAGTTCGCCAAGTTGGCAAGGTTGAGGCACTTGTTGAAACCCTAGGCGATGGTTATAGCGAGTGCACTTGCGGGATTGGACACACGAGATGGGCAACGCATGGTAAGCCCAGTGTTATTAATGCACACCCTCACTCATCTTGCAATGGGGAGATTAGTCTTGTCCATAATGGTATCATTGAAAATTTTATGGAGCTCAAAGAGGAGCTTGAGAATGCAGGGCACAAATTTAAGAGTGAAACTGACACTGAAGTTATAGCTCACCTCATCGAAGAATATTATGATGGCGACTTGCTTTATGCTGTTAAAAGAGCATGCGAGCGCTTGATTGGATCTTACGCGCTTGCTGTTATGTCAAAAGCCGAGCCCGGCGTGATTGTCTGCACTCGTAAAAATTCTCCGCTAGTCATAGGAATTAGGGAGGATGGAACTTATTTGGCGTCAGACGTTGTTGCTGTTGTTGACTACACAAGAAACGTTGTTGTTATGCAAGACGGTGACTATGTCAAGATTGATGGCGCAAAAACTTCGTTTTACAACGCGAACTTAATGAAGATCTCGCCCGACGTTTCTTACGTTGATTGGGACATTTCAACAGCGGAGAAGGAAGGCTATCCTGACTTCATGTTGAAAGAAATTTATGAGCAACCAAGAGTGATTCGCGACACTCTTGCAGGAAGACTAGTTGATGGGCAATTAAAATTAGATGAGCTAGGTCTATCTTTAGAAGAGTTAAATTTGATCGATAACGTCTACATCATCGCTTGCGGAACGTCCTACCACGCAGGACTTGTTGCAAAGAATTTGATCGAGAGTTGGGCGAGGATTCCTGTTGTTGTTGAAGAAGCGAGCGAGTTTAGGTATAGAAATCCAATTGTCAAGCCAACGACTCTTGTTGTTGCAGTCTCTCAATCTGGAGAGACTGCAGACACATTGGCGGCAATTCGTGATGCGAGAATCAAAGGCGCGAGGGTTTTTGGAATAACTAACGTTGTTGGCAGCCCTATCGCCAGAGAAAGCGACGGTGTTATTTATACAAAAGCTAACAAAGAGATCGCGGTTGCATCGACTAAATCTTTCACAGGTCAAGTTGTCTCATTGACTCTTTTGGCGATGCTTCTTGCACAAGCTAATGGCAGAATGAAGACGAATGAGCTTCGTGTTAATTTCAACGACTTAGTTAAGACTGCAGAGCAAGTTTTGAGAGTTATATCAAATCATGAATCCGTAAATGAGGCTGCGCGAGCGTGCAAGGATGCCCACTCTGCTTTGTTTATTGGAAGGGGAATGGGTAGCGCAATTTCTAAGGAAGGCGCGCTTAAGTTAAAAGAAATTAGCTATTTGCATGCTGAAAGTTACCCTGCAGGAGAAATGAAGCATGGACCAATTGCTCTTATAGACGAAGGTTTTCCTGTTATCGCTATTGCGACAAAATCTCCAACTTATGATAAATTGGTTTCAAATTTGCAAGAATGCAGAGCGAGAGGCGCATGTGTTATTGCGATTGCAACTGAAGGGGACGAGGACATCAAGAAGCACGCTGACCATGTTATCTATGTTCCTAAAACTAGAGAAGCATTTAGCGCGATAGTCGCCACAGTTCCACTTCAACTTTTGGCAAGAGAGGTTGCTATTTTGCGTGGTTGTGATGTTGATCACCCAAGAAATCTTGCAAAGTCAGTGACGGTTGAATAAAGTTTCGCCCAAGAAAGAATTTTTTAACTAAAGAGCTTAAATTAAGGTATAATTTTTAAGGCTTTTTATTGGTTTTTATTATTACACATGTTGAAGCGACTAAAATTTGCGAGTGGCTCGCTAAGTTGAGTTGCAGATTTTTAGGTTGACCTTCAGCAGAGGATTAACGAATGGAGTAGTGAGTTTTTATGTCAGAGAAGATTTCTATCAAATCCCTAATCGAAGTCGGTGCGCATTTTGGTCATCAAACAATGCGCTGGAATCCAAAGATGAAACCATACATTTTTGGTAAGCGTGGTGACATTCATATCATCGACTTAAAAAAGACGCTAGTCGCATTGGATGAGACATATGCTTTTGTGCGTGAGATTTGTGCGGCTGGAAAAACTGTGTTGTTTGTTGGAACAAAAAAGCAAGCGCAAGAGGCGATTGCAGACGCGGCGAACAGATGCGGCATGCCTTATGTCAATGCTCGTTGGCTCGGCGGTTTCTTGACAAACTTTGAAACTATTAGAAAACGCGTCAACTATATGGAGAAGCTCGAGGCAGAAGAAGCTGACGGAAGTGCTGCTCTCTACACGAAAAAGGAGCAAATTTTAAGAAAGAAAGAGCTCATAAAACTTCAAACTAATTTAAATGGTATCCGCAACATGGACAGGGTTCCTGATGCAATTTTCGTTATAGACACAAATCGAGAAGCAATTGCGGTTGCTGAAGCGAAACGTCTTGGAGTTCCAATCATTGGAACGATTGACACAAATTGTGACCCTGACGATATAACTCTTGGCA
>CAVAIA010000011.1:0-5403 GCA_963588595.1 bacterium | reverse complement strand
GTTGCAAAGCTGACAACATCAGCACCAAGATTAATTCCCAATGCGCTGTCTTGAGCAAGAGCTGGGACTACCCCATTCATAATTGCAAAAACTCCCATCATGGTTAGCAACGTTGTTGACAAAAGAGCCCACGTTCTCCTTTGTCTTAAATATTTAGTTGAAACCATAGGTTGATCTTTCCTTTTTTCAACCTGCCAAAACAAAATGAAGAAAATTATTGCCACAATAACGAGAACGATTAGATAGCTAAATTGAATAGATGTTTGTTGAAGCTCATTAATTGCTAGATAAGTTGCTAAGAATGCAATTCCTAGTGTGATCATGCCAACAACATCAATCTTCTCCTTAGTTTCAGATTTACTTTCTTTGCAAAATAAATAAACCAAAACAACAGCAAGTGCGGCAACTATAGCCATAGTTATAAAAACTGATCTAAAACCAAATGTACTCGCGAGCCATCCGCCCAAAAGTGCATCGACACCCGCAATACCTCCATTAACTGAAGTGAGGATTGCCATGAGCTTAGCGTATCTTTTCTCCTCAGTCACCTCTTGGTGCAACATTATAAGACACATAGGAACAATTGGTCCTGCCACTCCTTGCAACACTCTTCCAACCAAAAGCATCGTAACATCGCTCGATATCGCGCTAACAATGCAACCAATGGCCGTAACACAAAGCATCGAGGTGAGAACTTTGCGCCTCCCTAATGTGTCAGCAAGCCTTGGCAAGAATAAAGAGAACAGCGCACATGCGGTAAAGAAAACAGTTTGAGTGTTTCCAATTTCAACAGCTGTTGTGTTAAGCTCATTTTGCATTTGAACTAGCGCTGGCGTCAACATTGATGAATTTAGCTGAAACGCAAAAATTGCAACAAGCAACGCAAACATTAAAGTCGCTATTTTCGTTGGCTTAGTCTCTTTAGTTAAATCATTTTTACTCATCTTTGATCAATCCTTTTGATAGCATCAATTATTAAATCCCAAAATTTATCAAAATCTAATTTTGTAGCAACTTGAGTGTGGCATTCACTCTCGCTTGGTTCAGACCCTCTTAGATCCGCTACCGTCATGCCGAGCGTTTCCTTTCCATAAAGCTCAACGGTGACAGGACATCTTCTAGTTTTAACTATTGAAGGGTCAATTAGGTAAGCCATAGGACATGGATCGTGAACTGGAGGGTCGACAAAGTCTTGATTCTCGCGATAAGCCTCCCTGAAGAAGTCAAGCAAACCTGAGACAAAATGCGAAAGCGGGGTTCCTATATCATCTATTCTCTTTTGCACATCAGGCGTGCAAAGAGCTTGATGGGAAAGATCGAGGCCGACCATCGTAACCTTCCAAGGTTCATTAAAAACAATATAGGCAGCCTCAGGGTCAACTTTAATATTAAACTCAGCGACAGCCGTCCAATTTCCAGTGTTATACCCCCCACCCATAAGGACAACTTCTTTAACACGCTCAACGATTCTTGGCTCCAAACGAGCTGCCATAGCAATATTTGTCAATGGGCCAGTTGGAACAAGTGTAATAGTTTTTGGCTCGCTTTCCATTATCGTCTTAATAATATAGTTAACTGCATGCATGTCTTGCAAGGGAACTTTTGGCTCAGGCAACTCAACCCCATCAAGACCGGTTTGACCATGAATCGAAGCCGCAACTTCTAGTTTTTGAATTAAAGGTTTTTCACAACCTCTATAAACTGGAACATCAAAAACATTTGCCATCGTTAATAAAGATCTTGCATTATAAGTCACTTTATCTATATTTTGATTTCCGCCGATCGTTGTGACCCCGATTAAATCAATGTTTGGATTGCCAATAGCTAATAGCATCGCCACTGCATCATCATGACCAGGATCGCAATCATGGATAACTTTAATTGCCATCTAAAAACCCTTTCACTCAGCCCTATATATCAGCTCTTATAATAATATTTTAATTATAATATTTAGAACAGTTTAAACAATGAGAACAAGAATTTATGAAATAATAAGCCCGCCTAAAAATGGAGACAACGCAAGTTGTCTTTATGATTTATTTATAGTTATCGTCGCATTGTTAAGCATCGCTCCTGCCCTTTTTCATGCAAATAGCCTTGATAAAGATTCTCAAAATTTATTAGCAACAATCGACATTGTCACCGCCTACATCCTTTGTTTTGACTATCTTTTAAATTGGATGACTTATGACATAAGAAAAGATAATAGAGGAAAGTGGACAGAGTTTCTAAAATACCCTTTCACTTTTGAGGCAATTATAAATTTGCTCTCCATCTTGCCAACACTTAACTTACTTCCAAGCAGCTTTTTATTCTTAAGAGCTCTTCGAATAATAAGACTCTTCCAATATTCAAAACACCTAAATATCATTTTGAACGTTTTCGTTCGAGAGCGAAAAACCCTAGGGTCGGTGTTGTTTCTCGCATTGGCCTACATATTCGCCACAGCCCTTATCATGTTCACATTCGAACCTCAAACATTTACCAGCTTTATCGATGCTGTCTATTGGGCAACGATAACGCTAACAACGATCGGCTTTGGAGATATCCATCCAACAAGCACGCTCGGACACATTTTGACATCCGTAACTTCAATCTTTGGAATTTTCATCTTTGCTCTTCCGGCTGGTATTATGACAGGTGGTTTCTTGCAGCAGCTAAGAGAAAGAGAGGAAGAAGGAGATATTACTAACTCTTCAAACTTTTTAGAGGGAATCGATGTCTCTGCTTTATGCCTAACTCCAAAGCAATTAAAAAACTACTTTATTAGCCATCCAAAACTTAGACTTTATATAATTTTCATTTTTGTTGGAGTTGCCCTAAATTATCTTTTATGCTTATTCTTCTCAGCGTTTTGGCAACCTCTTTGGCTCGACACAACAGGAACAGCATTAGTTGCATGCGCTCTTGATCCGGCAGCCGCAATATTGGTAAGTTTTGTTGACAACTTAATCATCGCCGTATATCAAAACAGCCCCCAAAACATCTTGTACTTTTCAAATAGTGCGCTTGTGGCACTCGTCTATTGGAAGCTCTTCAAACAAAGAGAAGATGGAAGCCTACCTTTTAAAAACACAGCTAAAGTCATTATCACGATTATTCTTGCTCAAAGCGCCATCACAGTTTTTCTAGCATTCTGGATAGGCGACGGAAATTTCACAACCTCGTTTCAAAATGGATATCGTTCTTTTCTTGTCGAACAATCAATGGATTATTATGCGGCCTCGTTTTTTGCTATCGTTATCGACAGAATTTTCGACTCGCTTTCGGTCTTTTTAATAGTGAATTTGATATTAAAAGGCATGAAATCTAAAGGTTTCGTCGCGTCAAAATGGCTTTTAGAACATTGCCAAAGCAACAATCAACCGATCAAAACTAATAATTCTAAAACAAAACTTCCAGAGACCAAACTCAAATCTAAAGGCGGGATCTTGTCATGCGATGCTGAAAGCGTGTGCTTAAACCTCGAGGGCTTAAAACGTATATCAAACGCAATGAGGTCAGAAGCAAAGAAAAGCAATGACAAAAACAAATCAAGCGCATACTTAAGTTCCGCCGAAACTATTTCACTGCTTAGCTCCTATAACATCAAAAATGAAGAAGAATTCAAACAGCTCTTAGACGAAAAAATCAAAGAGAAAGAAGTTAGAAGTAATTAGTCTTCCTCAATGCATCTAAAGAGTGCACCATCTTTCGTTCCCAAAGTTTTGCCTGTTTTGTTCTCCCAAACAACAACAAAAAATGTTTGCAAAGCAGCAGCAATAGGGATAGATAAAAGCATCCCGACAGGACCAGCCAAGGCTCCTCCAACAAGAATTGCAATCAACGTTATCGCTGGGTGAACACTGACAGAACTTTGCATTAGGCGCGGGCTTATTAAATTACCAACAACAAAACCTATAACTCCATTAGCTACTATGCTTAAAACGCACGCAATCGGACTTACAAAGATTGCTATTATAGCGACAATCACCATAGCAATAGCTGGACCAATGTAGGGGATAAGGTAAAGAACCATACAAACAACTCCGAGGAGCATAGCATAAGGAATTTGAAGAATCCAAAAAACGAGCCAACTTGCAACACCTGTTATCAAAGCACATATAAGAGTTGAGCGCAACCATCCTGAAAAAGCTGAGCTTAAAGCTGTACCCATAACCCTAACAGTTTTTTCTTGAGCTTCACTTAACAACCTGAAAAACTCTTCAGTCATCTTTTTAAGGTCGATTAAAACCCAAGCCGAGCAAATTAACGCTATCATAACAACCATAACCCAACTGCCAACATTTGCTGCAGTCCCCATAACTCCAGATGCAACGCCTGACACTATATTCCCGCCTTCGTTTTTGAAAAAATTGGTTACTTCATTTAAAACTGCAGAGACAGTCTCGTCAGTGTTGTTCGAAAGAAAATCTTGCGCTTCTTGAGCATACTTTGGGAGAGAGTTTGCGAAATTAACAACTTGAGTTGTCAGTCCTGGAATAATAAGCGCAACAACGCCAGCAATGAAGATCAATATGATTAAAAAGGCAAGCCCAACACCTAAAGGTCTTGCAACCCCTTTGCCCTCAAGAGTGTCAACAAAGCCGGAAAGCAAGAAAACTAGAAGCGCCGTGATTATAACAGCGGATACTGCCTGCCACAAAATTCCACATAAATTCAAAACCGCAAGACAAATAATCCCAAGACCAATAAGCGTCCATGCTTTTATTCCAACACTTTTCCATTTTTCATCAATTGGATTTAGCATTCATTACCCCTTAAAATACATACCTAAAGCAAATTACTTTATTTAAAAAGATCATTATGCGATCCCGTTCGCTCGAAAAAAGCTACATCACTGCTTTGTGACCAAATTACAAGCCAATCACCCGCGTTTGCAACATGGCATTCATTTCTTCCCTTCCACTTACCACTCAATTTGTGCATCTGGTGTCGAGTTTTGAGAGTTTCAGTTGACTCCTTTGAGTTTTCTAGTATTAAGTTAACAACTTCTTCTAATTCTTCTAGATTCCAATTTCTACGTTTAGCATTGTTCTTAAGGTCACGCGAAAAAGCAGAGGAATAATCAGCAGTTAACTGAGCCATTACTTCAAAGCCGCCTCAATCAAGCTTTTTCCATCGGTAAAGCACCCCTTCTTGCCAGATGACAGAAATGCATCCCCTTCACGAATTGCGTCTATACTTTCCGCATTTGGCTCATCTCGAGTAAATGTTAGAGGAATAGAGCTCGTGTTCACCATTTGCTTGTAAAAAGCCCGAGTAACCGAGGATAAATCGAGCCCATAATAATTTGCTACATCAGAAGCCTCTTTTTTTAGAGAATCATCAAGCCTTATTGTCAACGTCGAGCAACCCATAATTTAACCTGTCTAGTCGGTTTGTAATTACACCTTTATTATA
>CAVAIA010000010.1:0-10620 GCA_963588595.1 bacterium | reverse complement strand
TTCCGCGAAAACGACAGAAAGTTCCCAGGTAAACGAAAGTCTGGCACCTTTTTCCGTGCACAAAAAAACAGGTGCCGGTTGGCACCTGTTTATCGGTTAAAGGACTTATCAGTTAATTTTAACCGTTGTTAACCATTACTGTTATTCTCCTTATTCTCAGTGCTCGACGAGTCGGTTCCGGAGCTTTGATTTGAAGAATCCGTGCTCGTCTCTCCACTCGAATTTGACGAAGAATCGCTGCTCGTGCTGCCATCAGTCGAGCTTGAATCGCTTGAGCTGGAGCTGCTTGTTTGATATTTGCTCATGTCAACGTTATAAGAAACATCGCTTGGCATGTCCTTCTTCTCGATGCTAGCGCTGTTCTTCTTCTCCTCAATCCATGTTTGAACTTGAGAAGTTCCCTGCGTTGACTTGTCGCTCTCTCTAACTTCGTCCACCAAATCGCTTGGGCATTGATCAAGGCTCGTTATCTCAGCAGGCTTTGTCCAAACGCCCGTGCACTTAATGATGTGCCAACCGTAGTCAGACTTGATCGGCTCGCTAATCTCACCTTCTGCAAGCCCATTTAATGCAGTTTGATAAGCCTCAACAAAAGACGTGTCTTTATCCCAACCAACATTTCCTCCATCCTCAGCTGAGCTGGTGTCAGTTGAATTTTCTTTAGCAGCGTCCTCGAAACTTATCTCACCATTTCTTATCTTCTCGAGAACCTCTTTTGCTTTTTCCTCATCAGAAGATGAGAACAAAATGTGAGAAGACTTTCTTGCCTCTCCCGACCAACTTTCAACCTTCGTCTTAACATCTTCCAAAAGTTGAGAATCTTCAATCGTCACATCTTCAGCGAACTTCTCGCCAAGCTTTTTATAAAGCATGGAATATTCAAGTGCACTGCGATATTCATTCTCGTCTGAAAAACCTGCGCTCTTTAGCGCATCATTCCAAGTTGTGTCATCGCTATAATTTTCACGAATCTTCTTTACTTGCGAATCGATCTCATCGCTTGAAACCGAGCAATCCTTCTCGCTCGCATATTGCCTAACAATCTCTTGCGAAATCAAAGAATCAAGAATTTGATCGCGAAGACTGCTTGGCGTCATCGAACTTTGCGCAAGATATTTGCCCCATGTGTCAGCATCCGTCATGCTGTAGCTGGAACGAATGTTCTCAATGCTAGTCGTGATTTTTTTCTCAGAAATCTCTTTTCCATTGACCTTAGCGGCATAAGGGTCGCTTGAGCACCCGCTCATCAATAAAACAAAAGCCGCGAGCGCAGCAATCATAAATGCTGCAACAAAAGTTTTCTTCTTAGTAAGTACCATTAATAAGCCTTTCTTGCTTCTTTAATTTGTAAAACCTAATTATAAACCCAAAATGCGAGTTGTACCAAAATTTTGCTTATTTTTTAGCAGCCTTCTTCCTATCAGTCGCCTTAAGCAGGCGTTTTCTTAGGCGAATTGACTTCGGAGTCACCTCAACAAGTTCGTCATCCTCTATATATTCGAGCGCCTCTTCCAAAGTAAACGTTGTTTTAGGAGTGAGCGAAATTGCTTTGTCTGCCCCGCTTGACCTTTGGTTTCCAAGCTGCTTTGCTTTTGCAACATTGACAACCATGTCGCTTTCCTTAGCACTCTCTCCAACGATCATTCCCTCGTAGCAATCCTCACCAGGTCCAACGAACAATCTGCCTCGCTCTTGAAGAGTGTCCAAAGCATAAGCAACGCTTTTCTCCGTCGCCATCGCAATCATCGAGCCTCGCGTCCTGCCGCCTATCTCGCCTTGCCAAGGTCCATAACTCCAAAAATGGTGAAACATGACCGCCTCACCTCTAGTTGCATTTAAAACCTTCGTCCTAAGACCCATCGTTCCTCTCGAAGGAATGTGAAACACGATGTGGGTTTGATCTCCACGCGAAATCATGTCAGTCATCTCTCCGCCAGCTGTTCCAAAAACTTCAATCACCTTGCCCGCGTAATCGCTAGGAACATCAACCGTCGCCTCTTCAATAGGCTCAATTTTGTTACCTGCCTCATCCGTTTTAACGATAACGCGAGGACGTCCAACTTGAAATTCAAAGCCCTCGCGCCTCATCGTTTCCATCAAAACCGACAAGTGCAAAACTCCTCTGCCTGCAACCTCTATCCCACTTTTGTCCTCAAGCTCGCTAATATGCATAGAAATGTTGCTCTCAGCCTCCTTAAAGAGACGTTCTTTTAGTTGACGCGCGCCAACGATCTCGCCTTCTCGCCCAACTAACGGGGATGTTGATGCTTCAAAAACAACCGCCATGGTCGGTTGCTCAACCTTGATTGGGTCAAACGTTTTCGGATTCTCGCGGCTTGTTACAACATCTCCAATGTCGGCATCATCAACGCCAACGACTGCAATAATATCCCCCGCAAGAGCCTCCTTTTGCTCCTTTTTGCCAAGGTTGTCGAAAGTGAAAACTTGCTTAATTGTCGTGTTGTAGCGCGTCCCATCGTTTTTGATAACGAGAACGTTTTCGCCCTTATGCATCTTGCCGCTCGAAAGACGACCAACGCCAATTCTTCCAACAAAACTTGAATGGTCAACAGTGCAAATTTGCATTGCAACAGCTCCATCAATGTCAACGTCAGGAGCAGGAATTTCTTCTAGGATTTGATCTAGCAAAGGCAACATGTTCTTGCCCTCTTTAGAAAGATCCGTGGTTGAAGTTCCAAGCATCGCTGACGTGTAGCAAATCGGGAAATCAAGTTGCTCATCGCTCGCATTAAGCTCACACATCAAATCAAAAACCTCGTCAACAACTTCTTCGGGACGAGATCCAGGTCTGTCAATTTTGTTAACGACAAGCATGATTCTAAGACCCAAGTCAAGCGCGTGTTGCAAAACGAAGCGGGTTTGCGGCATTGGTCCTTCAAACGCATCCACAATCAAAAGCGCTCCATCCGCCATGTTCAAAACGCGTTCAACTTCGCCTCCAAAATCGGCATGCCCGGGTGTGTCAATTATATTTATCTTGACATCCTTATAAGTTATAGCAACGTTTTTCGAAAGGATTGTGATTCCGCGTTCGCGTTCTTGATCGTTCGAATCTAAAACCCTGTCTTCGACTTGCTGATTTTCTCTAAAAACGCCGCTCTCTTGCAAAAGACGGTCGACAATCGTCGTCTTCCCATGATCGACGTGGGCAATAATCGCCACATTTCTTAAATTTTCTTGTTTCATTTTTTCTCTCTTGGTTGTTTTAAATAATGCTAATATCAATGAAATGAACCTTAATAATTCTAAAACTTTTGAAAAAGAATGCAAGGTAAAAGCACCCAATTCGATCCTTAATGATTCGGAGTTTAACTTTGAATGACGATGAAAAATTCATGAAAATTGCCATTGAACAGGCAAAACTCGCGTATAAACTTGACGAAGTCCCTATAGGCGCTGTTGTTGTAGACGAAAATGGAGAAATTATCTCTTTGGGGCATAACTTGCGCGAGTCAAAAAAATCGCCGAGCGCGCACGCCGAAGTTCTAGCAATTGAGGAGGCGTGCAAAAAGTTGGAAAGTTGGCGGCTTTTGGGGTGCACAATTTATGTAACGCTTGAACCTTGCATAATGTGCGCAGGATTGATGCATCAATCGAGAATTTCAAGATGCGTGTTTGGCGCCTTTGATAAAAAAGCGGGAGCGCTTTGCACCCTCTATCAAATAGGAAACGACTCGCGGCTTAACCACAACTTCGATGTTAAAGGCGGAGTTTTAGAAGAAGAATGCGCAAAACTTTTATCAGATTTCTTTAAAGCAAGGCGCTAAGTTTTAAAAAGGATGATCTTTGTAATAATCAATCACGCATTTTGGCACTAGTTTTGAAATGTCAGCATCCAAGCTTCTCATCTCTCGAACAACACTGCTCGAAACATACATATATTCCGGCGCGCTCATAATGTAGACGTTCTCGAGGTTAGGATCGATTTCGTTGTTCAAAGCTCCTTGCTGAAATTCATATTCAAAGTCCGTCATCGCCCTCAACCCTTTAACAACAACCTCAGCGTTATTTTCGTGCGCAAAATCAACGAGCATGTTCGAAAAAGGCTTGACTTGAACTTTTAAGTCTGGCACCATTTGCCCAACCGCGAGTTTGACCAGCTCAACCCTAGAATCTAGCGAGAAAAAAGGCTTCTTTAGCTTCGACTCCGCAACGCCAACGATCACGCTCGAAAACAATTTGCTCGCTCTTTTAATTATGTCGAGGTGACCTAAAGTGATAGGATCAAAAGTTCCTGGGACGATTGCTATTGTTGACTTTTCCATCTCTAGCCTTTCAAACTCCAAAGTTTATTAATTAGTAGTATTTATAATAAGCCGCGCAACTTCCTTCATTTGAAACCATGCAAGGTCCAACTGGATTTTGGGGAGTGCAAACTTTTCTAAATAGAGGGCATTGATTTGGAGAAATTTTTCCTCTTAAAACCTCCGCGCAAGCGCACCCTTTATGTTCCTTTGTCGCCTCCGGAATCGGGTTAAACTTTTTCTCCGCGTCAAATTTTGAAAATTCTTCTTTAAGAGCAAATCCGCTTCCTTTAATTTGCCCTAAGCCTCGCCATTTCGCATCGCAAACTTCAAAGACTTCGTCGATCGCGCTTCTCGCAAGCGAGTTTCCTTCTCGCTCAACGTTTCTTGAATAGGCGTTCTCAATTTTTGCTTCTCCATTTGCGATTTGTCTGGTTAACATCTCTATTCCTGACAATATGTCAACCGGTTCAAAACCCGTAACAACTCCAGGAATCGAATAATTTTTTGCTAAAAACTCATAAGGCTCAAGACCGATTATCGTCGAAACGTGGCCTGGCAAAATCAATCCGTCAACTTTAACTTCCGCATCTTTCACAATCGTCTCGATTGCGCCTGGCATGTTTTTGTGTGCAACGAAAACGCTGAAATTATCAACTCCATTTTCTTTTGCCCTTTTTATCGTTGCGGCAACTAAGGGTGTCGTTGTTTCGAATCCAACTCCGACAAAAACAACTTCCTTTTCAGGATTATTCTCCGCAATCTTCAAAGCGTCTAAGGGAGAATAACAAACTTCAACGCTCGCTCCCTCCGCCTTTTGCTCAAGCAACGTCGTTGAAGAGCCAGGAACTCTCGCCATGTCTCCAAAGGTGGCGATTATAACGCCCTCCATCTTTGACAAGGCGATAACTTTATCTATGTCTTCGTTCGATGTGACGCACACTGGACATCCAGGCCCAGAAATTAGATCAACATTTGAGGGCAAAAGTGACTTTATCCCTGCCCTTGCTATAGAAACAGTGTGAGTTCCACAAACTTCCATCAAACGAATGCTCTTCTCTCCCGCGTTTCTTGAAATTGCGTGCACTAACTTCCTAGCAAGATTTGGATCTTTGAAACCTTTTTCTATCTCCTCAAAGTTCACTTTTTCTCCTAGATGAGTTTAGATTGCTCAACCTTCTCAACAAACTTTTCGTTTAATTTAACGAATGGACGCCTCAAAACGAGACCTATCAAAGCCATTGGCAAAATAAAGAGGAGAAGTTGTCCTAAATAAATCCAAAAGTCTCCTTGATATATCCCCATCATCGATGCTCTCATCGCTCCGATTGCATAAGTTGCAGGCAAGAATGGATTTATTATCGAGGCGTAGTCAGGCAAAAGTTGCAACGGGAAAGATCCTCCCGCGCCTGTGACTTGCACGATTAGGAATAAAACGCCTATCGCTTTTCCAACGTTTCCAAATGATGCAACAAATGTGTACATTATGAACATGAAAACTAGCGAAGAGACCCAATAGCAAAGCATATAAAGAATCGGGTCTGTTGCTTGAATTCCTAAAAAGAATAAGTTGCCGAGCGCCATGACTGTCGCTTGCAAAATTGCCATGACAGCAAAAACGCCGAATCGTCCAAGATAAATCTCATGAAGATGAGGCTTTCTTTCGCATTGTTCAAGCGTTCTTCTGTTCGGATTCGTCTTTATCAAAACGACGGAAAGCAAGCTTCCTACCCAAAGACCAAGGGCAGCATAAAGTGGCGACATCGCGCTTCCGAAATTCGCAACGGGGAAGATTGCAATCCTCTCCACTCCAATCGGCGCCGAAAGAGCTTCTGCAAACACGCTAGGGTTGTCCCCGAGAACTTCTTTTACTTTCTCAATTCCGCCAGAGTCGCGAGCTTCTATCAACCGATTGTGCAAATTCTTCAAATTTTCAGCTGCAAGGCTCACTTTGCTTATCGCCTCTTCTATGGCGCTTGTTGCCTCGCTCAATTTTGAATCTGCATTATCGATTCCTGAACCTAGAGTTGAACTCACCTCATCCAACTTCTTAGAGTTTTCAGCTAGAACGCTCGCAACTTGAGATATGTTCGCTGAAACCTCGTCAAGTTTTGGCTTCAAGTCATTTTGATAAGAGTTATCAACTTGCCTTAATGCGGCTATCGCCTCGTCAACTTTCTCTTGAGTTTTGCGATGATTTTCCTCCATATTCGATGAAGTTGAGTCAATGTTATCTGCCGCCTCATTAAGCGCCTTTATCGTTTCTTTTTGCATGTCGATGCTATTTTGCATGACCGCAATATATTGCTCTAAAACTTGCTTATAATCATCGCTTAAATGATCTTCCAAACCCTTCAAAGCTTCCAAAAGTTTTTCTGTTTCTTGAACTTGATTTTCAAGATTTGTTGCCTCGTCTCTTAACGCCTTAGAAGTGTCTTCGCCTGTTTTTTGAGAGGCATCGAATGCCTCATCAATCGCGCTTCTTGTGTTGTCGTAGTTTTGAATGCTTGAAGCAATCGAATTGTTAAGCGATTCTGTTGTTTGCTCAAGCGCGGCAATTAAAGCGGTTGCTCCCTCAGACGTTCCCTCAAATGAGTCATAAACCTCATCGACAGAGTCCTTCGTTTTGTCGATCAACTTAGTCGTTGAATTGATCAAGCTTTGAGAAGCGCGAGTTATCTCGAGGTAAGAATTAAGAGTTCCAACGTGCTGAGAAATTCTGTCCGACGACTCTCCAATTCTGTCTATAACAGTGTCAATCCTCGACGTAACATTTTCGTCATCGCTCAAATTGATCACCGAACTCATAACATTTAGCAAAACGTCGCTTATCGTTTCAACAAACACTTTATTAACTTGATAAGAGATTCTGTCTGCGCCTTGATCTGTAACCTTCGGCGCAATTGCACTTTTCTTTTGGTTTGAATAGTAGACAATCGGTGCCCTTTCCGCATCCGAATAGTAAAAATTGAGCATCTCTTTGCTGAAAGTTTTTGGAATAACTAAAGCAGCGTAATATCTGCCGCTTGCAGCGCCGTCAATGGCATCCTCTTCGTCCGTGAACACCCAATTCATTTGGTCATTTCCGCGAAGCGCATTTATAACTTGATCGCCGACGTTGACTTCCATAGGCAAAAGGTCTGATTTATATCCCTCATCCGTTGTCGCAACAGCAACCTTTAAGTTGCCCGTGTTTCCAAAAACGTCCCAGCATGCAAGCACGTTATACCAAACAAACATAGAAGGCATCAAAACAAGCCCGACCGTGAGGATGACACTCACGACGTTTTTCTTAAGCGCAAGAAGATCGCAACTAAATATTTTTAAGATGTTTTTCACTTGTCTTTATTCAACTCTTTAAATTCCTTCTTTGCCCTTTGCATCAATTTGTGACCTTTGCCCTCTTTTTGTTTTTCAAAAACCTCGGAAGTTGTCTTTCCAACTTCGTCTCTTGCCTTAAAGAGGCCGCGTAGGTCATCATCGCTAAGCGAATCGAGATTCATTTGTCGCTCGATTGAGTCATAGGCATGCTCAACGCCGACGAGAACTATCATAAGAACCACCAATCCAACAAGCCAAATTGTTAGCAGGGTCGGTTTATATTCATAAGAAAGTTGCGCGAAAAGAATCGCCAAGGCGACCGACAAGAAAACTGCGGCTGCAAGCGCGTAACGCTTAAACGCCGCGTAGTGTCTAACAAAGCGCCTAGCACGTCTTTCAAGTCCAACTTTATACTCGTCTCTATTTGCGAGGAATCCAATCAATTGAGAAATGCGGAAACGTTGAGTTGGGATTTCAATTTCCTCACCAACAAAAAGACCACCCTCGCGAATTTGTTTTGCGAACAATTTGTTGAAATTGGTTAGATAGGGTCGCAAATAGATCCCTATAAACATGCTAACAACCGTTATTCCCAACAAAACTGCGCAACAAAAGCCGAATGTTTCGCCATAAAATCCGCAAATTGTTTCACGAAGACCATTTATGCCATAGGTGAATGGGAAAAATGGATAGACAGATTGGAAAAATGGCGTTGTCATCTCAACAGGATAAAGCCCCGTTGCGCCAGGAATTTGCAAGAATGCGAGCAAAACGCACACGCCTTTTCCAACATGTTGAAGGGTTGTTGATAGCATAAACATTAACGTCAAATAGGCGATCGATGCTAACGCGCTTATCAAGAACAAAAGAGCGACGTTAACAGTTTGAACGCCAAGCGCCAAAACTCCGATCACGCAAAGAACAGCCTGCAAAACCGCAAAAATTGTGAGCAAAAGCCACCTTGAAACATACCTTTGCGCAATCGTTAACTTTTCAAACCCTTCGCTGTCGACCTCTTGTCGCAAAATGACGAGCAACATAAATGCGCCGATCCAAAATGTCAAATTCATAAATAAAGGTGCCATCGCTGACCCATACGCATTTAGTTCATAGATGTTTTTCTCTTCAACTATTGTTGGCGAACTTAAGAAATCTCCTATCGAAGTTGCATCAAGTCCGCCAGCTTCTGCGACTTTGTTGAGCATTTGCCCTAGAGAAAAAGAGCTTATGTCTGTTTGAAAAGTCGAAAATTCATCCTCGAACATCTCAATGCTATTCTTAGTTGCGTCAAGTCCTTGGTAGGCTGCCGATAGCGTTTTGTTAACTTGCTCGAGCGTTACCTTTGTTTGATCAACGAGAGCATGTTGATTATTAACTGCGACGGAAAGCTTGCCCGACGTTGACGCAACGTCATTAATTGAGCGATTCAACGCAGGCAAGGTTGTTTGAAAAAGCGTTGCATTAAACTCCAAAGAAGCATCTGTTGCGTTCTTAACAGTTGTGTTAACTTGCGCTGAGGCTACAGTTAACTTCTTAGATGCGTCATCAATGTCATCTGCAAGCGTTTCCAAATTTTCAATGTTTTGCTCGTTTGCACTAATTTGTGCTTCCAAGCTGTCAATTTGTGCATCGATCGCGTCCTTAACGTCCCCTTCTGGCAAACTTGCAGATGCATTTTTTAATTGGTTCACTAAAAGCTTTAGCTCTTCCACGTTAAGTTTTTGCTCTGCTAAAGCAGTTTTTACGCTCGCCGTTGTGCTTTGAACATTGCTTGACAATTCGTTTACGGATTCATAAGTACTTTGAGACGCCTCCGCAAGTTTGATAGCGCCTTGAGTAACCGCAGGGTAGACAACATCTGAATATCTTTGCAAAGCCTCAGTTGCCTGCCGAGCTCCATCTTGAACTTTCTTTAATCCCTCAACTGCCTTGTCAATCCCGCTGTCAACCTCAGCAAGCTTTGAGTTTCCTTGATCAACTTGCCCTTGAACATCAATTATTGAATTTTCGAGCTCTTCAATTGGTGCCTTTGAATTGCTAAGAGCGTTTATAGCACTCTCTAGCTTTTCTACCACCTGTTCATCTTTTTCGTTCAGCGTGTCATTAGCCTTCAAAATCGCATCGTTGAGTTTTTCAACGATTGTCTCGCTAACAGTTTTAACGAACGTTGAGTTGATTGTTTCGTCTAATGTCGTAGACCCTGCATCACTTATCTTCGGGGAGACGGGGCCTAATTTTTCATTTACGTAATATTCAATGTTTGGACTCTTGAAATCTGAAGTTAGGATCGTTAGCAAATCCTCCGTAAAGTTTTCAGGAACGACGAATGCCGCATAAGCCTTCCCGCTCCTGACCTCCTCCATCGCTTCGTCGCGTGAAACAAATGCCCATCCAAGTTGGTTATTGTCTCGCAAAGTTTCGTCGATCATGTCCCCCAAATTAAGCTCACCCGTCAACGCGTTGCTCCCGCCTTTGTCTTCTGTCACGAAACAAACGCGCATGTTTTGAGTGTTGTCATAAGGATTCCAAAAACCGTAGACGTTGACCCACGTGTAGAGCGAAGGCAAAATGATAAGCGCCGCCACGACAATTAACGCAGCAGGCGCTTTTAATAAACGTAGAAAATCTCTTTTTACGATTTGTAGAACTGTTTTCATAAAGTTTATGATAACAGTTTAAAAACTGCTCCTTTAAACGTAGGCGCGTTGCACAGAATCGTCGATCTTTATTGAAGGGCTCATCGTTGAAGAAATTGCAACGCTTTTCACATATTTACCTTTTGATGCATTTGGCTTTGCGCGCAAAATTGCATCATAAACCGCCCCATAGTTCTCAGCCAATTTCTCTGGCTCAAAACTCATTTTGCCGATGATAACATGACAAATTCCCGCCTTGTCAGCTCTATATTCAACCTTGCCGCCTTTAAGGTCAGCGATAGCTTTTGCAACGTCATTTGTCACAGTTCCAAGCTTTGGGTTAGGCATCAAATTGCGAGGTCCCAAAATTTTTCCAAGTCTTCCAACTTTTCCCATTT
>CAVAIA010000009.1:0-3439 GCA_963588595.1 bacterium | reverse complement strand
CTGATGCTGAAATGCAAGCAATCGCAGAAATTGTTGCTTCGACGAGCTCTGCCGCTCTGACGGCGCTCGCAGCTTCAACGAATGATGCTTCATTGGCGAATGTGGATTCTTCCGTTGCAGGGAAAAACAAATCGAGTTTTGCTTTTGAAGTTATGAACGATTTTATTTCAAGCGGCAAGAAAGTTTCTTCAAAACAAATTGCTTCTGGAAGTTTTGAAATGCCTGCAGATCATAAAGATTCGGAAGGCTCGATTTCTCTAATGGTTGACAGCTCTAATGATCCTTATTACAACTACACTTGGACTTCTGGCCATGAGGCAAGTTTTAAGGATCGCGGCTCTGGAAGTGATGTGATCTACAAAATGGGTAAGGAAGGCGTTCGTCCTCGACATATGAATAAGTTGGCGTCGAACATTTATAGTGCTCCTAACAGCAAACTTATCGAGGTGGCAGGTTCGCGCTATCTTTTCAGAATTGCTCCAGTTGTTTATGATGGCAAATCGCGTCCGAGAGTTGTTTATCAAAAGATCACTGAGTCTTCTGTGTCTCAGCCATTCCCTGTTGAATATTCAACAATAGAGGCAGATGCTGGCGCTCATGCAGATTTTCTCGATTATAACTTTGACGTGAAAATAATTAACAAGGACTCTGCCTCTCCAAAGGTTCTTGTAATGATAGTTTCGGGGGAGAGAAAAGATGGCGATTCAATTTCGATTTATGACGCCGCTGAGGCAACCGTGATTAGTGTCGTTAAGCTTGCATTGAGAAGTTCTGCCAGCGTTGAAACTTCTTCTCTTTCGACTGACGCTCAACAGGGAGATTTCGTCTCTGCTTCAAGCAAAACTTGGCAATCGCCATCTTATGATGACGCAGGCGTTTATTATTCATATAGCGCACCTCAATTGCATGTCCGCGATGAAAACACTAAGGCGGTTCTCGACTCTCTTGACCAAGATGGCTACGATCATGAGTTTGGCTATTTTGTAATGACGGCAGCTGCCTCAAAGGCGGATCTAATGACGCCTGGGACATGTGAAACTGGCATGGGAATCATTCACTTCGCGCTAAAAGATGATGCTGATGAGTATGATGCTCTAAGCGTTGCAATGCAAAGTGGCACAATCAAATTAATTCCAAATAGCTTGCAATTTGATCCAAGCAATAATAATGTTATTTATGGAACTCTTGGCTATTTGACAACGGAAGGCGTGGGCGTTGATGCTTTGAAGATGACATTCGAAGCCAATAAAGCTGGGCGCAAGCAAATGAGCGCAGCTTCTGTTTTCCCGATAATCGATGAAGATAAGAAAGTGAAAATGTTGAGCCCATGGGGCGGAATCAACGAGATTTTAGCATCAGTTTCCACCAAAGAAGATATAAACGTTGATGAGTCCTTTGGATATCTCGCACTCGTTGAATTGCCAAAAATTGCTGAAATTGTTGCCCATGACGAGGCAAGCGATGGCTTTGCAACGTTTACCATGAATTGCATAAGCCCTCAAAATGTCCCACTTGGAGGCATGCATTTCAGGGCAAATCATAAATATTGTTATTTTGCAACGAACCACACGGGCGCGAAGGGCTATGACTATGACGAGGAAGACACGGCAACTCCGCATGTTGAGGATCCGACTTACTTTATAAATGCTATTTGCGAAGTTGATGGCGTTTTAACTGATTCGTTTGTGTTTGCCGAGGCAGACAATGCAATTGACTCGTTTTTCGCTCTCGAAGACACGGATTCTTCAACTCATAACTACACATCATTTGCAACTTGCCACATCACTGAACTCGATTCTTCGAAGTCTGACCTTTGGGCATTTGACGTGCCATTTCTTCGTTGCATCGCAACAGACAGCTTGGCTCCTATGTCAGACACAATTGTTGCAGGCCAGCCAACTAAGTTCACTGTCACGCTGACCAACAACGGAAACACCGTCCTCACGCAGGCAATTCTTCAACTCTCTGATGCTGACAAGGGCACTGCTCTTGGAGAGTTTGTTTTGAATTTTGATGAGGCAACAAATGCTTCCCAGGATGGACTTTATAAGGATATTTATTATCTAGATGCAATGACAGATGAAGCTAAGAACAACATTCTTGTTAAAGACAATGGAGACGCGGCTCTTATCCCTGGGCAGTCGAGGTCGTTCGTTATTGAAATAACGATTCCATCTGATTGGGAAGGGACAAAGAAGATCACCGCTAACGCTCCAACGTCTCTCATTAGTTTTGTTGACCCTGGCACTGGGCAAATAGTTAGCGATAGTGCTAATGTGGCTGATTATGACTCAACGGAGAATAACGCTTTTACTGCTGAACTTGAAGTCGATCCTGGTGGTGATTATGACATGAATAAGGACATGAACCCGGGTGATTTGGATCCAGCGGATGGAGACGATGGTGATGAATCGGGAGATGGATCAGGATCTTCTGGTGATGGTGACGCTGCTTCTCCTTCTATGCTTGCAAAAACTGGCGATGGGCAGAATGGAGTTATGGGCACTGCTCTCACCGCTGCCGGTCTTGCGGGTCTCGGCTTTGCTGCATATAGCGCGCGTAGGTCAAAGCTTGAGCGAGAAGCTGCGGGTCTAGATGCTGATGCGGAAATTATCGAGAACTCGAAACTTGACGAGACTCAAAACGAGAGTGATAACGAAAACAGCTAAGTCTGGCATAAAAACGTGCCAGACTTAAATTTTCAATTCTTTATATTTTTAAAACTCAAAAGTTAGATAATCGGTGCCAGACTTTGCTTGACCTCGTAACTTTTTTGATTTTTATCTCTCTGACAATTAGTGCCAGACTTAACTGATCCTGTGAAAACTTTGCAAGTAAATTAGTGCCAGACTTAAATTTCCGAGCTTTTCTTTTTTTTAAAACTCAAAAGTTTAAAAGAGCAAGCTCATTGATCGTGCATACATAAGCACCGTTGTCGCGCAGCGATACTTGTGCTTAATTCCTGTCCTTTAACTAAAAAGTTCCCTGGTAAATGGAAGTCTGGCACTGATTTCCCAACGACCCAGAAACATGTCAAAAGTAACGCTGCGCGTTTTAGTAGCTCATGTGAGAATAGTTTACGAGCTTGCTTATTTACATTTCAGAATGTAAAAAAATATAAAAAGTTCCCTGGTAAAAGGAAGTCTGGCACGAATTTTCCTAGGAAGCGAAAACGAGGGTAAAAGCAATGGTAAATTGGTGCCAGACTTTGCTTGACCTCGTAACTTTTTTGATTTTTATCTCTCCGACAATTAGTGCCAGACTTAACTGGTCCTGGGAAAACTTTGCAAGTAAATTAGTGCCAGACTTAAATCCCCAAACTCAAAAGTTTAAAAGAGCAAGCTCATTGATCGTGCATGCATAAGCACCTTTGTCGCGCAGCGATACTTGTGCTCAATTTTCGTTCTTTTACTTAAAAGTTCCCTGGTAAATGGAAGTC
>CAVAIA010000008.1:0-43193 GCA_963588595.1 bacterium | reverse complement strand
GGCATATCTTGCGGCGTTCTTCACAGAAATGGCGCATGGTTTTCTTATGGCGATATGAGACTAGGACAGGGAAGAGAGGCAACAAAAGAATTTTTAAATGACAATCCTGAACTACTTCGCGAAATTGATGCTTTGATCAGAAAAGAATTTGGGATTTCATATGACAAGGACGCAATTAAAAAGCCTGCTTCCAAGATTGATAAAAAAGACCTTCCTCAAGAAAAAACAGCTTAATTATAAAGATGTGAGCAACACTCTTTCGAGCACCTTTAATAACTAGAAGTTTGTTATAATTTAAATAGTTTTTTTGCTAATGAATATAAGTAGAAGAGCTTATTTATAATTTAATTTTTATGAAAGGTGCCAATGATGGATTTATTGATCATTATTGGCGTGGCGATAGTTGGAATTTTTCTTGGTGCAATAGCATTCAAGGTTTTTACTAACGCAAGCGGCAAAAATGCAGCGAACAACATTGCCACGCTTAAAACGACTGCCCAAAATGAGGCAGATCAAATCATTAAAAACGCGAAGAATGAAGCAGAGAACATCAAAAAAGAAGCGCAACTTCATGCAAAAGATGAGGCGATCGAGTATAAGCGACAAGTTGAGAATGAAAATAGAGAGCGTCAAAGCGAACTTCGCTCTTTAGAAAACAGAATCAATCAAAAAGAGGAGTCGCTTGATAAAAAGAGTGATCTTTTAGATGAGAGAGAAAATGATCTTGACGCGTTGACTTCAGAGTTAGATGAGCGAGAAGTTGAGATCGATAACACTCTTGATGATTTGAAGAGCAAACTTGAAAAAGTTGCTAACATGACTGCTGAAGAGGGAAAAGAGTTCTTGCTCGATGCGCTTAAAGATGATGTGGCTAATGAGTCAGCAACAATCATTAGGGATGCGGAGAGCAGATGTAAGCAGGAATGCGACAAAAACGCAAGAAGAATTTTAAGCATTGCGATTCAAAGGCTCGCGTCAGAGCACACGTCAACAGCAACTGTCACAACTGTTGAAATTCCTAATGAGGATATAAAGGGAAGGATTATTGGACGCGAGGGGAGAAACATAAGGACATTTGAGCAAGTCACTGGAACTTCCCTTGGAATAGATGACAGCCCTGAGGTGGTTACAATCTCATGCCATGATCCAGTAAGGCGCGCAATAGGCGTTATAACTATGGAAAACTTGGTTGCTGATGGAAGAATTCATCCTGCAAAGATTGAAGAGTTTTTTGATAAAGCAACTAATCTGGTCAATGAAAAAATGCATGAGGCTGCAGATCAAGCTGCATTTGAGACCGGCATTCATGATCTAGCACCAGAATTGATGGATGTTTTAGGCAGATTGCTCTATAGAACCTCCTACAGTCAAAATGTTTTGCAACATTCTGTCGAGGTTGCCCATCTCGCTGGAATTATGTCATCCGAGCTTGGACTTGACCCAACTCAAGCTAAACGCGCTGGCCTTTTGCACGACATAGGAAAAGCTGTGGATCATGAGTCTGAAGGCTCGCATGCTCTTATTGGCGGTGAGTTAGCTAAAAAGTTTGGCGAGGCTCCGGAGATTGTGCATGCTATATCAGCCCACCATGCTGATGTTGAGCCTAACACTGTTTTGGATGTTTTAGTTCAAGCAGCTGATGCAATATCTGCTTCACGTCCAGGTGCTAGGAAAGAATCTATTGAGAATTATGCTAAACGTCTAGAGCAGCTTGAAGAAATTGCAAATTCTCACCCTGGTGTTGAAAAGACATACGCCATGCAGGCTGGTAGGGAAGTGAGAGTTATGGTTGATCCTGGCAAAATTGACGATTCTCATGCAACAGTTTTAGCTCACGACATTGCAAAACAAATAGAGGATGAAGCATCTTATCCAGGTCAGGTAAAAGTTATAGTTATAAGAGAAACAAGAGCGAGCGATATAGCTAAATAGGCAAGCGTTGCTATTTGTGAATAAGTGGCAAAACGTTATAATTTTGTAATTGAATAATTTTTAAAAAACGAACTATTAATAGAGGTTTAAAATGGAGCATTTAAAAGAGTCTATCGATTGTTTGAAGGTCTCATCAAAGTCTTCACCCGCATCAGTTGCAGGGGCTATTGCAGGAATGATTAAAGATGGCAACACTGTTGAAATTCAATCAGTTGGTGCTGGTGCTGTTAATCAAGCGATTAAAGCAATTTGCATCTCACGTGGATTTTTGTCTCCAATAGGAATTGAACTTGTTTGCATTCCTTCATTTTCAGATGTTGTTATCGACGGAGAATTTAGAACTGCAATTCGCATAAAGGTTGAGAAAAAACAAGATGTCTAAGTCTAGCTCTTTAAGCGGTCTAACATATTATATCCACGCTTTTGGCTGCCAAATGAATAAGGCTGATTCTGAACGAATTTGTGGAATGCTTGATTCTTGTGGTTGCTATCAAGTTGGAAGAATTCAAGATTCAGATATAACGATTATGCTAACGTGTTGCGTGAGAGAAGCGGCTGACACGCGTCTTTTTGGTCAACTTCAAACGTGCAAGAATTATCCGCTGAAAAAGGCAAGCGTTCTTAAAAAAAGAATATTTGTCCTTGGGGGATGTATCGCGCAAAGAGATGGGGAGAGGCTTTTAGAAGACTTTGATTTTCTAGACATTGTTATAGGAACTCAAACTCTCTCAAAACTTCCAGATTTATTAGAAGATTGCGTTTTGAGTGGCAAAAGAAGTTCTTTTACGCCTGAAGAATCAAGCGAATTTTCAACTGATCTTCCGAGCAAGAGAGAAAGTCAATTTTCCGCTTGGCTTCCAATAACAAGCGGTTGTAATAATTTTTGCACTTATTGCATCGTTCCTTATGTTAGAGGGAGAGAAAAATCAAGACCTATGCAAGAAATCATCGAAGAAGCAAAAAGTCTTGTCAGCGATGGCGTTAAAGAAATAACGCTCCTTGGGCAAAATGTTAATTCTTATGGTAGAGATTTATATGGATCGCCAAAGTTTTTTGAAGTCTTAAAGCAGGTGAGCGAGACTGGAGTCCCGCGTCTCCGCTTTTTAACAAGCCATCCAAAAGATTTGAGTGATGATGTTATTTCATTGTTTTCAACGCAAAAAAATTTGATGCCTGCAATTCATCTTCCTCTTCAATCGGGTAGTGATAGGGTGCTAAAGGCTATGAATAGAAAATATAACTCTGATGACTATTTGGTCTTAATTGACAAGTTGAACGAGGCCTGTCCTGGAATCGCTATCTCCACAGACATAATAGTTGGTTTTCCTGGGGAGGATGAGGATGACTTTAAAAGAACTTTAGAGGTCAGTGAGAAATCGAAATATGCTTCAGCTTTTACATTTATTTACTCGAAGAGGGAAGGCACGCCTGCAGCAAAAATGGAGGACAACACACCAAAGGAAGTTATCCAAAAAAGGTTTGACGAATTGACAGATTTGATAGCGAAAAGTGCCTATAAATTTAATGAATCTTATAAAGGAAGAGAAATAAATGTTTTGGTGGAGGGGGTTTCTAAAAAGAGTGAAAGAGTTGCGCGCTCAATAAGTGAGCATTCGCAAGTTGTTCACTTTGACCTTCCTGAAGGTAAAACTATTGATGATTATGTTGGTCAAATTATAAATGTTGTCGTTGAAGAGCCTAAAACGTGGTATTTAAAAGCTAGAATTGCTTAGCTCATCTTTTGATTCATGATTACTAGCAAAACAATTGTTATTGTTGGTCCGACTGCGAGCGGTAAAAGCGAGCTTGCTCAAAGGTTGTGTGAGAAGATTTCTGGCGAAGTTATAAGCGCTGATTCAATGCAAATCTATAAAGGACTTGATATAGGAACTGGAAAAGTTAAAAAAGAAGACCAGCGAGTTGCTCATCATCTTTTAAGCATAGTTGACCCAAAAGAGCCTTTTTCAGTGGCCATTTATCAAGATTTAGCTCGTAAAAAAATTAAGGAAATTCACAAGCGAGGAAATGTTCCTATGATAGTTGGCGGAACAGGATTTTATATTCGTGGAGTTGTAGACGATTACAACTTTGAGGAAGGTGAGCAAAAAGAAAACCCGATAAGAGAAAAATATCAAAATATTCTAGAGAATAAAGGTAAGGATAAGCTTTGGGAAATTTTACTTGAGGCTGATCCTGAGAGCGCGAACGTGATTAAGAAAAATGATTCGAAACGAGTTATAAGAGCACTTGAACTTGCGACTCAAGGCAAGTCTTATGCAACAAATAAAGAAAGTTTAAAAGAAATTGATGAGTTAATTCCAACAATTTGGATTGGACTTTTCGTTGATAGAAATGTTTTAGCTGATAGGATTTCAGATCGAGTTGACGACATGATCAAAGATGGTTTGATTGATGAAGTGAGCAATCTTCTTGACAGCGGGCTTAGAGACACGCTTTGTTCAAGCAAAGCGATCGGATATAAGGAAATAGTTGATTATATTGATGGCAAGATGACGCTTGATGAGGCAACGAATAAGATAAAAACGAACACAAGGCGATATGCCAAAAGGCAAAGAACATGGTTTAGAAGCGAAAAGAGAATCAATTGGATTGATGCGAATCAACTTGATTTTTCTTCCCTTACTAATAAATCTTTAGAAATAATAAAAAATAACTTATAAAAAATTTTATAAATATACATTATTTAGTATTTACCATCATGATTTATAACTTAAATTCAAAGATATGGTAAAATTGTTTAACTGTAGAAATTAAAGAAAGTTTGGAAATATAAATGATTTGTCCTGATTGTGGTTCAACAAAAACGAAAGTAACTGATTCTAGATCTTGCAATGATGGCGCTATAAGAAGGCGTCGTGAGTGCGAGAAGTGTAAATGCCGTTTTACAACATATGAAAGAATCAGTGAAAAGGCAATCGCTATCGTTAAACGTGATTTAACAGTTGAATTGTATGACAGAAATAAGTTGTTAAATGGGATAATGAGAGCTTGCACAAAGCGTCCTGTCACACTAAGACAAATTGAGAACGTTGTTGATAACATTGAAAATGTTGTTAGAAGTGAATTTAAGAGCCAAATCAAATCTTCTCTTTTAGGTGATATGGTTTTAGATGAATTAGCTAAAATAGATGACGTTGCCTATATTCGCTTCGCATCTGTATATAAAGACTTCCAATCAGCTGAGGAATTTTCTCACGCTCTAGATAAAATCAACCGAGCGTAAAAGTAAATTTACACCATGGAAATTGAAATTAAGCTTGCAAAAAAGAACGCAAAACTTCCCTCTTATGGCAGACGTGGAGACGCAGCGTTAGACCTATTTGTTTGTGAGGCAACTTCTTTGTCTCCAAGCGAGATTAAAATGGTTAGCACAGGCGTTTTTCTTGCTATTCCTGATGGATATTGCGGGCTTGTTCTCCCAAGAAGCGGACTTGCTTCAAAGCATGCGATAACTCTTATAAACTCTCCTGGACTTCTTGATTCGAATTATAGAGGTGAGATAACTATTCCTTTGATTAACCATGGGAATGAAACATATGAAATCGAAGAGGGCGATCGTGTCGCTCAATTATTAATAATCCCCTGCCCTAATATCGATTTTAAAGAAGTGAAGGAGCTGAGTTCTTCTAACAGAGGTCAGAGCGGTTTTGGGTCAAGCGGAAGGTAAAATTTAGATCCGGAATCAATCCCCTTTTCCAAAAGGATGGCGTTTTCTCATATTACCTTTAGCAGGTATTATCTTAATTTCTTCAATGTTGACTCCTGCGTTTAGCAAGTGAGCAAATATCATCTCGCGGTGAGTGTCGACCTCGCTTCTAACAACTGCATCATCGATAACAATTTCGGCTAGATAGTGGTCTTTATCTTTATCTTTTCCCTTTTTAGGGCGTGTGTCTTTTCTAATATAAAAAGCGTTAGTGTGGCTTAATATAAACTCGCTAGTTTTTTTGTCCCTCCAAATTTTTTTAATTGCGTTTTTGTAGTTTGTGTTGTTTTTTGTGATAGATGCAAAAAGAGCAGGATCGCCGCCCAACTCGCCTATTTGCTTAGTTATGAGTTTTGATAGAGGTTGCATCTAGATTCGAGCGAGAAGACGAAAAAATTCCTAACGATGATATTCTAATATGAAATTTCCAAGCTGGATTAAGTCTCCATCTTCAAGAGTCTTAATTGAAACGTTTTTATTGTTTACCCAAACGCCATTAAACGAACCCAAGTCTTTGATTATGTGGCATCCCTTCTCAAAATATATCAAAGCATGCTTTCTGCTGACCGTCATATCGTTTAAAAAGATGGTTGAATTGACGTCTCTGCCCAAAATTATGTCGTTTTCGCGTATAACGAATTTTGAGCCCTTTTGAAGCCCTGTTAGCACTAAAATGAAGGAATTACACTCATTTATTTTTTTCGTGGCTGAAATCGGCTTATTTTCGCTCGAATTTTCGGTGTGTGCTTCAATTCTGTTTTGAGGAGGCTTTGATTTATGATTTGAGGAATTTTCATTAATTTTTACGGGAGAAAATTCTTGAGTGCTACCAATTAATTTAAATCCACACCTAGGACAGGCTTCGTCATTTTCATTTAACTCACATTTACAAACAGGACAAGTATCAAACATATCTACACCTTATAATTAAGCTTTCCTAATAAAATTTAGTCTTTTAAGTAAATTTTAACAGAAGGGGGGTGTCATTTAAAATTTCAGACGTTGCTTCATTTTGTCCTCCTGTGAATATATTTATAAATCTTGTTAAATGAGTCGATATGTTCTCAAGGATGGACGGTGGATCTTGCGATTCTTTTGATATTAAGTCACGAGTGCAAATAACATTGTTGTTTTGTATAAACTCAATTTTGCCTAGAGTGTCTCCTTCATTTACTTGACCTTTTACCTCATAAAAAGTTATTTTTTGTGAAACATTACCATCGAACTTAAAAAGTGTAATTGCTTCATTTGGGTTTTCTATTGTTAAAGGGACAGTTTTGTCAAGAAAGCTTTTGTTAGCAACTTTTGCCATAATGTTGTCTTGTGCATTGCAAAGTTTAAAGCTAACTTGATTGTCAAAATACCAATTGAAGAGCGTTTTTGTGTCGCTGAAGCGCATTGAACTATCGCTTGCACCTAACACGATCGAATAGACCGTGCCTGCATCTCTTTTGCATGCTCCTGCAAAACAATAGCCAGCTTCATCGGTCGTTCCAGTTTTGATTCCTGACGCTCCATCAAATGATCCTAACAACTCATCGGTTGAATTTAGCGTCACAGTTGTTGCAGCTCCGTCTCTTGTGATTGTTATGTTCACCTGCGCATTTTTAACGCTGCTTGAGAAAATTTCATTCTTCATGGCTGTTTGAACCATGATCATCAAATCATTTGCACAAGAATGAGCATCGCTTGCATATTCATCCGTGTCAAGACCATGTGGGTTAGTAAATTTTGTGTTAGAACATCCTAATTTTTGAGCTTTATTATTCATCTCATTTACGAACGCTTCATAAGCGACATTGTTATCACTTGTGTTAGAGATTTTCTTTCCACAAGTCTCAGCAATTGCAACCGCAGCGTCGTTTCCGGAAGGCACCATCAACCCAAGGATAGCATCGCTAAAGCTTAAAACATCGCCATTTCTTAGATCTGCGCTTGAGCCTCCAACACTGGCAGCTCTTTGAGAAACGCTAATTTGGTCGGTGGGCGAGAGATAGTCGAGTGCAACAAGTGCTGTCATAATCTTAGTTAAACTTGCTATTTTTACTTCTTTTTCGACATTTCTTGAAAATAGGAGTTTTCCTGAGTCGTCTTTTAGAAGCGCGCATGGGGAAGAGACACTTGGGCATTCAGTTAGCTTAAGACCTCGACTCTCAACAGTGCCGGTTGTGATTATGTCGCTTTTAAGAGTGTCTGCGCAGCAAATTTCACTAATTGCTACGTTCGCATTTAAAATTAGCGAGAAAGCTAATAAGAATTTGAGTGTTAATTTAGTTGCGTTTTTAAACATTTTCATTGTCGATTTTATCTTTGGATTTAAGCTTTTTGTAAGCTTCAATCATGTAATAGATAGTAACTAAGATTTGGAGTGCTACCCCAATATAAACTAAAAATAATCCATATTCAGTTAAAAACATTAGACACATTCCAAAGAAAAGAAGCGCTGTTGCAACTTTGCCTGGATAGATAACTGGGATCCTAATTTTCTTTATTTTTAATAGAATAGCGCCTGCAATTAGCATGAATGCTTCTCTTAGAAAGACTATAACCATTACCCAAGTTGGAAGTCCGCAAAATAGCCAAGTTCCCACAACGCCAGAAATCATCAAAATTGTGTCGACCGCAGGGTCTAACAATTGTCCCAATCTAGAAACACAATTAAACCGTCTTGCTATTTGTCCATCAAGAAAATCAGTTGAAGCGCTGATAGCAAAAATAATAAGTGCAGGGATTTTTTGGTTGTTAAAAAGCAAAATAAAGAAGATTGGAACTAAAGCGAGTCTTAGGGTTGAAATAACGTTAGGTATAGTTAAAATGCGATTGCTAACTTGGATTTCTTCTCTATCTTTTAAATTTTTTTCCACTTAGAAAATTATACAATAAGTAGAAATTTTCTATCGATTTGCGACGAAGTGAACTATAGATTATTCTTCTTCTTCTTTAGTTGAGCTAATGTTGTGTTCTTCAAGATGTTTATTTCTGGAGATCGAAGGAAGGCTTGGATCCATTGACAAACACTTTTTAGGGCATGCCTCAACGCAACTTCTGCATGTTATGCATTTGAAGTGATCTATTGACCAAGTTTTATTTTGTCTTTCGACTATTATTGCGTCACACGGACATGTCTTTTGGCACTTTCCGCAAAGAATGCAATCATTTTCGTAAATGGTAATTTTTCCTTTAACAGGTTCGCTTAGATCTTTAGTTTGAATAGGATACAACAATGTTTCCTTCTTCTTGAAGAAGCTAGGGATTGTTGTTGTTATGAAGCTAAATGCGCTCATAGAAGTTAAATTATCTCCTATCTCTCAGTGCAAGAAATGCATGGGTCAATTGTTAAAATTATCATATTTACATCCGCAAGATCACACCCTTTTAGAGCGTGAACCATGCCTGCTAGATTTTGCGATGTTGGAGTTCTCATTCTCATTCGTTTTAAAAATTCGCTTTCGCATCCTCGGGCGTAGTAATAACACTCTCCTCTTGGCTGCTCTAATAAATTTGAAACTTGTGCTTCTGGTGCAACACCTTTAACTTTTGTCGAGACTTCCCCATCAGGAATTTTGTCAATCATTTCAGAAATTATGTTAATTGATTGATAGACCTCATTGCATCTAACTTTAATCCTTGCGTAGCAATCGCCTTCGTCTGATGTGATTGGGCTAAACTCTTCGACATTTGAATAGGCTCCCATCCCAAAAGATCTTACGTCATAATCGATTCCACTTGCCCTTCCAAATGGTCCAACCATAGACAACGAAATAGCTTCTTCTTTAGTTATAACGCCGACTCCAACGCATCTATTTTTTATTGTCGAGTCATTGAGTAGCGTTGAAACGATTTTAGTGTAGTCCCCTGCAATTCCTGCTAGAACTTCGTCAATTCTTGCAAGCTCAGTGTTTTCAACATCGCGAGTAACTCCACCAACCTTGTTAGCAGAAAATATAACTCTACCGCCATATGTTCGCTCAAATATGTCCAAAACCTTCTCACGCAACCTCCAACAATGCATAAACAAGGACTCAAACCCAAATGCATCAGCTGCAAGACCGAGCCAAAGAATGTGGGAATGTATTCTAGACAACTCTTGAAAAATAACTCTTAAATATTGAGCTCTTTTAGGAACTTCGACTTTAAGCAAGTTCTCTATTGTTTCAGCATATCCTAAAGTGTGTCCATAAGCGCAAATTCCGCAAATTCTCTCAGCAAAATAGATAAATTGGTTGTAATCGTATTTTTCAACCATTTTTTCAAGCCCTCTATGTATAAAGCCAATTTGAGGGATCGCTTCTATAACTTTTTCGTCTTCAACAACAAGATCTAAGTGCAAAGGCTCAGGCAAAACTGGATGTTGAGGTCCAAATGGTATTACAGACGACTTAGCCATTATTTTTCCTCCCCTTCCCCACTCTCGTTTTGCGTTTCTTGCGAGTTTGAAGCTTCCTTAGCGGCTTTGGCAGCTTTAGCAGCCTTAGCTGCAGCTATTTTTGCTTCTTTCTCTCTTCTAGCAAGCTCGACAGGCGATATGATAGTCATGGGCTTATCTTGTGCTGTTGCGAAGAACTTCCCAGAAAAATCAAGAGTCAATCCGTCAAATTTGAGCCCAAATAAGTCATGGATCTCATTTTCGCAAACAAAAGCTTCAAAATATAAGTCCGAAATAGAACTAATAGTTGCATCTTTTGAAACGTTTTCAACGTTAAAATCTATTAGTTCTCCATCTTTAGTCATGAAAGTGTAGACCAAATCAATATGATCGTCATAATTGACAGCTAATATTTGCACATATCTGTCCCCTGCAGATTTGCGCTCTTCAGCGTTATTCTTGATTTCGTCTAACTTTAAGGTTTTGTATGTTGATGTAAATTTCATCTATCCTAAGTCTTCTTCTTTTTCTTGTTTGGTTGAGTTTTCCATCTTTTTTGATTTTTCTTCCAAAATAACGCATGCCTCAGAGATGGCATCAATTATCGTTTCAGGTCTAACAGCACATCCTGGCGCGTAAACGTCAACAGGTATCGCTTTATCAACTCCACCGATGACATTATAGCAATCATGAAACACACCTCCTGAGCAAGCGCATATTCCGCAAGCAACAACAGCTTTGGGCTCAAGCATTTGGTCGTAAATTTCTTTTATAACAGAGATGTTTCTTTCATTAACAGAACCAGTTACTAAAAAGATGTCAGCTTGCTTTGGGTTTCCGGTGTTTATGACCCCAAGTCTTTCAGCATCGAATCCTGGACATAAAGATGCTAGAACTTCAATGTCGCATCCATTGCAACTTGAAGCATCATAGTGGATGACCCAAGGTGACTTTTTTAAATATTTTGAAAAACTAGCCAATTTTTTTCTTTCATTCCACTTAAGCCAATAATAGTAAGTTTATTAACGCGGCAATGAAAGCAACAGCCCATGCGCTAAATAACATGAATTGCCATTTCATCCTTGCCGCGTTGTTGTCGATTATTATCTCCAGCAACCAAGCTCCAAGAGAAGCACAAATTGCTATTGGAATTGAGAATTGATTGTTTGATAAAAAGAAAATCCCTACCCATGTTAAGAAAACAATAGATTCAACCCAATGAGTAATCTCGAGCAAAGCTAATGTTCTTCCCGACATCTCAGTTGTCATTCCACTAACTAGCTCTTGGTGGGCATGATGGGAGCTAGAAAGATCAAATGGAGATTTTCTTAACTTAATTGTCAACACATATATAAGACCTATGAAAACAATATAGCAACCACAAATTGCTGGTTTGTCGAGTAAAAGAAGAGTTTTTACATCCATTGCATCTTGCGCTGAGGCTCCTTGTTTTAGGCAATAGATTAAAATAGTTGCACAAAAGATTAAAACCATAGGTTCATAAGCCATAACTTGAAGGATTTCACGCGCAGCTCCTGCCTCAGAAAAAGGAGATCTGCTTGAATAGGCAGCTAATATTATGAGCAATGTTGAGAGCGTTATGACAAAAACGCACATCAGCAAGTTTGATCCCGCAAATAAAAATCCTCCAGCGAGTATGGCAAATAAAAGTCCAAGGGCAACGTAAACACGCTCAGAAGTGTTTATGGTTGCATTTTCTTTCGATAGGAGCTTCATAACATCATAGAAGGGCTGGAGCACTGGAGGTCCAACTCTTCCTTGCAATTTTGCTGATATAACGCGGTCTAGTCCAGCTAATAAGCATCCTGCAATTGGAGACAATATCGCAAAAGCAATAGTTGCTATTATGTAGGTTAGAAAATATGTTAAGTCAAAAGATATCATTGTTCTACATCACCATAATAGCTATTGAGTAAATAATTGAAATAAGAATTAGAATCGTTGAAAAAATTATTATTATGCTTGTTATCCCTTCCCCAAAATAATTTTCTAGGTAAAAATTCTTTGAAGTTGACATAACTTCATTTCCCAAAGATCCTTTAAATGAGCGCTTATCATTGTTGAGAGAAACTCCTGACATATAAGCATTAAGCTTTCGTTGATTGGTTTTCCTTGGTTTTCCAACACTTAAGAAAAGACCGATAAAGACAATAATCGCAAAGATTGAACTCAATAGAAGAATTTCAGGTGAAATTGCGCTTGTTGTTGTTAAAGAATTTGCAGAGCTAATAGCACTTAATAGTTGTGATCCTGCTGTTGTTGCAACGTCTTCACTTATAAAAGGCAAAAGTGCAGTTGAAAGCACCAGCAAAGTCGCAAGCAAATAATGCGAAAAATTTTCTGATTTTGTGACACTTCCTTCAATATTTTCCGTGCCACCAGTTATGCCAGCCAATTTTCCAAGCCACTTTCCCCAATACATGAAAGTTGCAGCGCTTCCAAAGGCTAAAAAGATGATTAGCGTTAGGCTGTTAAAGTTAATTATTGACAAAAGCGCTCCCCACTTTCCAACTAACATTCCGAAAGGAGCGATAAACATTGTCATGGCGCCAAACATCATAAACCTTGCCAATTTTGGCATACGCTCAAAAAGAAGATCGAAGGATTCGATATCTCTGCTTCCAACGTGGTGTTCTGCTGTTCCAACGCATAAAAATAGCAATGATTTTGCAATAGCATGAAAGATTATCAAAATAATCGCAGCCCAAATCGATATTGATGTTGATATCCCAGCACACATAGTTATTAGACCTAGGTTTGCTATTGTTGAATATGCTAAAACCCGCTTTCCATTTGATTGGGAAATCGCCATTATTGATGCAAATAGAAACGTCAATCCTCCTATAAGTTCAACAACAATGCCCACGAAAGAGCAAATGGAAAACAGCGGGCTTAATTTAATCAATAAAAATACTCCAGCTTTTACCATTGTTGATGAGTGAAGAAGAGCGCTAGTTGGTGTTGGAGCTACCATCGCTCCTAATAGCCATTTGTGAAATGGCATTTGTGCTGCCTTTGTGAAGGCTGCAAGAGAAAATAGTGCGAGCGGAAGTGCAGCTGTCGTGGGATTTGAAATACCAGCTTTAATGAACGAATTGAAATCTGCTGTTTGAGTGTTGGTTATCGCTAGAATTATCGCAATTGAAAAAGCGATGCCGCCAATTAAATTTAGAATAATTTGGAGAAATGAATTTTTTATAGCTTCTTCTGTTTTTGTGTATCCAATAAGCAAAAAAGAACACACTGTTGTTATTTCCCATCCACAAAGCATCCATGACATGCTATTCGAGAAAACGATAAGATACATAGCGCCCAAAAATGCGATGCAAATTGCGAAGAAAAATGACCTTCTATCCTTTTGCTCATCTTTAGCGTGAGCTTGGAAGTCTTTCATGTAGCCAATAGCATAGATACAAATTACTCCGCCGATTATCCCTATTATTGGAACCATAATTATGGTTAACATGTCAACGTTTAGAGCATATGAGACTTTCACATTCGAGCCGCAAGACAATATTTCAAGGTATATTTCAAGACAAATTTGGGCAATTGCTAATATAGCAGGAAGGATTTTTTTATACTTAATGCAAAATATTAAAACTACGACCATCAAGCAAAGATTTATCGCTAGGCAAACATAGTCTATGACAGATGATGAAAAATTGATTAGTGATTTTTGATCTATATTGCCATCTAAACATTGCGATGCAATAAAAATTATTGATAATAGCGCAACTACAGACACAAATGTTATAACAATTGCGTCTCTGACCTTGTCGTTTTTAGCGAAAGAAACGAACAAGGCACCTATTAGTGGAATTCCTATCAATGAAAATATTAAAAACATAATTGAAAATTCTAGCAACCAATTACATATTTTTTGAATGTTTTTAAAAAAAATTAGGCAAATGGAGAAATTGTTTAGAGATTTATGCAAAAATATTAGTATTACAAAATCAAAATTCGTAACACTCACCAGCAAGGAGATATTTTGTTACTTAAAAATAGCAAATACAGTATTGCGATTTTACTCCTCTTATTTATTATTTCCACCTGTTTGTTTTTAAGTGGATGTTCAAAAGATAAAAATAATGAAACGAATTCTTCTGAAGGTGAAGAGACGCTTGTTGTCACAATGCCAAAAACCTCTGAGCCAGACACAGGCTTTGACCCCATATATGGATGGGCTTGCGGCGAGCATGTTAGCGATCCTTTGATCCAATCAACACTTATAAAGGCTGATGCTAATATGACGATTACGCCTGATTTGGCGACTAGCTACAAAATTAGTGATGACGCAAAACTAATTACTTTCTATCTTAGAGATGGTGTGTTGTTTTCTAATGGAGAAAAGCTTAGCGCCTATGACGTTGCATATACGATTAACGCAGCAGCTGCTAATGAAGCAAATCCTGCAGATTTTTCTAGCATTGAAGTGGCTGAGGCAATAGGCGATTTAGCATGCAACGTTAAATTGAAAAAAGCTGACAACACAGTTATATATTTGTTAGCTAATGTCGGCATTGTTCCAGAGAAAACTTATAATTCAGCATCTTATGGTTCAAACCCAATCGGATCTGGAAAATATAAATTGGAGGGTTGGGACAAAGGTAAATCGGCAACTTTCGTCGCTAATGAAAATTATTATGGGGATGAAGCTAGCATAAAGAGATTTCAAGTTTTATTTTTAGACGACGATGCGTCCTTTGCTTATGCGAAGTCTCAAAGCGTTGATGTGGCTTATATCCCTGCAAAATATTCTAATCAAGAGATCGAAAATTTTAAAAAGTTAAGCGTTGAAACTGTCGATTCCAGAGGGATTTCTCTTCCAACAAAATCAAAAAGTGAAGCAAAGCAATTTTGCGCTGGAAAAAAGGAATATGAGAATTATGACTTAGGAAACGATGTTACTTGCGACTTTGCGGTTAGATATGCGATAAATCTCGCTCTTGATAAAGAACAACTAATCAAAAACACGCTTTATGGAGAGGCTAAAAGCGCATATTCTGTGTGCGATGGTCTTCCATGGGCGAGCGAATCTATGAAAATTGAATGTGATGTCGATGAAGCAAAGAAAGTTTTAGACGATGCTGGATGGATTCAAAATGATAAAGATTCTGATCGATCGAAAAATGATGTGTTATGCGAGTTTGATCTTTATTATCCAATGAGTGACACGGATAGACAGGCTTTAGCGTATGCTTTTTGTGATCAAATGAAAAAGATTGGCATAAAGGTAAATGTTATAGGAAAATCGTGGGATGAAATCTATGCTCATCAATATAGTGATGCTGTTCTTTGGGGATGGGGCTCTAACTCCCCTGCTGAATTAGTTTCCATTATTAAAAGTGATGGAGTTTGTAATTTTTCGTTGTCATCAAACGCTAATAGTGATGAGTTAATTGGCAAAGCATTGTCTTGTTCGAACTTGGAAGAATCGTTTACGTTTTTAGATGAAGCTCAAGAGATGAACTGTCCACAAAATTCATCATCGTGGATTTGGCTTGCTAATGTCAATCATGTCTATTTTGTAAAAAATAACTTAGATGTTGGCGAGCAAAACAAGCATCCTCATGGTCATGGTTGGTCTTTAGTTAACAACATCGATAAATGGAGTTGGTCAAATTAAGACTATGAAAATTTTGACCAGGACAATTGAACTTATAGTTTTGTTGATTTTATCATGCACTCTAATTTTTTTTCTAGTGTCACTTTCCCCCATTGACCCTATAACTTCAAATTATGGGCAAATTGCAACTTCAAAAATGAGTGCAGAAAAACTTGATGCGATCAAGGCCTATTGGGGAGTTGGATTGCCTTGGTTTGAAAGATTAATAAATTGGTTTGGAAACATTTTTCATTTAAATTTTGGTCAATCTTTGATCTATAACGAACCTGTTCTTGACGTGATCGTAAGAGGAATTTGTAATAGTTCTATCCCTATGATTATTTCGTGGGTTTTAGGTGGAGCGCTAGGTTATTTTTTTGGCGTTATAGCTGCTTGTTATAAGAAAAATAAGACTTCTAAGTTACTAGTCGTGATTAATTACTTATTGATATCAACGCCAACTTACTTTCTCGCAATAATGTTTCTATTCATTTTTTGCATATTGCTTAGAGTAATTCCGCTAAATTCGGATGTTGGCTTCGAGTCATTAATTTTGCCAACGCTAACGCTCACTTTGTTTAGCATCCCAACCACTTTTTTTCACACTAAGTCCAAGTGCGAGACTCTGGCCAATTCCGACTTTGTTAAATATTTAGAAGTTAAGGGAGAGGCAAAGAGAGACATAATCAAAAATCACTTGCTAAAAAATTCGTCTCTTCCTGCGATCTCAATTCAATTTGCTCAAATTGGTGAAATTATTGGCTCAAGCGTTGTTGTAGAAAATATATTCTCTTACCCAGGACTTGGCTACATAACAATAAAGGCAGCAACATCAAGCGACGTTGCTTTGCTTTGCGGGATAAGCGTTTTAACGTTGGTCATAGTCTTTGTAGGAAATCTAGCGTCTTCTTTAATAGTTTTACGAATTGATCCGAGGATTAAAAATGTCAATTAGCGCATTAACAAAAGAGAAGGTAAAGGTTGTCCTGTCAATCATTTGTGTCATCATTTTGCTCTTAGTCATGATTGTTGGTTTTTTAAATTATGCAAATATTGACGCCTATTCTTTCGATAATGTTTTAAGTAAACCGTCTTTAAATAATTTATTTGGCACTGACAACTATGGACGCGACGTGTTTTTGCTTACATGTTGTGGAATGCTTATAAGCATAATAGCAGGCGTTATCTCTTCTATTATCAGTGTTGTTGTTGCGATTTTCTTCTCACTTTTAAGCGTTAGCAGCTCTTCTCTTTTAAATAAAATATCAGAAATTATTACTAATGCAATTCTTGGAATCCCTCACTTAATTTTGATGATCCTTATCTCGTTTGCTGTTGGAAAAGGAGCTATTGGAGTAATTCTTGCAACCTCTCTAACGCATTGGCCAACGTTGAGCAAGGTTTTAACTAATGAGTTAAAGCAAATATATAATTCTGATTGGTGTCAAGTTGAAAAGAAGTTAGCTAACAGCGCCTCTAGCTTTTTTATACGGCATGTCGCGCCCTCGATCAAAGGAACAATCATTACAGGCCTTATTCTTGCGTTTCCCCACTCGATTTTGCATGAATCAACGCTCACATTCCTTGGACTTGGGTTTTCGGCAGAAACTCCCGCGATTGGGAATTTGCTTAATTCGTCTTTAGGCTATTTGCTCGCTGGTCAATGGTGGATTTCAATTTTTGAGGGATTAACTTTGGTTGCTGTTGTTCTTCTTTTAACCTATCTTGTTAATCGAGTCAATTTTAGAATGTCAATGCAGGCTAGTCTGTTACGTTAAAGGATAGGCATTGTGGACGAGGAATTGATACACACAAAATTTGAGTTTCATCATGGGCATCAACATGCTTTAGGCTCAATGCATTTAGGTGGTCATCATCAATTTTTGCTCGAAAACATAAACGTTGTCTTTGAGGATCTTTTCTACAAGAAATGCTCTATGTTTCCATTTATTAGAAAAACTCAAGTTTTAAAAAACTTGAATCTATCCTTGCATGAAGGTGAAAAATTGTTCATTATAGGTCAAACAGGTTCTGGAAAGTCGATGTTAATCAATCTGTTAACAGGCAATTTGCCTTCGAATGCTAATGTTGACGGCAACATTTGGTTTCACGGTAATTTGACTGAAAGTCACGAACTAAAGAATCTTATGGCAGGCAAAGTTAGCTATGTACCTCAATCCTTGGCCAGCCTTGATCCAATGCAAAAATATGGAATTGGTGACAAAGAGCTCTACCCTGTTGAGATGTCGGGAGGAATGAAAAGGATCGCTCTTATAAATGATGCGATAAATCCAAATAGCGAGATTATCATTGCAGATGAACCAACAACAAATTTGGACTACGAAAATAAAGAAGAGTGTATCAGTCTTATTTTGGATAAAGCGAATCAAGGTCGCACCTTGGTTGTTATAACGCATGATATTGAACTTGCCTTGAAACATGGTGACAGAATTGCGATTTTTAAGGACAACACTATAGTCGATGAGATTTCAGTCTCTTCCTTTAAAAATGAGAAGGATCTTTCTTGTGAATATTCTAAAAGGTTATTTGAAAGTTTGCCTAAGAATCTTTACTTCTCAAAATTTGATAAGAAAAATAATGATCAAAGAAGCCATGAACTTAAAATTAATAATTTAAATTTTGGGTATTCGAAGACAGTGATATTTAAAAATTATTCTTTAAATGTTGCGTCTGGTGACATAACTTGTTTTTTTGGACCAACAGGTTCTGGAAAATCAACAATTTGCAAAATATTGTCTGGTCATATCGTTCCAGCAGGAGTAGATGTTTTCCTTGATGGAGAAAAATTGAGTGTTTTTAAAGATGTTCAACTTGTTGTCCAAGACCCCCACGCGTCATTTAATCCTAATGTTGCTGTTGGGAAGAGTTTTGATAATAATTTTGCAAGTGAGAATAGCTTGTTTGATGACCTCGGGCTTGATATGTCTCTATTAAACAAATTTCCTAGAGAACTTTCGGGTGGTGAGCTAGCAAGGCTTTCAATTGCCAGAGCGCTTATTGCTTGCCCTAAGTTTTTAATTTTAGATGAGTCAACGGCTTCGCTTGATGTTGTTACTCAAAAAGAGATTTTGGATTTCTTGATTAAGTGGTGCGAAGACAATTTTTGCGGTCTTATATTTGTTAGCCATGACTTTGAATTAGTTAAAAAATTAGCAACCAAGATTGTCTATTTTTAAAAAGTCAGAGTAATTCAAGAGAGTTGTTTTTGTGGCTCGTCACTCGTTCGATCCACAATTGTAGCAAGTTTTTCAAGTCAAAAATGTCTTTTTCACTAATTGAATCGAGATGAATTATTTGTTCATAGGTTAGATTTAATAGGTTGTTGAAGTTTAATAAAATGCTATCCTTAAAAGCAATTTTTTTAATGGAAGGGAGATCTGTTTTTGCACATTCGTCACATAAAAACCCACCAGAATCAGGACTAAATGCAACTAAATTATAAGAAGAACTTGCTTTTTGTAGAGGTTGACCACACAAAGAACAAAATTTGTGAGCAGGTCCAAAGCCTTCCATAGCAAGAAGTTTTATTAGCGCTGCAAGGGCAATCTCCTTTGATTTCTCACATTTAGTGTCAATCAAAAAGAACGTTTTGATTAAAAAATCAAAAAGGGCTTCATTAGTGTTTTCGCTAAAAGTTAGACGCCAAACAAGTTCACTAATTGCGCTAGCGCAAGTCATCAAGCTAAAATTGTTGTGAATGTTTATGTGAGTTTCAATTAATTTTGCTTCCCTAATTATTCCAAGCCCTCTTGTTGACGCTAAGCTTATGTGAGCGACATTAAAAAGGTCTAGTCTATTAGAAAAGGTGTTGCCAGGTTTTCTGGCACTTTTGCCGATAGCATTAATAATCTTTGAGTCGTTTGCGACCATACAAAAAACTAAATCGTTTTCTGATATTCTAGTTTTTCTTATAACGACAACATCTAGAAGTGCTGTTTTTGAAGTCATGATTTATTCAATTAAGTCGTAATATTCGGATTTATCGCTATAACATTATTATTGTCATCAAAAGATATCGATCCTTGAATGGATTGATAATCTGAATAGCGTGTTTCAACTTCTCCATCAAACCATGTTGTGCTTTGATATTGTCTTGCTGTGAAAGTGAATGAAACATTCCCGCCGCTTGTCCATTGCACTGCAGTTAGAGAGCCAAATTGGTAAGTTTTTCCATCCATTCTAAAATTTGATACATTGCTAAAATAGTCACGAGTTAATTGCTCAAGCTTCGTTGAGCGGTGAAGAGCAACGTAAATAGTTACTTTACTCTTGGATTTTAGAGCTGTCCCTGCCGCAGGATTAGTTGATATAACGTTTCCTTCAGCTAAGTTTTCGTTGTATTGTTCAACAACTTCAGCATCAAAACCGCTATCTTTTATAGCTTGAATTGCTTGGTCCTTAGTCATGTTGTCAGTTGCTGGAACACGATAAGGATCTGCGACTGTTATAGTTATTTTTGCGTCTGCTTTTGAGCGAGTGTTAGGCTCAGGACTCATTTTGATTACCGAGTTTTCAGATTCATCCGATTTCTCTGTGACTGCTTCGATGTTTGTAAATCCATTTTCTTCAAACTTAGCTTTTGCCTCATCAAGGCTCATCCCAACAACATTTGGAATTATGCGTGCTTTTGAAATTTTGATTTTAACTGTTGACCCTGCGTCAGCCCTACTCCCCTCTTGTGGGTCAACTCCAACAACTATCCCCTCAATTTCATCGCTTGGAACTTGCTCTATTTCAGTTTCAAAACCTGCGTTTTTAACTTTTGTTACAGCTTCTGATTGAGTTAGACCATAAACTTCAGGAATGATTTTTCCTCCCCAAAGTTGCATGTTATAGGTCACTAGAGCGCATATTGCAAGGATTGCTATGACGCCTAAAGCTAAAAATAAGTTTCTTTTAATTTTAGTTTTAGGAATCTTTATATCGCTTGATGTGCTATTTGAATAGTTTAGGACGTTGTCTTCGTTGTTTGAAGATTGGCCCCCTTCATGAGGCATAACAAGCGTGATGTCACTTTCGTTTGTTTTGTTGGAATTTGTGTTTGGCGAATATGATGAATCGTTAAATTTATCTACGCCTCTTAAGTCAGCTGTTGGAGCTGCTTTGGGGACAAAACTTTGATCGTTGTTATTTTTGTTTTGTTCATCTCCGAAGATTTCTCGCGCGATTGGAGCAACGCTTGGCAATTCAAAGCCACATTTATCGCAATATCTTGCATTTGATCTATTTGGTGTTTTACATTTAGGACAAATCATTTATCTGCTTGCTCTTATTTATTTGGATCTAAACTCTTCTTTTAGATTATATTGTATCGTTTCTAAATTATTTTTCTATTGACCATATCCAAAGCGCCTAACGTAATTTACGTTCTTTCTCCAATTTTTCTTAACTTTAACATTAAGTTTAAGATTTACTTTTCCTTTGATATATTTCTCAATTTCATGTCTTGAAGAAACTCCAATTTTCTTTAAAGTTTTCCCGGCGCTTCCAACGATTATTCCAACTTGTGAGTCTCTCTCGACTATGATTGTTGCAAATATGTGAGTTGTTTTTGTGTTCTTATTAAAGTCAATGTCTTCGACCAAAACGCCCGTTGAATGAGGAATTTCATCAGTTACGTTCTTTAATATTTGTTCACGAATCAACTCTGAGATGAAAACTTCTTCCTCGACATCATTTGTTTGCTCACTTCCAAACCATCTATGTCCCAAACTTAGATGTTTTACTAAAAGCTTTTCTAGGAGCTCTAGATTAGTGCGCTTTATTGATGATATTGGGATATATTCATCAAAGTCAAAATAGCTTGAAATTTCTTTTAGCTGTTTTAGGATGTCATCCTTTTTTGCTTTATCAATTTTTGTTAGCAAACAAAATTTTAATGAATTAGTGTTTTTAAACTTGTCAATTATGAACTTATCTCCGCTGCCAAATTTTTTAGTCGCGTCTATAAGGATGCATATAATATCAACGTCTGTTGCTGCTTGTTCAGCCGAAACATTTAGCTCTTCAGAAAGAGCATCTTTAGGTTTATGGATTCCTGGAGTGTCGTAGATAATAATTTGATAGTCTTTTTTGTTAATTATTCCAGCAAATCTATGGCGCGTTGTGTTGGCAACATTTGAAGTTATGGCAATCTTTTCATTTATTAGAGAATTAATGAGGGTGGACTTGCCAGAATTTGGTCTGCCTATAAAAGAAACAAACCCGCTTTTAAAGTCTTTAGGGACTTTTGTAAAATCGTTTGCGTCGCCTTCGCTCTCTTTTAAGTAATCGTTTAAATCCATAAGTTTAAAATTTTAGGAACGAAAATAAAAGCTGCAACGAAAACGCTCATTATTGCAACGAGAAGAACAGCTCCCGCCGCGCAATCTTTTGCATGTTTAGCAAGTTTACTCCACTCAGGAGAGACAAGATCGACGACAGACTCAATAGACGTGTTGATTAATTCAAAAGCGAAAACAGCAAAGATACAAATAGCCACTAAAGCTGCCTCAACTAAACTTATCTTTAATATGAAAGACAATGCGATCGCAAGGATTGCAACAGTTATATGGATTTTAAAGTTTCTTTGAGTTTTTATTGCATGCACAATTCCGCTCATCGCAAAGACAAAAGCTTTCGAGGCAGGGATTGGGTCCTCTTCTAGTGTGTGGTGAACAAATTTATCTTTGCTATCCATTATTTTCTCTCCATGAACTAAGAAGTTCTTTTTCTTTTGCTTCCATTTTATGTGCATCATCATCTTTGATGTGGTCATAACCAAGCAAGTGTAAAAGACCATGGCATGTTAAAAGTTCCAATTCTTCTTTAAAGCTATTTCCATAATCTGTGCATTGTTCAGCGCATATTTCTGGACATATGACAATGTCCCCTAGCAGTTGCGTTTCATTGCCTTCATCAAAAAAGGAGCCGTCACATTCAAATGACAAAACGTCAGTTGGCTTGTCAACTCCCCTATAATCCTTATTTAATGAGTGAATGGTTTCTTTGTCAACATAGGTGATTGAAACTTCAACATTGTTCGGGACATCGAGTTTATTTAAGCAAAAAGTTGCGAAGTTGATTTCGTTATCAATCGATATATCTGGATTATTGACGATGTTATTTATTAAAATATCCAATTTTTACTCACTAACCAAAAAATAAAGCTTCACTTAATTCTACATTCATAATCTGTCCAGGATTAACAAAATCTTTGCTCTTCAATGTGAAATAAGATTCTGTTGTTCCTTTGTTGTCATTTTCGATTACAACTTGCTCGCTTGTTCCAACTCGCTTTAAGAATTCTTGTTTTCTTAAACTCGAAGATAAGTCTAATAATGCTTTTGCTCTTTGTTTTTTTATATTTTGTTCAATTTGATTTGGCATTAACGTTGCGGGCGTGTTTTTTCTTTTTGAATAAGGAAAAACGTGAATTTTTGAAAAGTGTGCTTTTTTGCAAATTTCTACCGTTTGAGAGAAATCTTCTTCACTTTCTCCTGGGAAACCAACGATGCAATCGGTGGTAAGAGAAAAATTTGGCATTTCATTATAGATTGCATTGACTAACCCTAAGAATTCTTCGCAACTATAATGCCGATCCATAGCTTTAAGAACATCGTTCGAACCCGATTGAAGAGGCAAATGAAGATGTTTGCATATGCGCGAATTTGAGTTTTTGATGCATTCTATAAGCTCGCTTGTGACTTCAGGGGGCTCGATGCTTGAAATTCTATACCTGCAATTTTTAGTGTTATCTAATAGTTGATATAAAAGTGATGGTAAGTTTGGCTTTGAATATGACCCAAGATTTATTCCTGTTAAAACTACCTCTTTTACTCCCGCTTCGTCTAACTCTTTGCATTTATCGATTATTTCTTTTGGGTCATAAGATATGCTTTTTCCTCGAGCAACGTGCACAATACAAAAAGTGCAAGCATTATCACATCCATCTTGTATTTTTACATTAACGCGCGAAGTGCCTACTTTGTTAGAAATTTCTTGTTTTGTTTTGAAAGTAGTTTTGCACTTATTTAAAATTTCAAATTTTGGGACAACTTCAATTCTATTTGAGAGATTTTTATAAAACTCAGGGTCTATTTGAGCTGCGCATCCTGTGACTATAACGCTTGCATCTTTATTAATATTTAAAATATGCCTTATTGTTTTTCTAGTTTTCTTTTCAGCAACACCTGTCACGGTGCATGTGTTAACAATGATTTTGTTGGCACTCTCAAGCGGTGCTAGAGTGTCTTTTAGAAGCATTTTTTGAGTTATAGCGTCAGATTCTGCTCTATTAACGCGGCATCCTAAGTTGACAACAGCAAAACTCATCTTGAATTTACCTTTGCGTCTAAAAGATGTTTAACAATCGCTGTGCTAACGATTCCAGCTGTTTGAGTTCTAAGTATCGTTTGCCCAAGAGTGCATATTCTAGTTTGTTTTAATTTTTTAAGCTCACTAAGCTCATCATCAGATATTCCGCCTTCCGGTCCGACCAATATTCCTATTGACTTTGTGTCTTGCGAATTTAGCAATGCACTCTCTATTGTTTCTGTCATCTTCGCTTTTTCCCAAAAAACAAAGAGGATGTCTAGTTTCTTTGCTATTTCTATAAAATTAGAAAAATCATTTATGAAAGTCACTTTAGGGATGTCAATTCGACCAGATTGCATCGATGCGCTTCTTGCTATTGAGTTTAGACGCTCAATTTTTTTATCAATTGCAACATCTTTAACTTTTGCTATTGAGCGTTGCATACTAATTGCGAAAAATTTGTTAATTCCTATTTCAGTTGTTGCCCTTAGGACATCGTCTAGCTTGCTTCCTTTTGATATTCCTTGGAAAATTGATAAGTCATATTTTTTATCAATAAAATCTTTTCTTTGAGAAATGCGAGCCTCAATTATTTTTAGAGAAATTTGCGTTAGTTCGAGCTCGAAATAGTTCTTTGACTTGTCTACCACCGTTATATGTTCACCAACTTTTAGGCGTTGTGCACATAAATGTTTTTCGTCAACTTTATTAAATTCAACCCTAAATGTTGGTGAATTGACGGTGGCGATATTTTCGTTTTCTATAAAATAATGGTGCATTTAATTAAAAGCATCACGCAATTTTTGCAATGGCGTTCTTGTGTCGGCAGTCTTTTGATTCATTTCCTCTGCTAAAGATTCAAGAATTTCTCTTTCTTTTTTCTTTAGCTTCTTTGGGATTTGAACATTAACATGAACTATCATGTCTCCCCTGCTATTCGATTTGAATTTGGGAAGTCCAAATCCTCTAACACGAATCTTGTCTCCAGTTTGAGTTCCTTCAGGAACTTTGACATTTACAACTTCATCTTCCATTATTCCATCAATTTCGAGCTCTGCGCCAAGTGCCGCTTGAACCATTGGGACAGATAGTGATACATGCAAGTTAGAGCCTTCTCGCTCATAGTAGTCATGGCTCTTGATTCTTATAGTAACGATAAGGTCTCCTGCCATAGCCCCTTGGATTCCTGCTTCTCCATAGTGGGAAACTCTTAATTGTTGACCGTCAGCAATTCCTGCTGGGATGTCTACTGAAACTCGTTGTCTGTCTGGAACGCGTCCTTGACCGCCGCATTCTTGGCAAGCTCCTTCGATTTTTGTGCCAGTTCCAGAACATTCAGGGCAAGTCGTAGCTGTTTGCATCTCTCCTAAGAACGTTCTTTGAACGGAGACAACGCGCCCTGTTCCATTGCACTTAGAGCACTTAACTTCTTTTCCATTTTCTCCAAGCCCACTTCCATCGCAATCAGGGCAAGGAGCTAAGCGATCATAAACAATTTCCTTTTTACATCCTGTCGCAACTTCTTCGAGAGTGAGTTTAAGACCAACCCTCATATCGCGACCTTCTTTTCTTACTTGACGAGTGTTTCCAGCTCCTCCTCCAAAACCGCTAAAGAATGTCGAGAAGATGTCACCCATTCCTCCAAAGCCTCCACCGAAGAGGTCCTCTAGATCAACATATCCCGCTCCTGCAGGTCCCGCTGACCCACTAGCAGCTCCAGGTATTGTCCCAAAACGGTCATATTGAGCCTTTTTATTTGGGTCAGACAAAATGTCATATGCTTCATTTAGCTCCTTAAACTTTTCTTCTGCATCTGGAGCTTTGTTAACATCTGGATGAAGCTCTCTTGCTTTGTGCCTATAAGCTTTCTTTATCTCAGCTTCGCTTGCATTCTTGTCAATTCCTAAAACACTATATAAATCTTTTGTTGCCATTAAACTAAATTACCTCGCTTTTACAATATTCTTTCCTCTAAATCAAACCTTAAAGCTCATCTAAAATATTTTGAGCTATTCTAACCGCTTTTATAACATTTTCATAATTCATCCGCGTGGGGCCGATGACCGCAACAACACCTCCATTGTTAACTTCGCCAAATGTTGCAGAGACCACAGAAACCCCACTTAAACTCTTAGACCTATTCTCATGACCTATATGCACTGTTAAGCCTTCGTTGTCAGAAGAGTTATTGAGGGTCTTAAATAAAATTGTGTCGTCCTCCAAAATTTCCATTATTGGCAAAAGTGATGAAGAATCTCTAAATTCCGGTTGGCGTAAAATGGATGAAATTCCTCGCTTAGATATGTGAGAATGTTTCGATTCATTGCTTACAGGTGAGATGATGCTAAGACATGAGGTTAGCCTTGCAATCTCTTTTGATAATTTATCTAAAAGTGAGTCAATCTCATCTGCGCTATTTCTAATTTCGCTTTGAATCGCCTCAAAATCATCGCTCTTTTCTAGGTCCTCAAACTCATCGATGTATTTATCGACAAATTCTCTATATCCAGCTTCAGTTGGGATTCGACCGGCACTCGTGTGCGGCTGCATTATAAAACCGATATCTTCAAGATAGCTAAGATCGTTTCTTACAGTGGCTGAACTTGCATGGATGTCATAATTATCCACAAGAGTTTTAGACGCGACTGGCGTTGCGCAATCGATATACTCTTGAATTAACGCTCTTAATATGACTTGTCTTCTGTTCGATAACATATTCTATATATTAGCACTCTTGATCCTAGAGTGCTAATTTTTGGTAAAAAAATTATATTTATACACTAATTTATATATAAAGAGGTGTGAATTTTTCTTAAAAGTGTTTTTAAGCAAGGTCGAAAATTTCGCCATAAAGTTCATTTCCGCAAAGCCAACCTTTTTGAGTTGGAACGAAAGCACCCTCGTCTCTTTTAATAAGACCCTTATCTTCGAGTTCTTTTAATTTATTCGGTAGATCAGGCAAAAGATCAGTTGACTCTTGAATTTTTTCGTCTGTTACTCCCCTGCTCATCCTAAACCCAAGCATTATGTCTTCTGCAGCCATTTGTGGCTTATCGAGATCATCAACTATAAATCCGTCTTTCTCACGCATTCTACGATCTTCATTTTGAGTCATAGTTGTCGCACTTTTGCCGATCCCTAAGTAAGGAACTCCAGACCAATAGGCGCTGTTGTGTTTTGACTCAAATCCATCCAACGCATAGGAAGCGACTTCATATCGATGAAATTTAGCTTTTGTGAGTATCTCGCTAGCTTTTTGCATCATGTCTGCTTGCAAATCATCGTCGGGCCATGGCATCTTGCCTCTCATGCAAAGTTTGTAAAACTTTGTTTTAGGCTCTATTGTTAGAGGATAGACGCTGATGTGTTGAATTCCCATCTCGATTGCAGCGCTAATGTCCTTTTCCCACATATCAAGACTTTGAGTTGGAATGCCACACATCAAATCGATGCTAACGTTTTTAAATCGCGTCTTAGCGATCGATATTGCATTTCTTGCTTCTTTGGAGGTGTGGGCTCTGGACAATATTTTTAGAAGACCGTCGTCAAAAGATTGAACTCCTATGCTAATTCTGTTAACTCCAAGTGAATATATGTCTTTAACCATCTCTTCGGTCAGCGATTCTGGGTTTGCTTCAATTGTGAATTCTGTTATTTTTCTCATTGATAAAGTGGTTGAAAGGAAATAGATGAGTTCCACTAGTTTGTCGTGGCCAAGGTGAGTTGGAGTGCCCCCTCCAATATATATTGTTTCAATTTCTTCTAGCTTACCCTTTTTTGAGGCATCTCTTAAGTCATAAATTAGTTTATCTAGATAATTTCTAACTATTTTAGAGTCGCTCTTAATTGCATCAGTCGCAAAGTCGCAATATGCACACCTAGACTTGCAAAATGGAATGTGAATATATAAAGCTTTATATGGATCAAAGGACATTTATAACCTCTTTTTTTAAGATAGATCACTAAAAATTTTAACAAATTGAGAGCAAGTGGTTGCTTTGCAAATTGATGTTCTTGCTACCTTTGCACCTGGAATCCCTTCACAATAATTCATTGCTTGTTTTCTAAATTGTAAAAACGAAATGTTTGGGTGATCACCTTTTAAATTTTCAATCATTTGCGCGTGTTTTATTGCTATATCCATTCTATCTTTAATTGAAATTTCTTGCGGAATTAACCCTGACATATATTCCTTTATTTGTCGAAATAATAGTGGGTTTTTAGTCGCTCCTCTTGCAATTAAAACAGCGTCGCATTTCGTTGTTTCAATCATTTGTGAGTAATCTTCCCAAGTAAAAATATCTCCATTTCCAATTATTGGGACTTTTACACTTTCTTTTACCCTTTTGATCGCCTGCATATCGCTGCTACCCTTGTAATATTGCATAGCAAACCTGCCATGAACACAAATTGCATCGGCCCCAGACTCTTCCATAATTTTTGCGAATTCAACGCATGTTTCTTCTCCCTCATAAAATCCGCGTCTAAATTTAACGCTTAATGGAATGTCAATCCCTTTTTTTATCGAAGAAACAATTTTTGAAGCTAGAGCGGGGTTTTTCATTAGAGATGCGCCATCACCTTTTTTAATTATTTTGCGGGCTGGACATCCCATATTGATATCTATGTGCGAAAGTTTTTCTTCGAGTTCAAATTGAACCTTTTTTGCTTGTTCTGACATTATTTTTGGGTCATGACCAAACAGTTGAACACCCAATTTTTTCTCTTTTGGAACTGAATCAATTAGACGTTTTGTTTTTTGGTTTGCAAATGTTAGACCCATTGAGCTTACCATCTCACTAAAAGCAAGGTCGCAACCTAAGTCTTCACATATCAACCTAAAAGGGAGGTTCGTTATGCCAGCCATAGGAGCCAGCATAACGTTATATTTATCAAAAAGTGACAAAGAGCTTGCTTTTAAAAGTTATTTAAGAGCTTCAACTCCAGGCAATTTGTCTCCTTGGACTAGTTCCATAGAGGCGCCGCCGCCAGTTGAAATGAATGTCATCTTATCACTAAGACCAAATTTATTAACGGCGGCAACCGAATCTCCGCCTCCTATAATCGTGTCTGCATCGTTGTTGTTAGCTAGTGCCTCGGCGATTGCCTTTGTTCCAAGAGCAAATTTATCGATTTCAAAAACGCCCATAGGACCATTCCAAAAAACGCTATTTGCATTATTGATTGCCTTTTGATAATTCTCTATAGTTGCAGGTCCAATGTCGAGACCCATAAGGTCGCTATCTATATTAAATGCGTTGCAAATTTTCGTTTCTGCGCCCTCATCAATTTTATTTGCGCAAACAACGTCGACAGGCAACATCAACACGCAATTATTCTCTTTAGCTTTATTTATCATAAGCTTGCATTTCTCTACCCAATCCTCTTCGACTAGAGAAGATCCAACGCTCGCGCCTTGAGCCTTTAGAAATGTAAAGCACATAGCTCCTCCAATTATTATGGAGTCAGCTTTATCAATAAGGTTTTCTATTACTTTAATTTTGTCTGATACTTTTGAACCTCCCAAAACCGCAACGAAAGGTTTTTTTGGATTTGAGAGCATGCCTTCGATAGTATCGACTTCCTTGCACATTAAATATCCAGCATAAGATGGCAAAAAGGAAGCTATACCTGCTGTTGAAGCGTGTGCTCTATGAGCTGTTCCAAATGCGTCATTTACGTAAACATCTGCAAGGGATGCCAGTTCGCTTGCAAACGTTTCATCATTTTTCTTTTCTCTCGGATCAAATCTAAGGTTTTCTAAAACAATAATTTCTCCATTTGAAAGAGCACTAATTTTTTCTATCGCATCGTCTCCAGTTGTTTGATTTGAGAAAACGACAGGCTGACCTATTATTTCAGATAGTTTAATCGCGACTGGTTGCAATGAAAACTCTTGCTCAAAACCTTTTCCGCTAGGGCGCCCAAGATGACTCATGAGAATAATTTTTGCACCATCTTGGACAAGTTTTTTTATTGTTGGAATTGCTCGCTGGATTCGAGTGTCGTCTGTAACGACGCCATTTTCCATTGGGACGTTAAAATCGACTCTAACAATCACTCGCTTTCCACAAAAATTTGCATCATCTATTGTTTTCATTTTTAAATTACCTTTTTTAAGCTATTTTTTAAAGACGTAATTAAAGTAGGATTCCAGCTAAATCCTTAACGCGGTTAGAATAACCCCATTCATTGTCATACCAACTGACCACTTTAACGAGGTTTGATTTTTCACCCAAAACCATGGTGAGTCCCGCATCAAAGATAGAAGATGCATCATTTCCAACTATATCAATTGACACAATTGGGTCTTCTGTGTAAGCTAAAACGCCCTTCATATCACCTTCAGAAGCTTTTTTCATTGCTTCATTAATTTCTTCTTTTGTGACTTCGCGCTCAAGTTCTAGAGTTAAATCAACCATAGAACCGTCAGGAGTTGGAACGCGTGTTGCAAATCCATCAAGTTTACCAGCAAGATCAGGGAGAACAAGCGCAACAGCGCGGGCTGCTCCAGTTGTTGTTGGAATCATAGACATAGCAGCACTTCTTGCGCGTCTTAAGTCTTTGTGAGGAAGGTCAAGAATTCTTTGGTCGTTTGTGTATGCATGAATTGTGTTCATGAATCCTCTTTTAATCCCAAAAGTGTTGAGAAGAACCTTTGCAACAGGTGCTAAGCAATTGGTTGTGCAAGATGCGTTAGATATGATATTGTGTTTTTCTTTGTCGTAGGACTTGTCATTAACACCCATAACGAATGTTGCATCGATGTCTTTTCCTGGGCAAGTGATGATAACTTTCTTTGCACCTGCGTCTATGTGAGCCTTCGCTGTGTCTCCTGTTTTGAATATGCCAGTTGACTCAATGACTACATCAACTCCCAAGCTTGCCCATGGGAGGTTTTTAGGATCGCGCTCACAAAGAACTTTAGTTTTATGACCATCAGCGATAAAACCGTCGTCAGTTACTTTGACGTCGTTAAAGAAAATGCCATGAACTGAGTCGTATTTAAGAAGGTGGGTCATTGTTTTGATGTCGCCTAGGTCATTTATAGCAACGCAATCAAAACGTTCGTCTTTGCTCATTGCGCGATAAACTAAACGACCAATTCTTCCAAATCCATTAATTCCAACCTTAATAGTCATTTTTAAAGCTCCTTTTTCTTAAAATTTAAAACTTGCTATTGCTACTATTAGCGTTGTCTAGATTATATCACCCTAATAATTTTTTTAATCTTCTTTAGATAGTTCCTTTATTCTTCTCGCTCTATTATTGATAGCACTTTTAGAGAGCGGTGGATCGCACATCTGACCAAGTTCCTTTAGCGAAGCATCAGGGTTTTCAACTCTAAGTTTTATAAATTCTTTTAGAGCTGGCGGGATGTTTTGCAACTCTTTTTTCATTAAAATTTTATGTATGCAAGCAAGTTGTTCATAAGATGCATTTGTCACTCTATTTTGGTTCGCCATAAATGCATTGACAAATCTATTTGAATTATTCCTGTCAAGCTTGTATTCCAAAACGTCTTGGAGAGTGACAAGGGAGTTTTTCGCACCCACAATAGTCAAAAACTTATTGATTTCTTTTGCGCTTTTCATATAAACTACCCAGCTGTTCCTTCTTTTTACAATTCTTGATTTGATGTCTAGCTCTTCCATGTGAGATGAGATGTCGCTCGCAAGTTCTTCCGTGCTGACACTTAGTTCGAAATGGAAGTTAGATATTGGGTCAGCTATAAAGCCTGAGCCTAAGAACGCGCCCCTTAAGTAGGAAATTTTGCAACATTCATTTGGGATTATTCGTTTACTTATAGTGTTATTTAACGAGTTATCGTTTTCTAAAATTCCAAGGTCCTTTAGCGCGAAAGCTATATTTTTTTGATAAGGCAAGTCTATGCGATAGTTTTGTGTGTGATGCAAAACGCTTCTTCTATAGGAAATCTCAGTTGTTAAATTGTAAAGTGAATGGAGCATGTTAACGATAAAGCGCCCAACGCTTGCAAAATCAGTTGCAATTTCAACTCTATATTTGCCTTCGCCGCTTAAAAATATTGTTCCGTCGATCCTGACTAGAGCGCTTAGAGTTGCCTTGTTACAATGTTTGCAAACAGGTTCAATTCTAACTAATTCTTCCTTTATGTCGGATGCAAAAGACACTTATGAATTTAGACTCCCATCAATTTTATAACGCTTATAAAAGCTTCTCTTAGTCGCTTAGGGTTGTGCCACCCTGGCTTTCCTTTTAAAGACAAGTCTCTAAGCAAGGCAACAGTTCCGCTTTGCTGAATCTTATCTATATCCTCGTCATTTATTAAGACGGATCTCATTTCACTATGAGATGAATCGTCAACCAATGGCCTTTCATTTCTAGAATCGTTTATCAACATGTAGTTTATCAAGCCTTGCATTCCATGTCGATTGAGAGCTGATAGGTGTTCATAAGCGCTAAGCCCCCAAGTTTCTCCTTGTGCATCTTCAATTGAACAAACAAATAAAACGGGTGCTTTAGATTCTTTGATTGCGTCAACAATCCCTTGAACAAGGAGGTTTGGAATGAGAGATGTAAAAAGCGATCCAGGGCCTATAACTATCAAATTGGAATCTTTTATAGCTTGTTTTGCAGGCTCAAATGCATTAGGCGTTGCTCCTGAATCTGTTTTAATGATAACTTTGTCTAACGCGGTTTCAGAAGAGCATGCTATTGCTTGTCCATCTATTATTTTTGAGTCGCAAGTTTTTGCACTTAGGGTTATGTGGTCAAGAGTTGATGGATAAACATGACCTTTGCAATTAAGTAACTTTTCACATATCTTAATCGCCTCATAAAAGGATCCGCTAGAATCTTCAAGTGCAGAAATTATTAGGTTCCCTAGGGTGTGATTGTTAGCTTCAGGAATTCTATATTTAAAAGCGCGCGTCAGCGGAGATGTCGGATCGCTTGCGAACGCGCATATGCATTTCCTTATGTCTCCAGGTGGAGTTGCATCTGCAATCTCACGAAGACGACCTGTTGAGCCACCGTCATCTGCCATTGCGACAACAGCGCTAGTTTTAGCACCCAAGCTCAAAAGAGTTTTGATCGAAACTGGAATCCCGCTGCCGCCCCCTATAACAGTTGCTTTAAAGTCGGGTGGCAAGAGAAAATCAGGGTCATCTGCCTTCAATTCCTCAATTGAGAAAGAAGCAGTTATCGATGGATCAATGTTAAATAATGGCTTCAATTTTTTATAAGAACTATCTTTTTGTTAAATCTCTATGTGCAATGCTTACTCTATATCCTTTATTTTTTAGATATTCCCCTGTTGACTCAGCGATTGCAACGCTTCTATGTTGACCTCCAGTGCAACCGATTCCAATAGCAAGTTGTTGTTTTCCTTCTTTTATGTAGCCAGGCATAATAACGTCTAAAAGATCACGCCATTTTTTTTCGAAATTAATCGTTTCGTCTCTTAGCATGACGTAGTCTCTAACCTTATCATCTAGACCAGTCAATTCTTTTAGTTCAGGAACATAATATGGATTAGGCAAAAATCTAACGTCTATGATTACATCTGCATCACTCGCTGACCCATGTTTGAACCCAAATGAATAGACGGTCACACTCAACCCTCGCGATGATGTTGCCGAATCAAAAAGATCTTTTAGGTTTTGTCTAAGATTTTGAGGAAGCATGTCAGACGTGTCAATAACAGTGTCTGCCATTTGTTTTATAGTAAGCATCATAAGACGCTCTTTTTGGATTCCCTCAGCTATTGTTGTTCCGTCATCACAAAGAGGATGGCGCCTTCTTGATGCTTTATATCTGGCAACAAGTTTTTCATCATTTGAGTCGAGGAAAACGACTCGTATGTTAGCGCCTTTATCCCTTAAGTTTTTAATTTCATCTGCAAGCGTTGAGAAGAATTGACCATTCCTTGCATCGCAAACAATAGCAATTTTGTTTGGAGTGTTGTTATTTTGATTACTCTCTTTAACTTGAAGTTCAACCAAAGTTGGAATTAGTTTTGTGGGGAGATTATCAACGCAAAAATAGCCAAGATCTTCAAACACATGCATCGATTCGGTTCTTCCAGCGCCGCTCATTCCTGTTATCAAAACTAAATCTGGATAATCGTTGCTATCTTGAGTTTTCTTTGAATCGTCATTTTCTTTATTTATTTCGCTCATAGTAAACCTTCATAAAGACGTTAGATGAATAACTAAATACCAATTAATTATACTGTTTTAATACGCATGAGAGTTCATGCGCTACATTGTCAGGAACAATTTTTGCTTCCTTTATCTCCTCTAATGTTGCTTTTTTTAAATTTTTAAATCCACCAAAATATTTTAAAAGCGCCTTTTTTCTTTTGTCTCCAATCCCTTCAACTTCATCTAGGATTGAGCTAGTCATGCCCTTTTTCATCAACTTTCGATGGTATGTTATAGCAAATCTATGTGCCTCATCTCGGATGTTTTTAATTAGATAAAGAGAAGCTGATCCGCTAGGCAAAACAACAGGTTCAGTTTTTTGCCATGTAACGAAAACCTCTTCGTCTCTTTTTGCGAGTCCCACTATTGATATGTCATCTATTCCAAGTTTATTTAGGGAATTGAGTGCTGCGTTAAGTTGCGGTTTTCCGCCGTCTAGAATGATTAAGTCTGGCTTAGAACCAAATCTTTGATTCTCAATATTCTTTTTAGAAAATCTTCTAGCGATGACCTCTTCCATTGAAAGAAAATCATTAGATTCGTCTAATTCAAGTTTTATCTTGAACCTTCTATATTGTGATTTATCTGCTTTGCCATTGGTAAAGACCACCATTGAAGCAACTGTGTAACTACCATGGTTAGTTGAAATGTCATAACTTTCAATTCTAAGAGGGGGTCTGTTAAGCGCAAGAGCACTTTCTAATTGACAAAGAGCTTCATTTGTTCTCTCATCATCATAACCATTCTTTAACTTATATCTTAATAAGGTATGTTTTGCGTTAACCTCAGCTTTCTTTAGTAGATCAAACTTCACTCCCCTTTTTGGGCTAATGATTTTGACTTTGGCTCCGTGTTTTGAATTGATTAAATGAGACAGCCAATCTTTCATAGTATCGTCGATAAAGCTAGAATCCCGCATAATGATCACATTACCAACATCTTGCCGCATTCCATAGAATTTTAGGAAGAAATTATGAACTAGGTCATCCATCGGAACATCCATTCCCTTGTTTAGAACAAATTCATTGCTATTGATTATTTTCCCCTCGCGAACTATTAAGACATGAACACCTGCTATAGTCTCTTCTCTATAAAAGCCAATAATGTCGATGTTTTCATAAGTGTTCAAATTTATATTTTGCGTTTGTCCTAGACATTTAATAGTGTCTAGCCTTGTTTTTAGCCGAGCAGCCTTTTCAAACTCTAAATTTGAGGAGCATTTATCAATTTGTTCTTTTAACTCATTTGTTATTTCATTTCTTTGTCCTGATAAAAATTTCTTTGCTTTCTCTATGTTTTTTGTGTAGTCTTCACGAGTCATAAGACCACAACAAATCCCAGGGCCTATCCCAATTGTTGAATCAAAGCAAGGTCGATCTTCAAACAAGTTGATAACCCCATACTCGATTCTTTTTAAGTTATTTTTTTTAGTTAAACGCTTATTAATATTTTTTAAAGTTGTGCATGAAGAGCTACATATAGGGACAATTTTCCTTAAAACGTCGATTAAATCGCGTGCAGCTTTAGAGTTAGTGTAAGGTCCGAAATAATCGACGTTTTTTTGTCTTTTTTCTCTAGTGAAACGAATGGAGGGAAATGGATCATTTGAGCTAATTGCAATAAATGGGTAGGATTTATCGTCCTTAAGGTCTGCATTAAAGAATGGTTTATATTGTTCAATTAGATTCTTTTCAAGAAGGAGTGATTCGCTTTCATTCTTGACAACTATATATTCAAATGAATCTATTTGTTCAAGAAGCATTGGAATTTTAGCTCTGTCATCGCTTAAATTTACATATTGCCTCATTCTTGCACGTAAAGACTTTGCTTTCCCAACATAGATCACTTCATCTTCTTTATTTTTCCAAAGATATACACCAGGTTCTGTTGGAACGCTTTTTAGCTCTTCTTTAATTTTTTCGACTTTACTTTGTGTCATCTAAACTACATAAATTTACTAGTTCTATTTCAATGTCTTCAACATCACCATCATCGAAGGAAAATGATTGTAGTGCACATTGATCACCTTTTGTTTTGTCTTTAATTTCTGCATGCAAGAAATCTATTTTTACTTTTTTAAATCCACTATTCAATAGCGCATACGCATAAGTTTTTGCTTGCAAAGAGTGGTCTTTAGGCCGTTTTCCAGATTTATAGTCGACAACATTGATGTTTTCAAAATCGTTGTAGCCAACAAGGTCACACGCACCTCTTAAGAATTTGGTGTTTGAATTTGAAACGTTTATTGGCACACAAAAATCAACTTCAGGGATAACATTTTCTAATTTAATAAGATCAACAAAACGCTTAGTGTTGATTATGTTATTTATAGCATCAATCATCCGCTTATCTTCATTATCTAGATCTATTTTGCTTGACTTGTTTTGAACAATCATTTGCATTTTTAGATGCATTCTGTCTCCAAAGTCGGTTGCGCGATCTTCGTCATAGGCATAGTCTTCTTCATTTGTTTGAGACGCTAAATCGTCGTTTATCGATGGGGTATTCTTTGAGTTTATACTTAAGAAACCTGCATCATCTTTGTCAAGAGCTGAAAGAGAAGTGTATGAATAAAAGTCCCTTTCCTTTTCATTTTTATTTGAGCGTTCAATCTCTATATTATTTCTGTTATTCCTAACACGAAAATCGTCGATTTCGTTGTTAATTACACTTGATTCACTTTCCTCTGATTTACAAGTGTCATCATCTACATTTTCGTTTAAAGCTTCTGGAAGGTGTGTGAATGTAATTTGTGCATTTGAACCATTAGGGAGCTTAATTTTTTCACAAGAATAAGATGAGTTAAAATCCCATTTCAAGACTTTGAAAAGATAAGCAAATATACCTAATTTATCTGGATCTTCCCAATTCTCTTCTTCATTTCCAACTTGAGAATTTATACGGTGCATAACTAAAACAGATTTTATGGCTCTCGTTATTGCAACATATAGTAACCGTTTTGCCTCGTTAAACGACTCATTTTTCTCATTTAAATAAAGTGATGTGAAAACCTCTCCACATGTCATATTTTCAAGGATCTCTGTTCTTTGATCATAAAAATAGGGATTATTACTTATCAATTTATTAAAGTTAATGCAATCGAATTTTGCTAGGTAGGATGCACAAGTTGATAAACCATAATCTTTTGAAAGAATATTTTGCGTGAAAAGTCTTTGCTTTTTGTCTTGAGTTGACAAAAGACCGTCTTTTAGTTCTGCGCAAACAACATGATCGAATTGAAGACCTTTAGATGCATGGATTGTCATGATTTGGACATACTTTGAATCAATTTCAGAAAGAATTCCAGGGCTTTCTTTTGAAAAGTTTAGTCTTGAAGTGAACTCTTCTTGAATTGATGCGATTCCTAAGCATTGGTCTTGCAACGCATCTATTAAATTGAGACACTTAACGAAATTTCCTCCACTAACAAGACCCTCAGGTTTAGAGTCGTCCAACTTATCAAAAACACCACAATAATTAAGAAAATTCCTTATAGAGGTAGACATTGGCAAATTTGCAACATCGCTTATAAAATTCGTTAGAGCGCTTGCAGCAAATTTGTAATTTTTTAAATCGTCTTCGTTAAGGAAAGCTAACATCTCTTCATTTGGAGATAAAAAAGTTTTTGCAAGGTCACAATGATCAACCACTTTGATGCGTGAGTCTAAGTTGTCCTTATTTATTGAGTGCGTTAGAGCTAACAATGCATCATCTGAGATTGAAAAATATGGAGATCTTAAAATGTTTAATAACGATGAACTATCTAGACAATTTCTTGCATATGAAAGCAAATTTTTAATAAAGTCAACTTCTTTTGACATTGAAAATGTTGATCCAGAGCTAATTATTGAGTCGACTCCTTCTTCCCTTAGCGCATCAGCATAAATTTTTGCTATTTGCAATGGAGAAGAGTGAGGATTGTTCTTACCGCTAACTAGTTTTCCGAGCAATATTGCAATTTTTCCAGGATTTTCTCCAGAATCTATTAGTTCTTTAATATGTGTGGCGCAAGCCTTGGCTTGTTTGCAAACAACTTCTTCAGTTGAAATTTTGTTCTTTGACCTACTTGAATAATTAGTTATATCAACTTTGACTCTAGGGTTATTTTCGAAAGTTTTATCTTCCAATTCGTTAATTGAGCCTTTAGGTTCAAGATGCAAGAAGTTGTTTGCAAACATCTCGTTTTGTTCAAAAATTAAGTCGCAAAAAGATAAAATGTCTGAATGAGAGCGGTAGTTATTTGGCAAGTCCACAATCAACAATTCATTATTTGTTGACAACATTAAATTTTTATAAGTAATAGAAGTTTTTACATCCGCTCCACGAAAACGATAAATACTTTGTTGCACGTCTCCGACGGTGCACACATTTTGCATTTTTGGTTTAGCAATTGCCCCTATTAGACCAAGTTGAAGCTGGTCTGTGTCTTGAAATTCGTCAATCATAATTAGCGAGAACTTTTCTTGGTAGGACTTCGCAATTTTTGGGTTTTCGGATAACTTTTCTAGACACACTCTTAGAATGTCATTATTCGAAAGATTTAAGTTAGATTTGATTATGCTTGAAAAATCATTTGCTAAAAATGAGAGTTCTCCTAAAAAGTTAAGGATATCAAACCCTGCAGTGCACATAAACTCTATAGCAAGTTTTGCAAAGTCACATTTAAATGCTAAAACGCTATCCCTATCGCTTTGCTTTTCATGAAATTTTGGAGATAAAATTGGCGTCGAAGAAATTAAATAAGCTAGCTCATCTTTGTAATTTATATTATTATCGCCAAAAGATTGCTCTTGCATAATTTCATCAATGTCGTCAAGTAAGCAGAAAAAAGAAACCTTAATTTCTTGTTCTCTTACGCTAGAACTAAATTCAACTCTATTCAAAAAGTCATGAATTAGTTGATCATATTTCTTAAAAAGCTCTTGGTAGTCAACTCTTTTTCCCAATTGAAATTTCTTTTCTTCGAAAAATGGGATTAATTCGATTTTTGATATGATCTTAGAAACATTTTCAATTATTGAGTCTATTGACCCAATTTCGTCGTTGGTCAGCGTTGAGATAACGTTTTGAGTTAGCATTTTGGTAGCATTTGCGCTAACAAGATCACCAACGAACTCCTGGATTTGATTAGCTAAAATTTCTAAAAAATCATCGTCTTGTTGAACATCTATAGGTTTAAAACCGGACAAGTCAAAATCGCTATCAATAACTGTTTGATTTGTTTGATCTTGAGATGTCAAAATTTCTGAGTGCTCTTCAAGTTCGTTCAAAAACTTTTGCCCGCTTGTTATGTAGAAAATTGCTTGTTTGATAGACTCGTCGTTGATGCTATTTTCTTTTGCTTCGTCGATGATTTGAAAGTTGGGGTCAATTGAAAATGCAAGTGCGTTTTCTTTTAATATCTTGTTTGCAAAGCCATGTATAGTTGTTATGTAAGCGCCATCAACTTTGAGCGCTTGGGAATGCATATTTTCTTCTTCGAGTCTAGATCTTATTCTGCTTTTAAGTTCCTCTGCTGCTTTTTTTGTGAACGTTATGGCAACAATCTGCTCTATGTCTCCGCCTTTTTTAATAAAGTTAACGATTCTTTCTGTTAATGTGTATGTTTTGCCAGACCCTGCTCCAGCTTGCACTATGATCGGAGCGTCCAGAGAATTAATAACTTTTAGTTGTGGATTAATTTCGTTCATAAATTTAAAAATTTATCTCCTAAATGGGCATCCTTCGACTTCACAATATTTACAAACGTGTTGGTTTAGTGGGTTAGGTTTGATATTTCCACTCTTAAGTTCGTTTAGTTTTAGTTCAATTTGAGCCTCAATAAAGTCTAGATAATCTGACATTTCAATATGGCAAGAACATTTGTTTAAGTTTATTATGTCTTGAAATCCATCAGCGACTTTTATTGAAATTGTTCCTGATGCAGGAAGTTTTCCTCCTTTAACTTCGTTATATGTTAGATATATCGCACCATCGCAAGTCATGTTGATCTTTTTAGCGATGCAAGAAGCATATATCAACGCTTGGGTTTTATTGGGCATAAATAGCTCTTTTTCTTGAGTGACTCTTTGTGCGTCCGCAACGCTAAAACCAGCATCGTGGTTTTCAATATTGCCTTTGTAGTCTATAACTAAAAATGAACCTTCTTTTTTGTTAACATCGATTCTGTCCACGCGACCTGCAATTCTGGCTCCCGCGTAATTGATTTCGTCTTTTGGGTCAATTTTAAATTCTGATTCGAGAACAACATAATCTTTAGGGATGAAAATTTGCGCTAGCAATGAATTGACACAAGTACGCGCTAATTTATTTAATTTCAGATTTATAGTTACATCTTCAAGATAGATATCTTGAGAGCCATAGTCAAAGACATCTATGCCATATAGTTCTTTTGCTGCCTTATGAAATGATGACTTAAATAGCTCTTGATGTGACACAACTTCGTCAGGAGTGTTAAGTCTGTAAATGTTCTTTTGGTAGAGCTTGTCATAGAAATTTTTAAATGCGAGATGGCAAATATTGCCCGCATCTGAAGGGCTAAATTCCTTGTCTACATTCTTTGCTTTGATGACATAGGACATAAACCACTTGTAGGGGCATTGAACATAAGTTTCAATTGAGCTTGGAGACATAATAAGCTCGCCTGTTTCGCTTACATTTGAAGATAAGAATTTCGCAAGCTTATCGCTGTTTGTCAAAGAATATTTTAAAGTTGAAACTTTTCTTGATTTACCGCTAACATTGGAGCTTGAATTTAGCCCAACGTTTGATGATATCTCGCTTTCATTAAACTTAATTATTTTAAAAGAGGTAAGATCACTTACATTTTCGGGAATGGATTTATAGTCAATATTATTTGATAATTCTTGGCTCATCTCTTGGAGCGTAAAAGAAGGATATAGCTCACATCCAAGGTCTAAGTCTCTTTTTGGCATCATCAATGTTACATTTTTTCTTGAGGCGTCAAGCATTGAAATAAAGTTATCTCTGACTTTCTCAACTGGAGTTAGAGTTGGTTTTAAGTCCAACTTTGATAAAAGAGAGTTAAGGGAGTCTAACTTCGAAGAGGCGCTGAACGCTAGCGAAGAAACGTCATCGCAAATGACCATGTCAAAAGACATAGGAGCAAGTCCGCTAGATGATGAGACGCTTGCTATTGTCATTGTTTTATCACTATTTCCAATATTAAAAGAGTATGAAGTTTTGGTGGTAGATAAATCTAAAAACTCTATGTCGGGAAGCTTGTTTATGCCTATTTTGAATAATAGATCAGCTATTTGATCTATTGTTTTAATTGCATTGATTTCAAGATGCTTGTCAAATTGGCTTAGATTTTTGTTAGAAATAATCAATTTCTTAAGCTCGTCTAAAGTGTTTTTAGTTGAAGTGATAGGTTTTGAAAAAATGTCATAAATTAGTTGGTACGCTCTTGAATTTGATTCAATAAATTCAACGACCTTCGAGACTTCTTCATCAATTTTCACAATGCATGATCGCAAATGTGCGTCCTTTTCATTTATGTCATAATAGTTTAGATTCATTATTGGATTTCGCATAAGATCGCTTATTAGAGAGATGTCAAAAGAATCGTCTAATATTTCACTAATTGCAACGAGAGCCTTTCCAAAGTAAGTGGAGCTTATATGTCTTTTTGTTTTGACCTCTATATTAAAATCAATATTTTCTTCTCGAAGGATCGTTGCAACGTTGTAAAAAGTAACATCTGGATCGCTTGTTAGCAACAAAACATTTTGTGCAGCCCTATTTTCTTTTAGAACTTCCCTAAGAGCTGAAGCGAAGGCCTCTTTTCCAGAAAGTTCACAGATTGTTAAATCTTTATTTTTAAGACTATCTTTATATTTTGCTATTTCCTCAACTTGTTTTGATGCATTACCATTTTTGGACAGGTGGTCTATCAATTCTTTTGTTGGTGAATATACATTAAGATTATCCTTCGCAAAAATGTTAAATTTTGAGTTTAGCTTCTCGCTTAAAAATTTTGCGCATTCGCAAAGTTCTATATAACCAAAAGCTTTTAAAGTTGCTTCATATTCTTTCGTTATTTTGATAACTTCAAGTTCAAGCTCGCTAAACTCGTCTGTTTTATAATCTTTTTGGCCAATATATCCTGCTGCTTCGCTAACAAAATTGCACAAGAACAATAGTGAACCTGGGGTGTTGAAATATGCGTTAATTTCGTCATCTTCAATTGAATTTGTAATTGAAAGCATGAATACTAATCTCGAAATTGGATCGACAATTTTAGACTTTGTGTCATATTGACGATAGAGATCTTTTATCAGATTTGAGGGGGTAGTGAATTTCTTCGCAAAAGCCTGCCCCTTCATTGCAGCATCTTTTAATGCAAAATTTGCCCGTTTGATGTTGTTAAATAGATATATTGATTGTTCGCGCGCTAGATCCATGGTTTAATTATACTTTGTTCATAAATGTTTAAGAAGGGTTTTGGCAATTTTGAGAAGGTCATATCAACAATTAGTTTTAATCGCGCTTTTTGTTGCGTTCATTAGCGTTTGCGCGATTGTATCTTTGCCAATAGGTCCAATTCCATTTACACTTTTAACTTTCGCAATAACTCTTTGCGCCTATCTTTTAACGCCTAAGAACTCAACCCTAGCTTTTGGTGTCTACCTTGCTTTGGGATGTTTAGGTTTGCCAATCTTTTCATCTTTTCATGGGGGTCTAGGAGTTCTATTAGGTCCAACTGGCGGATTTTTAATAGGATATGCCTTGTCAATTTATCCAATAACGTTAGCGATTTCTAAAGTTAGCGTAAAATCAAAGAAGTTAGAGTTTATGTTTAAGTTGATTCTTGGTTTCTTGCTAACAATAGTTGCTTATATTTTTGGATGTTTGCAATATATGATAGTTTCAAATGTAAGCATTGAAATTGCACTTATTTCAACTATATTCCCATTTGTCATACCTGACATACTAAAGATATTGTGCGCACTTTTGATATCTCAAATTATTTTAAAACGAAGCGAAATTTTTAATTTGCAAGCCCATTAGTCA
>CAVAIA010000007.1:0-24424 GCA_963588595.1 bacterium | reverse complement strand
CTTTTTTACACTTTTGAGTGTTTAAAAAATAGTAAGGTAAATCAGTGCCAGACTTTGATTTACCTGGGGAAACAGTGAAAGAAAATAAGTGCCAGACTTAAATTTCCATACCCTGCAAATTCCGACTCTATTTTTTAGAAACTTAAAAGTTTGAAAGAGCAAGCTCGCTGATTACACTTGCACGAGCAACGCTATCGCGCAGCGATACTTGTGCTCTTTTACTCGTTTGTGTAAAAAGTTACCAGGTAAATCAAAGTCTGGCACCAATTTTCCTATTTGAAAAAACAGGTCTGGCACCAATTTCCCACGAGAAACGAATCCGAGCAAAAGTAACGCTTCGCGTTATCTATGCTCATGCGAGTCTAGTCTCAGAGCTCGCTTTTTCAAACTTCTAAGTTTGGCAAAACTAGCAAGAAACCCCCCGGTAAACGGAAGTCTGGCACCAATTTCCCAACCGACGATTAAAAATTCTTTTAATTGTTATTGACATTTCGAGTTTGGGATGTATAAATAACTATAGAAGGACTTAAAGGTTTATTATTTTTTGCAAATTGGCAATTGGTGCCAGACTTAAATACATGGAGGAAAAATGGACACAATATATTTAGATAACGCTTCGACGACGCGAGTTCGCGATGAGGTTGTTCGCGAGATGTTGCCATATTTCACGGAAGAATATGGCAACCCTTCATCGATTTACTCTCTAGGTCAGCGCGCTTCAGACGCGGTTCGTGCAGCTCGCGAAACGATTGCGTCGTCTCTTAATTGCTCACCTAAAGAGTTGTTCTTCACATGCGGTGGAAGCGAAGGCGATAATTGGGCGATTAAAGGCATAGCGCACGCGCATGCTTCAAAAGGAAAACACATCATAACTTCGCAAATTGAGCACCATGCAGTTTTGCATTCCTGCGAAGCGTTGGAAAAAGAAGGTTTTGAAGTCACATATCTTCCCGTTGATAATGGTGGACTTGTTAAAGTTGAAGATTTAAAGAACGCGCTTCGTGATGACACGATTCTTGTTTCGATAATGAGTGCCAATAACGAAATTGGAACGATCGAGCCTATCGCTGAGCTCGCCAATATTGCTCACTCAAAGGGAGCAAAGACTTCTCCAAAAGGAGGGGCGGCTTTTCACACTGACGCTGTGCAAGCTTTCGCTCATATGCCAATCGACGTCGAGGAGCTCGGGGTTGATTTGCTGAACGTCTCAGCTCACAAAATTCACGGTCCCAAGGGAGTGGGAGCTCTCTACATTCGAAAAGGAGAGAAAGTCAACAACTTCATTGATGGCGGCGCTCAAGAAAAAGGCAAGCGTGCAACAACAGAAAACGTCCCTGGAATCGTTGGTTTTGCAAAAGCCACTCAACTTATGAGAGAGACTTTAGAAAAGGACATGAAAAAAGAGCGTGAGCTTCGCGATTACGCGATCAACAGAATTTTAAGCGAGGTCCCTCATTGCAAGCTTAATGGCTGTTTAGAGCCAAGACTTTGCAATAATGTCAACATCTCCTTTGAATTTATTGAGGGCGAGGGAATGCTTTTGCAAATGGCAGGGCGCGGAATTTGTGTTTCAAGCGGAAGCGCTTGCACTTCGGGCTCTCTAGACCCGTCGCACGTTCTTTTGGCGATCGGTCTTCCTCATGAAATTGCGCATGGCTCAATGAGGATGACGCTTGATCGCGACACAACAAAAGAGCAAATCGATTATGCTTGCGATTCTATCGCGAGTGTCATAAGCAACCTTCGACAAATGAGTCCACTTTATGAAGACTTTAAGGCTGGTAATTATGAGTCGATAATTGAAATGTACAAAGAAAAAGGCATGAAATACGTAAATTAGAGGTGATAACTATGGCAATGGATTATTCAGAAAAGGTGATGGATCATTTCACCAACCCAAGGAATGTTGGTGAGATCGTTAATTGTAGCGCGTGCGGAACTGTTGGAAATGCTGTTTGCGGAGACATTATGAGGATCTACCTAGATATTGATGATGATGGTGTCATTCGTGATGCTAAATTTAAGACGTTTGGCTGCGGCGCTGCGATTGCGACGAGCAGCATGGCGACAACTTTAATTAAAGGTAAAACAATCGAAGAGGCACTAAAAGTAACAAATAAAGCCGTTATGGAGGCGCTAGACGGTCTGCCTCCTGTTAAGGTGCATTGCTCGCTTTTGGCCGAAGAGGGGATTCATGCGGCTCTTTGGGACTACGCTGAGAAAAAGGGAATTAAAATCGAAGGGCTGGAAAAGCCTGTTAGCGACATCTCTGAAAAGGAGCAACATGTCGAGATTGTTGACAGCGAGGACGAGCTATAACTTAAGTTTTTTCTAAGTGGGATTTAATAGTTTTTAAGAGGGGAACTCCTAAAACAAAGATTGTTATTGCTTCTCCAACGCCAACAGTCACAATCCCAAAGAGATACATCCAAATGTAGAGCCCATCGAGCGAGATGGTTGTAAATGGGATCGTGTAAAAGCCTGTCCATTGGCTTATTATTGGCAAATAAGCGGGAACTATTAGCGCATTTGATAAAACAAACATTGATATTGCAAGGATCGGTTTGCTTCTAAATTTCCAGCAAAGCGTTGCTCCAAGAAGTGTTGCAAGGCTGCCGAAAACAACGTCGAGAATTCCAAGGGCGCCTGTTCCAGATATAAAAATGTTGATTAAGTTTGCTATAACGCACCCTATTGTTAACCCTGGGATTGATGAAGGAAAAATCGCTGCAACAACGCATATTGCCTCTGAAATCCTAAGTTGAATTGGTCCCCATGAAATTATTGGAAATATTAAGTTGCATGCCAAAGTTGCCGCCGCATAAATGGCTGCTATCATCCCTGCTTGAGCTATGTATGATGCGTTTTTCACTTTTATTATTCTACCAAGGACAGCCCCTAACACCTTTTTATAAATCTAATAATGACTTGTTTTTTTATTTACATTAAAAAAAGTTTATAATGATATGCGGTAATTAGCTTACTTTTAGAAATTCGGAGGAGAAATGGCTAACACAAGAGGAGATCATTCAGCACAAATAAAGGTCGTCGGAGTTGGTGGCGGCGGAACGAATGCAGTTAATAGAATGGTCGAAGCTGGAGTGCAAGGTGTTGAATTCATAGCAGTAAACACTGATAACCAAGCGCTTATGATGAGCGACGCTGACAAAACTGTCCACATAGGAGAGGAGCTAACTCGCGGTTTGGGCGCTGGAGCTAACCCTGAGATAGGGTGTCAAGCAGCCGAAGAGAACAGGGATGAGCTTCGCGAAGTGTTGGCTGAAGCAGATATGGTGTTTGTCACTTGCGGTGAGGGTGGCGGAACGGGAACAGGTGCTGCTCCAATTGTCGCTGAGATCGCAAGAGACGAGATAGGCGCTTTGACTGTCGGAATTGTTACCAAGCCATTCCAATTTGAGGGAAGGCTAAGAAGAAATCAAGCTGACCAAGGCGTTGAGCTTTTGTCAAGCAGAGTTGACACTTTGATCGTCATTCCGAACGACAGACTTCTCGAGATTGTTGATAAGAAGACCTCAATGCTCGATGCGTTTAAACTCGCTGACGACACTCTAAGACAAGGAATTCAAGGTGTCACAGATCTTATAACGATTCCAGGTCTTATCAACCTTGACTTTGCTGACATAAGAACCGTTATGAAGGACGCTGGAACGGCGATGATGGGAATCGGAGTTGCCGAAGGCGAAAATCGAGCACTTGACGCAGCTCAAGCGGCAACGAATTCAAGCTTGCTAGAGACAAACATTCAAGGTGCAACCCGCGTTCTTTTCAGTATCGCTGGCGGAACTGATTTGACCCTTGCAGAAGTCGCTGATGCCGCAAGAACGATTGAGGCGTGCGCTGAAGAAAATGCGAACATAATTTATGGGCAAATTGTTGATCCAGAGCTTGGAAATCAAGTTAGAGTGACTGTTATTGCAACTGGTTTTAAAAATGCACCACGTCAACAAACAGCTAACTTCGGATCAAATTCTTCCTTGAACGCATCAACTAGCAGTTTGTTCCAATCAACCGACTCTCAAAGACCGAAATCCTCAATTGCTCCTGCAAGCGAATCTTTAGGTGGCTCTTCAAGACCTATTTCGACTTCTGCCCCACAAAGAACAACAATTTCTTCAGCCTCAGACGATTATATTCCTGAGTTCTTGAGGAGAAGAAGCTAGATATTAAGTTGATTTTTTTGAAAAACCATCTTGTGTTAAAAAGCATAAGATGGTTTTTTGTTTTTAATGCGCGCTAACGAAAGGGCTTTAAAAATTTGCTACAAATAAAAAACATTTGCAAGTCATATAGGACTCAAAATTTTAATCAAATTGCCCTTGATAATGTAACTATATCCTTTAGGGATAATGAGTTTGCAGCAATTCTTGGTCCAAGTGGATCTGGAAAGACAACTCTTTTAAATATAATAGGTGGTTTGGATCACTATGATAGTGGTGACCTTATCATCGATGGAATTTCAACTAAGCAATATAAGTCGAGCGATTGGGACACATTTAGAAACAATCGAATAGGTTTTGTTTTCCAATCTTATAACCTAATATCTCACCAAAGTGTTTTAAAAAATGTTGAGTTAGCTCTCACTCTTTCTGGAATAGGTAAAAGCGAAAGAGAGAGGCGCGCGAGGGAAGTTTTAGAGAGAGTTGGTTTAAAGGAGCACATCAACAAAAAGCCTTCTCAACTTTCTGGCGGTCAAATGCAAAGGGTTGCAATTGCTCGCGCTTTGATTAACGATCCAGAAATTCTTTTGGCAGATGAGCCAACGGGCGCGCTTGATTCTCAAACGAGTATCGAAGTTATGGATCTTCTAAAAGAGATCGCGAACGAGCGTCTAGTCATCATGGTGACGCACAACCCAGAACTTGCAGAAAAATATGCAACGAGAATCGTTAACTTAAAAGATGGAAAAATTGCAGGCGACACGAGTGAATTTTCACCAAGCGACAGCGATTTAATGACTTCTTCAAAAAAGAAGATCCGACGCGCTTCTATGAATTTTTTGACAGCTCTGTCCCTTAGCTTCAACAATTTGATGAGCAAAAAGGGAAGGACGATCATAACTGCATTTGCTGGAAGCATCGGGATCATTGGGATTGCTGCGATCCTCGCTTTGTCTAATGGGACTAACGAATATATAAAAGACGTTGAGGAAGACACTTTAACTTCTTACCCTGTTCAAGTCAATAAAAGTGGCTTTGACTTATCTTCGGCGATAACAACAGCGGACGATTCGAACTCGAATAACAATTCAACTGTTTCAGCTCTTCAAGAAGATAGTGATGTTGAAAACACGCCCGTTGGTCAGCAACCTATTATAAATAACATGCTTAAAAAGATGACGAACAACGATTTGAAATCGCTAAAGGAGTGGATTGAAAGCGATGACGGGTCAACCTTGAGAGATAGCGCAAGTTATATAAATTATCAATATAACGTAACTCCTCAAATTTACTTAAAAGGCAAGACTGACACAAAATATAGAAAAGTTAACCCCGACAATTCATTTTCGTCCTTAGGAATGGGCTCGAGTGCAGTTGAAAATTCCACTTTGAGTTCAATGATGTCGACAAATGTGTTTAACGAGATGGAAGATAAGTCACTGCTTGAGGATTCCTATGAGCTCAAATATGGGAAATGGCCTGAGAATAAAAATGAATGTATATTATGCGTTTCTGAGAATGGAAAAGTGCTCGACTACACGCTCTACCAACTTGGATTAAGAAACTATTCAGAGTTGAAGGAAATCGTTAAGGCAGTGACCGACGAGCAAGAGATCGATGTTCCCGATGATGAAAACTCTTACACTTATAAAGATTTCCTCGATATAGAGATGAAGTGCATCGTGAATGCTGACACTTATCAAAAGGATGAAACTTATAACGTTTGGGTTGATAAGTCTGAAGATGAAGCCTATATGAACGATTTAATTGAGAACAAGAGCGAGACAGTCAAAATTACTGGAATTGTCTCAAAAAAAGAGGGGGCGAGGGCAGAAATTTTGACAGCAGGGTGTATTTATTATTCTCCTGAACTTGTTACCGACACGATTGAAAAAGCTTCACGCACTGACATCGTAAAGGATCAAATAGCTAATCCAAATATAGATGTTTTTAGCGGGAGCAACTTTGATGACGAATCAAGTTCTAGTATGGATATGCAAAACCTGATAACAATTGATGAGGATGCGATTTCGGCAGCGTTTAAGTTCGACCCATCTTCGCTAAATTTAAACCTTGAATCAATTAACACGAGTTTTGACGGCGAAGACTTAGGAAGTGCATTGCCTGCAATTGATGCAAGCGCATTGTCGCAAGAGCTCTCTAAACTCGGCTCTCCTGTAAGTGAGCAGGGTGTTACCACTTTAATAGCAGGTCTAATTAACGACTACGTATCTAAAGCGGGGCAATATGAAAGCATCGAGGCCTATCTTGCATCCGACGATGCGAAGGCGGTTATGCAAAATTTGATGCCTGGAGTGATAGATGGTGGTTATAACGACAAACTTGCGGTCGCGATACAAAATTATATGTCCAACTACATGCAAAAGGCGATGGTCGCAATCTCGACGAAAATTTCAAGTTCGCTAGAAAGATCTCTTTCTCAAATCCAAATTCAACTTGCAAATAGCTTATCTAATGCGATTTCTATAGACAAAGACGCTTTCTCAAATGCTTTTAAAATCAACATGGATCAAGAGGAGCTTCAAGCCACAGTTATGGCAATGATAAGCAATGGTGGAACTTCGACTTGTGAGTCAAATTTAACGAAGTTAGGATATATGGATCTTTCTTCTCCTTCCTCGATCGAAATTTATGCAAAGGACTTTGATTCGAAGCAAGAAATAAAGGACAAGCTTGACGCTTACACTAAAAAAATGGAAGAGGAAGGCAAGGACGATAAGAAGATAACCTACTCGGATGTTATAGGAACCATGATGAGTGGCGTTAGAACAATAATTAACGTCATCAGTTATTTGTTAATCGCCTTCGTTTCAATTTCTTTGATTGTTAGCTCAATAATGATTGGAATTATCACTTATGTTTCAGTCCTCGAGCGAACAAAAGAGATTGGAATTTTAAGGTCGATAGGAGCTAGCAGGAAAAATATCTCGCAAGTCTTTAACGCTGAGACTGTGATAATAGGGTTTATATCTGGCCTTATGGGTGTTGTTGTAACCGCTCTTCTATGCATTCCTGCCTCAACGATAATAAAAGCCATAACGGACGTTCCTGACCTAGCGAAATTGCCATTTTCGGCAGCAATCATATTGATTTGCATAAGTGTTTTCTTGTCATTTATAGCAGGATTGATTCCTGCAGGATCGGCGTCTAAGAAAGACCCTGTGATTGCTCTTAGGTCAGAATAGGATTTTATTTAGGATTCGTAACTTTTAGCGATTTCTTTTATTGCGCTGATTGCGACGTCAACTTCTTCATGTGTGTTAAAAGAAGAAAACCCAAAGCGAACGATCCCTTGCTCAACTGTCCCCAATGCTTCATGCATAAGAGGAGCGCAATGGGCTCCTGGTCGCGTGCAAATAGAATAGTCACAAGCTAAGATGTCCGAGACTTCTGATGAATCCGCGTCACCTATGTTTATAGCACTAATTCCGCACCGCTCGCCAGTTGCTCCATAGAACTTAATTGAGTCAATGTCGCGAATCCCATCTTCGAATTGTTTGATCAAAGAATCGATGTGCTCTTTAATCGCCCTTGGAGTTTTTTCTAAGACATAGTTGACCCCTGCGGCAAGACCTGCTGCACCATGAGCGTTTGCGGTTCCTGCTTCTAGCGCTTCTGGCATGAAATCAGGGTGAGTTTTATCATATGAGTGAACACCACTTCCTCCAACTTTAAAGGAGGGAATATCCACGTCGTTTGAGACGGCGATAGCTCCCGTTCCTTGAGGTCCATAAAGAGATTTATGCCCTGTCATGCAAAGAACATCTAAGCCCATTTCTTGCATGTCTATATCAACAACTCCTGCTGTTTGGGCAGCGTCGATAATAATTTTCGCTCCATGGGCGTGAGAGATCTCAGCTAACTTCTTTATGTCGTAGACATCTCCTGTCAAGTTAGACGAATGAGTCACAACAACCCACTTAGTTTCAGGTTTGAAAGCTCTTTCGAGTTCGTCATAATCGAGCTGACCGAGTTTGTTTATCGGCACAATCGTTAGTTTTGTCCCTTGCTTTTCTTTCCTATATAAAGGACGCAAAATTGAATTGTGAGATGCTGCAGTTGTTATTGCATGATCGTTTGGTTTAACTAACCCTTCTATCGCAATGTTTAGAGATTCAGTTGCGTTGGAAGTCAATGCAACTCTGTCCTCGCTTTCAGCGTTTATAAGCTGACAAATCGCTGATCTTGCGTGAAAAAGCGCCATTGATGCAGCGATAGCAGCAGGATGTCCTCCTCTGCCAGGTCCTCCAAAATTTGTTAGCGATTCACAAATTGCTTCGATGACACAATCAGGTTTTATCATCGTGGAGGCTGCATTATCAAAATAAATTAATCCATCTTCCATAATCAAACCTCCGTTTTTTAAGAAGTTAGAATTTTAGAATTCAAGTTCGTAGATCTCATCGATCTCAATGTCATTTTCTTCAATTATTTTAAGAATTTTTTCTTTAGTCTCAATTGGCTCGCGCCATGAAAGACCACATCCCGCTGAAATGATGCGAGGAACAGGGATAAGTCGACCTTTCGCACCATTTGCCTTTGCAACACTTTCCATGTGCATAGCTCCTGTTGTTGTGTGAAAAGTAACAACAGCATATAATGCTTTTTTCGCCATGTTCCTCGCTTCTAAATGCTTGTTAATCTAATCTTTTATTTATTTTAGACTAGCTATTTGGTCAAAGTCAAAACGAAGTCTGAACCGTCTTCTTCGATTTTGACATTTCTTCCGCGTTTCTTCGCCATTCTCTCGACGTTATCGCGAGGAATTGCGCTTGAAACATATACCTTAATTTCCTCGTCAGGATGCTCTTTAATAGCAGCCAAAGTCATCATAACAGGCTCTGGGCATGCAAGTCCTTTTGCGTCAACTTCTACCATTTTTATCAATTGTCCTTTCTAAATAGGTGCATATAAAAAAGTTATTTTAAGCGGTTGCTTTTTCAGCAGTCGCTGCTGGAGCTTTTTGCTCCTGTTTTTTAAGATTAACAAATCCAATGATGAAAAGAACAACGATGCAGCAAATAAGAACAATTTGGCCAGCAGTCGAAGGACCTCCAGCAACTGCAGCCTTCTCAGCAGTAGCAGCTGAAGCAGCAGCGCCAGCAAGTCCGAAGTTGTGAGCAAAAGCAGCTCCGATTAGCATTCCTAGGAATGTGATAGCTCCGTCGCATGAGCCTTGTCCAGCCAAAACCATTTGGCGAAGTGGGCATCCGCCCGCAAGAACAGCTCCAAAGCCAACAGCATAAAGGCCAAGGATGTTCCAGAGGTGTTGTGCGTGAGCGATTGGTTGACCATCAAAAGATGCTTTGAACCCGCCAGTTGCAATGTTGTAGACGAGCATAATCAAAAACATTCCTGCAATTGGAATCAAAAGATCGAAGTCTCTCATTAAAATTGCATTTCTTGTTCCTGCTGCGAAGCAAATTCTGCTCTTTTGAGCGATTGCGCCAACGATAAGAGCGATGATTAAAGCGGTTGCCATAGGAGCATGTTTTGAACCAGGACCAGATTGGCTAACTGCAAAAACCCCAGCAAAAACGCTGATGCAAAGAAGAAGTAGAAGCACAAATGGAAGAACCATGCCTGCAGCTGGTTTTGTCTCATGCTCGCGACCAAGAGAATAGCCCTTCTTGATGAAGAAAGTGCCTGTTGCGATGCCAAGGACAAATCCGATGAGACCGACCCAAGCGTTTAAGTCGCCTGCCGCCATTCTGATTATCATACGAAGTGGGCAACCCAAGAAAATAAGAGCGCCAATCATCATGATGAAGCCAAGAACGAAGCGGATCATTGGAGATGAGCCAGCTGTGGATTTAAACTCCTTTGTCGCAATTGCGATGAGGAATGAACCGCCAACAACACCCACCACTTCTGGGCGGAGGTATTGAACAGTTTCAGTTGTTTGTAGCTTCAAAGCGCCTGCTGTGTCGCGAATGAAGCATGCAGCGCAAAAAGCCATGTTTTGCGGGTTTCCGAAATAAGCAAGAAGCGCAAACCCAATACCGCAAATAAGACCGCCTATCAAAAGACCGCTTTTTGCGTTGAAAAATTTACCTAATTTTTCCATTTAATCCTCCTTAAGGATCAGTTTAAAAATAATAAATAATAAGTTGTGCAGAATTTTAAATTGATTTGTAAATTATTAATGCTATTAACGTACGTTTTTCAGAATGCAGAATAAATTTTGAATAGCAACTCACAAACATCCATATTTTATTACAGAATAAACTTAATTTTGCGTAATAAATTTATTTTCTAGGTGGCGTAATGCGGAGTCTTGTTTAGCCTTTAATGTGGGTTTTTCAAAACCCGATTTTAGGACTAATCTGTGAGTTGGTATTAGAATTTCAAGTTTGTTGTTTTTGACAGCTTTACCTATGTTCCTATATGAATTCTTTAGGTTGATAGCTTCTGCTAATTGTTCTGGAGTTATTGTTTTTCCATACTCAACTTGCATAAGTCCAAGCCAAACTTTTTTTTCGAACTCACTTCCTTGAATGTGGATTGGAAGCGTGAAGTTTTTTCTTCGACCTGACAAATATTGCAACAATTGAGTCGAACACTCGTTAGTTATTTTAGTTGCCTTGAATTGACCGCTCAACTCTTTAACTCCTAGATGAAGTTGAGTTATTTGTTCAGAGTTTGAACCTATTGTCACTTGACCAAATTGCGTGTTGTAAATGAAATATGTTAGATCGCCTATTTTCATTAAGAGTTTTAGCTATTCATATGGTTTGCGTTTGCAAATAAATTATATAATCTAAGTATGTCAACAATAATAGTAAAAAGAGTTAAATAATGTATCAAAATATAATAATTTCCCCATCGATTCTTTCTGCTGACCTCGGCAATATCAGCAACGAAATTAAAGCTATTGAAAAAGCGGGCGCGAAAATGGTTCATATCGACGTTATGGATGGCCATTTTGTCGAAAATTTAACATTTGGGCTTCCTTTGATAAGTTGCATCAGGAAATTGACGGATTTAGATCTCGATGTCCACTTGATGATCGACAACCCTCTTGAATTTGCTCAACGTTATTTAGATGCAGGTGCTGATTATTTAACGATGCACGCTGAAACGTGCACAGTTGATGAGATGGCTCGTTTTGCTCGCATTGTTCACACTAGCGGCAAAAAGGCTGGAATTGCAATACGCCCAAGCACCGATCCAAAAGTTCTTGATGATGTTGTTGAAGCTTTCGACATGATTTTAGTTATGAGCGTCGAGCCTGGTTTTTCTGGTCAAACTTTTAAAAGCGAAGTGGTTGATTTAATGGCTGAAGTTGTTTCAATTTGTGCCGCACACAACGTAAAACCCCTTTTGCAAGCAGATGGAGGAATCGGAGTCGGGAGTGCAAGCAAAGTTTGCGCAAGTGGGGCGGATGTTTTAGTTTGTGGCAATGCAATTTTTTCTCAACAAGACTACTCAAAAGTTATTTCTGCAATAAAAGTCGATGCTGAAATTGGAAGAAATGCTGGATTGAAAAAGATGCGCGCGATTGAGCAATTTTTATAAATATTGCCTCGTTAAGAGAAAAGTGAGGTTTTCTAGCTAATAGATATGGGAGAGAGCGAACAATACATTTATCTTGACTACGCTGCGACGTCTCCTTTGTGTGAAGAGGCAAGACTTGCCGTGAGACCTTTCTTTCACGCCAGCGGGACTTCGAGCGTTGTGATGAGAGGCAACGCAAACACATTATATACGCCTGGCAGGTTTGCTTTTTCAAAGCTTGAAGAAGCACGTTTGGCTATTGCAAGCGCGATTGGCGCAAAACACGCGAGTGAAATTGTTTTCACAAGCGGTGCCACGGAGTCAATTTTTCTTGCTTTAAGCGGGATATATTTTGCAAATGATTGCAAAGAAATTATAGTTTCGCAAATCGAGCACGCTTGCGTTATTCAAGCCGCTTTTGCAATTGCTGGAAAAGAAAATGTTATTCTCTTAAAACCGAATAAGTTTGGGTTTATTGAGCAGGAGACGCTAGAGGAAGCAATATCGACTTGCCAAAATCCTTTAGTTTCAATCCAATTTGCGAACTCTGAAATAGGAAGCATTCAAAATATCGAGAAGTTGTGTTCTATAGCTAAAAGCAAAGGTGCAATTTTTCATTCAGACATAACGCAAGCTGTTGGCAAGATCGAAGTGGATTTAGGAAAGTTGGGAATAGACTCAGCTTCATTTTCATCTCACAAGCTTGGAGGGCCTTTTGGCGTGGGAGCTCTTTATTTAAGAAAAGGGCTAAAGTTTAAAAGCATGATTAAGGGGGGAGGTCAAGAAGAAGGAAGGCGTGGAGGGACGCAAAACGTTGCTTGCGCGGTTGGATTTGCTGCGGCCGTTCGAGCTAGCGTTTCGAATGTTGATAGCGAAGCGAAGAGGTTAGGCGAGTTAAAAGCACAAATTAGTGAGGGTGTTTCGCAAATAAAGTCAAAGAATAATGCTCAATTTTGCAAACTTACTGTCGATGAAAGTTGCGCGCAAGGTCAATATTTGCCAAACATTTCTCACATAACGTTGCCAGGCATCGAATCTGAGGTTGCCATTTTAAGGTTTGATGAGAATAAGATTTGCGTTTCAGGCGGAAGCGCTTGTTCTGCTTCGTCATCTGGGCCTTCTAAGGTTTTGCTTGCTTTATCAAAGCCGGTCGATGAGGCAATTTGCGCTTTGAGAGTGTCAACAGGTAGATATACAACACAAGATGAGATATATAAGTTTTTAGACGTTTTGGAGAAGGTGATTTCATGAAAGCTATTGTTAAGAAAAAAGAATCGAGCATAGATGTAAAGAGAAGGCGCAAAGAGGACGTGTACATTGGGGGACTTGAGTTCCTTCTTTTAAATAAATATCCGCGTATCACGGCTGTTCCTGGTGATAAAATGGGCTTGCTAGCAGGAGACCCAACAAAAAAAATCTCTAAAGTCGCAGTTGCGCTAGATCCAACAATTGAAGCGATTAACTCGGCAAAAAAAGCTGGAGCAAATGTGCTTTTAACTCACCATCCTGCATTTAGAGGAGAGGTGGATGGTTTTTACCCTCCAATTTTTGGGAGTGTATATCCGGGTAATGTAGTATATGAGGCTATTTCAAAAGACGTTGCTTTGATAAATGTTCACACAGCGCTTGACGTTAGCGAAGACGCTCAACGTGTTTTGCCTTCACTTTTGCATTTAAAACCGCTTAAGGGCAAGGCGAAGATTGGAGGAAAAAAGGTAAAGAATAAAATACTTCATCCAATTGGGGGAAGCAGGAATCTTGGCTTTGGTCAAGTGTGTTCGGTGGAAGAAGAATTAACTCTCGGCGATCTTGCAGGCAGGTGCATCTCCGTTTTTGGTAAAAAACCGAGAGTTTGGGGAGATTCTTCAAGGATTATTAAAAAGTGTGTTACCGCAACTGGAAGCGCTGGGAATTTGATAGAGGAGTCAATTTTAAAAAGAGTAGATGTTTTGATAGCGGGGGAGTTTAAATATCACGACTCTCTTCAAGCTTCCCAAGGCGGGCTTTGCCTTATTGAGCTTGGACATGACGTATCGGAGATCCCGCTTATAGCTGTTTTAGCCAATGCTTGCAAAAGTTGCGGCCTCGATTCTTCGCAAATTGTTATATTGGATCAATCTCATAATTGGTGGGAGCCGCAAGCGACTAGAATTTAGATTATTGTTGAAAGTGTTTATAAGCTGGTGTATTATTGATAAAAATATAACGCAAAAAAGGGGTCATTATGCATGCTAGTGAGTCTGATATTGAATGTTTGTTCGAGTTGCAAAAAATCGACGCTGAAATAAAATCAACGCTTAGCAATCTTGAATCTATGCCGGAGATCGAAAAGCTCGATGATGTTTTATCAAAGCAAAGAGAGGCGAGAGCAAAGCTAACAAAGGTCGATGATCTTAGATTGGATGCTGAAAAGCGCCTTGAGAAGATGGAGATTGAGGACGTTAAACTTGCAAATCGTGAGAACTCTGTTCAAGAGGCAATCGAGGAAGCAGTTGGCGATTTTAGAAATTTAGAAGTCCACACAAAAGAACTTGATAGCATCGGACAAAGAAGAGAGACTTTGGCTGGCATGATGCTTAAGGCTGCGGATGAGCAAGAAAAAATTTCTGAGGTTTTGACAAAGCTTAAAGAAGCAAATGGGCTTTTAGAAGAAAATAAGAAAGCACTTCAAGATAAGATTCAAGAAAGAAAAGACAAGACGAACGAAGAGGTTAATGAGCTCTATAAACAAAGAGAGGGCATAAGAAATAAGATCAATAAAGACTTGGCTGATCTCTATGAACAATCAACAAAAAAGGTTGGCAATGTTGTTCTAGGCAAGGTCGAAGATGGAGCTTGCTCAGTTTGCAAAACAAGGATAGAAGAAGGAAAGCTGATCGACATGCTTTCCGATGGTGAAATTGCAACATGCCCATCTTGCTCAAGAATTCTTGTTTTAAAGTAGGTTTCAACGATTAAGATTTGGTGCGGGCGAAAGGACTTGAACCTTCACGGGGTTGCCCCCACTAGCACCTGAAGCTAGCGCGTCTGCCAATTCCGCCACGCCCGCGCAAAAACTCATTATAGAATAAAACGCTTCATTTAAAGTTCTAAATGAATCAAAGTTGTTCTATAAATTATCTGGATTCATAGATGTATCCGCCGCCGAGGACAACATCTCCATCGTAGAGCGTTATCGATTGTCCTTTCGCTGGAGCGCTAACTCCATCAGCAAACACAACAGAAACTTTTTTCTCGTCTTCAACTTTCGCCTTGCAAGGGACGTCTTTCATGTTGTATCTAATTTTTGCTGTGCAAAAGATCGTCTCGCCAATTTTCGTGCAAATCGAGATCCAATTAAAATCTGAAGCAAAAATTTTGCTTCTAAGCAGGCTTTGTTTGTCTCCTATTGTGATTTTTTTATTTTTGACATCTATGTCGCTTACATAACAAGGTTGTCCAAGTGCTAGATTGAGTCCCTTTCGCTGGCCAATTGTGAAATGGGAATAGTCGTCAAAATTTCCAAGAACCTCTCCTTGTGTATTCACAAAAACGCCTGAACGATCGAACTTTAGATTAGGTTTTGCGCCATCGGGGGAAGTGAACCTTTTAATAAAATCCTCTATTTTTTCATTTTGTAAAAAACAAATGTCTTGTGATTCTTTTTTTCTAGCTGTGCACAAGTCATATTTTGTTGCTATGTCGCGAACAATGTTTTTTTGAAGTGATCCTATTGGAAAATAAACGTGTTGAAGTTGCTCTTTTGTTAAAGTGTGCAGCACATATGATTGGTCTTTGCGTTCATCAACTCCTCGTTTTAGCAAAAGCCTTCCTTTTATGTTTTCAATCCTTGCATAATGACCAGTTGCAATCGCGTCAAAACCAGTTGCTCTTGCTTTTCTTATTAGTGTGTCGAACTTTAAATGTCTGTTGCAAGAAATGCATGGGTTGGGAGTTTGACCGGCAAGATAGGATTCAACAAAAGGATTCACAACAAAGTCCTTAAACTCACGTTTGCAATTTAGAGTGTAGTGTTCTATGCCCAACTTGTGACAAACGCTCTTTGCATCATCTATGTCATCGATGCTGCAACAGCCACTTTTTGAGCCTTCTTTCAAAAGGTTCGAGTCAAAAAGTTTCATAGTTGCGCCACAAGCGGTCGGTGCGGCTTCGCGACAAATTAGAGCGCTCACGCTCGAGTCAACTCCTCCGCTCATTGCAACCATGATTTTGTTATCTTTGTGATTTTTCATTTAAAAAAACTTTTCAAATAGGCGAGTTAAGTTGTCTTTTTCGCCATGCTTTTCATTTTCGATGGCTTTTCGTTGCCAAGATTGAAGCTTGTTATAGAAGATGTTATAGATAAATAGATTAACTCCGCAAACTACGCAACACAAAATTGCCATGTTTTGCGTTATTGGAGTTATGTCAAAAAGGGATGGTATAAAACAAATTCCAATCGTCAATCCAAGAAGGATAAGGATTAGAAGGCAAGTTCTTATAGGAGTGAAAGGAATAGATATCCTAACAATCAATAGAACTCCTAAAAATGCGATTGTGATAAGACAGCATGTTGCGATCTCGTCAGAGTTAAGGTTCAAGTTAAGATAACCAATTGCGCAAACAGTTAAAATGCCTGCTATACCGCAAATTCCTCCTGGTATTGAGCGGACTATGCAATTTGCGAGGAAATGCCCTCTGACAATGTCATGATTTGGTTCAAGCGCCAAAACGAACGACGGAAATCCAATACAAAGGCAACTAAATAGAGTCATTTGGATGGGAGAGAATGGGTATTGCCAAGGCAAAAACACAAAAGTCAGTCCCAAAACGAGGCTCATTATTGTTTTGACTAAGAAAAGAGAGCCGCTTCTTTGAAGATTATTTATGCTGCGCCTTCCCTCTGCAACAACTTCTGGCATCTTAGCGAAATCATTGTCAACCAAAACTAAATGGGAAATGTTTCTAGAAGCGTCGCTTCCTGCAGCCATTGCTATAGAGCAATCTGCCGCTTTAAGAGCCATAACGTCGTTGACCCCATCGCCTGTCATTGCAACTGTGTGGTGATTCTTTTGCAAAGCTTCGACAAATTGCTTCTTTTGTTCTGGCTTAACTCTCCCAAAAACGCTATATTTTCCCATCGCGTCGATTATTTCTTCCTCCGAAGTTAACTTTTGTGAATCTATGTGATTTTCCGCTCCCAAAACTCCAACTTTTGCGGCGATTCCGCTCACTGTCTTAGGGTCATCTCCTGATATAACCTTGATGTCAACGCCTTGTTTTTTAAAGAAGCCAATCGTTTCTGCAGCACTTTTTCTAATTTCATCTTGAATGCAAATAAAGGCGAGTGGCTCAACTTCTCCTTCAAGGCAATAGATTTCTTTGTCATCTTCGCTTTTTTTAGCGAATTTTTCAACCTTTGCTAGCACCAAAACGCGAGAATCAATTGCAAGTCGGTCTAATTTTTCACTTATTTGGCTTAATTTATTTGGATTGTCTTTTAAGACAAATTGAGTCGCTCCCATGCAATATGAGCATCCATTTTCAAGAGTCGCTCCAGACCATTTTGTTTCACTCATAAATGGAATGAATTTTTTAATGTTCATGGATTTGATGTTTTCTTTGTCTTTAAAGTAATCAAAAATTGCTTGAGCTGTTTCATTTTTATCATCGTCACCCAAAACAAGTGAACTTAGCGCTGAGTTAACTTCTTCTTTAGATGCGCCTTCGATAGTTTCAATTTTTGACAGCTCCATTTTTCCAGATGTTATTGTTCCAGTTTTGTCTAAGCAAAGAGTGTCAACGCGGGCAAGAGTTTCAATGCAATAAAGTTGTTGCACAAGAACATTTTTCTTAGCTAGTCGAATAACGGCAACTGCAAGCACAGTTGATGTTAACAAAATCAACCCTTCAGGAATCATTCCAACGAGTGCAGAAACGGTTGAGAGAATAGAAGAGTTAAATTCTATAGAGTCAATAAAGAAGCTTCTTGAGAATAGTGCTAACCCAACAGGGAAAAGGATGATAGAGACATACTTTATAATCGCATTTAGTGATTTCATTATCTCTGAATTTAGGTCTTTGTGTTGTTTGGCAGCAGATGTGATCTTTGAGGCGTAATTTTCCTTTCCGACATGGATTATTCTTGCTAAAACGCTGCCAGAATTAATGAAAGACCCGCTATAGAGCATGTCTCCGACTTCCTTAGTTATTAAGTCGGACTCTCCCGTTAAAAGGCTTTCGTTAACTTGGCAACTAGATTGAACAACGACGCAATCAGCTGGAATTTGATCTCCCCGCCCAATTTTAATGACATCGTCTTTAACAAGTTCCTCGATTCTAACTTCACAAATTTTTCCATCTCTTAGAACATTTGAGTTCGGGGTGGCGACGATTGAAAGAGCGTCCGTTGTTTTCTTTGAGCGGATTTCTTGAACAATTCCTATGCAAACATTAACGATTATGACCGCCATAAACAGCATATTTTTATATTCTCCGGTCAAAAGAACGAGAATTGCAAGGACAACGTTGACAAAGTTAAATAAAGTTAATATGTTTGACTTGAAGATTTGAGAGTAGGAGCGAGAGCCAATTGAGTCGTCTATATTAACAAGGCCTTCATCTATTCTTTGTTTAACCTCGTCGCTCGTCAGCCCTAAAACTTCACCACCTTGATGATTATTTTTAAATTTTGTGTTGTTTTCCATGTCTCTTAACAGCTAAACCCTATTTCTTCTTTTGCGATAAGTATAAACTGGTTCAATTCTAGCTCCATTTTTGTTTGAAGAAACTATCATATCGCATTGCAAGTTTTTAACATATCCGCTCTTTGGTTTTTCAACGCCAAAAGCCTCAATTACAGCTAACACGCTTTGATTTTCCACTCTCTCGCTTTGAGGAAAGAACGACTTTAAAACGTCAAAGACGCATCTTTTTTTAACAGCTATGTGCTCTTTTGCGAATTCAGGCGAGATGATTGCAACCTTGCTCGGCTTGTCGACCTCTATCAATTCATTTGTCACATTCTCGCAATATTCATTCATGAAGTCGTCTTCCTCAGAAATTAGATCCATTGAGCGCCTGAGACAGGAGAGTTGAGATGAGTTTACTTGCTTTGTTTTGGGTAATATAACGTGGCGAACGAATGAGCGAAAGTTAGTCGTGTCCGAATTTGTCTTATCCTCCCTCCAAAGTTCATCTTTGCCTTGAAAATTGCTTTTATAGGCCTTATTGTTTTTATCTAGGTCTAATATGTAGTTTCTTAATTCCTCTTTGGACAAATCCAAGAGGGGTCTAACGACATTTCCAGAAGTGTGTTTTATCGATTGAAAGCCGCCAGGTCCTGTTCCGACTATCGATCTCATGTAGAAAGTCTCAGCGCGGTCGTCTAGGGTGTGAGCGCAAAGTAATCTTGCCTCATTGATGTTAAATTGTTTTGTTTTATCGCAATGTTCACAAAGGGATTGTAATGCCTCATTTGCCGCTTTATATCTTTGGTCTCTGCAAATTGCTTCTAGGTTTCCCCCTTGCGATTTTTGAATTGAAGGGATATCTATTTCCACTTTATAAAGAGGGATGTTCAAATATTTGCATAGCGATTCACTAAATTCCTCGTCCTCGTCAGAGTCTTTTCCTCTTAGCATGTGATTTACATGCAAGGCAGCTAAATTTTTGAAATACCCCTCGCTTTTTAATTCATTTGCAGCATAACAAAGCGCGCAAGAATCAGAACCACCAGACAACATTAGCAGGCATGGAGTGTTTTTATTAAACATCTTGTGTTTTTCGATTGCCTGAAGCGCGACTTTAGAAACGTAACTTAATGTGTTTTCCAATTGCTTACCTTGATTGATTTAAACTCTTCTAGAACCTATTACATATTATAAATTTATTACTAAAACAAAAAAATATAAAAATTAAAGAATTTTATAGAAAACCCCTTATTTTTTGGTAATATATAAAATTGTTGACAAGGCATAAGCAGAGCATTGATGCTTTGATAGCTTTTTGGTTTAGGGAAGCAACCTCAACAAAACGATAAGAGTTTTGCAAGTTGGAAGGTTGCACGAGTTGAATAGAAAGAGAGAGTAAAATGCCAGCACCAACTATGACACCAGAGCAGCGCCAAGCAGCGCTAGAGAAGGCAAGAGTCGTTCGCACAAAGAGAAGCGAGCTAACAAAGAAGATCCAAATGGGAATGATTGCTCCTGTTGACGTTCTTAAAGACGTTAAGGATCCTATCGTTGGACGTATGAAAGTTAAATCTTTCATCAACGCAGTTCCTGGTTATGGCAAAGTTAAGGCTGAGAAATTGATGAACGAGCTTGGTATTCAAGAGAGCCGTCGTCTTCAAGGTCTTGGAAGCCGTCAAATGGAGGGTCTTAAGGCTGCTCTTTCTTAATAGTTTAGTTTTTAATACTAAGCTTTTATAAATTAAACAAATTTAACCCCTGTTTATCAGGGGTTTTTTATTGTTCTTAAATTGTGCGTTGGGATTTATGAGTTATAAGCGCTTTTAAGCATCTCAATTTCTTTAGCGTAGCCGCTCAAGTCATCATGAGGCGTTTCTAAGAAGAAGGGGAGTTTTCTTAATCTTTCATGGTTTGTTATGTTGCTTAGGGCTTCAAACCCAATTTGCCCAAGGCCGATCGCTTCATGTCGATCTTTATGAGCGCCAAGTGGATTTTTTGAGTCATTTAGGTGGATTGCCTTTAGTTGGTCAAGTCCAACAATTTTGTCAAACTCTTCTAAGGTTGCCTCCAAGTTATCTTTGATGTCATATCCGCCTTCCCAAACGTGGCATGTGTCAAGGCAAACGCCAACATGGCTTTTAAGATCAACGTTGTCGATTAAAGATTTGATTTCTTTAAACGTTGAGCCAACTTCGCTTCCTTTCCCAGCCATAGTTTCAAAAAGAAGAGTTGTTGTTTGCTCTTCTGAAAGAGCTTCGTTAACAGCTTCACTAATTAACTCAATTCCTTTTTCTATCCCTTGACCAACGTGGCTTCCTGGGTGAATGTTATACATTTGATTTGGAGTGTTTTCCATTCGAGAAAGGTCATCTTTTAGAGTGGATATCGCAAACGTGCGAATTTCTGGCTTTGCGGCGCAAAAGTTAAGGGTGTAAGGTGCGTGCGCCAAAAAGGTTGTTATGCCATTTTCATTTGCAAAAGTTTTAAATGAGCTAAGATCAGCAGGATCTATCTCCTTTGCTTTTCCACCACGTGGATTTCTCGTGAAAAATTGAAAAGTGTTAGCGCCAATGGAAGCGGCAGTTTTTGCCATGCTAAGGTAGCCTTTAGAAAATGAAAGATGGCAACCTATAGTTAGCATGGCGCTTGATTAAAATTGATTGCTTATTTTAAGCACGCTCCACTTTGCCAGCCTTGAGGCAAGAAGTGCAAACTTTTGCAGCGCGAATGTGTCCATTTGCGTCTTTGATGGTGACTTTTTGGACATTTGGAGTGTATGTTCTGTTCGTCACTCTATGAGAGTGAGAAACATTTCTTCCAGCTGAAGGTTTTTTTCCACATATTTCACAAACTTGTGACATTTCTAAACTTCTCCTTATAACTTACATGTAATTATTAAGATCAAATTTACGCGAATATTTATTTTATACCTTTTTGCTTTCTTATTGGAAAACTTTTATTTTTCAAACTTAAAAAAATTTGAAGAAGTTCGTTTATTTAGTATATAATCTTAATTAGTAAATGTTCTTAATAAGGAAATTTGTTCATATGAGAAGAAATACAATTCAAAGAGACTTAGTCAAAAAGGCTGTGTATGACATAAAAAGCCACGTTACAGCCGATGAAGTGTATGAATTCTTAAAGCCAAATCATCCTTCTCTTAGCAAGGGAACAATTTATAGAAACCTTGAGATTTTGGCGGAAGAGGGAAAAGTTAGAAAGGTGGAGGTTCCAAGTGGACCTAACCGCTATGATTTCACGCTGGAAGACCACTATCATGTCACGTGCGTTGAATGCGGTGAGGTTTTTGACGTTGATTTAGAGGAGCTTCCTAATTTGCTTGACAAGATTAAGGACGATCATGGAATGGATTTTTTTTCATATGACATTTCTTTTAAGGGCATATGTTCGAATTGTAAGTGTAAACAGAGTAAAGGAGATTAAAGATGGCTAACAAGTATGCGGGGACTCAAACAGAAAAGAATCTACAAGAAGCTTTTGCAGGTGAATCACAGGCAAGAAACAAATACACATATTTCTCTAAAGTTGCGAAGAAAGAGGGATATGAGCAAATGTCCGCTATTTTTCTAAAGACAGCGGAGAATGAGAAAGAGCATGCAAAGATGTGGTTTAAAGAGCTCGATGGAATAGGGGACACTAAGCAAAATTTAGCTGCGGCAGCTGAAGGTGAAAACTTCGAGTGGACCGATATGTATGAGGGATTCGCAAAGACTGCTGAAGAGGAAGGATTCTCAGATTTGGCAGCGAAGTTTAGAGCAGTTGGTCAAATTGAAAAGGCTCATGAGGAAAGATATAGAGCGCTTTTGAATAATATTGAGACGTCTCAAGTTTTTGAAAAGAGCGAAGTTAAAGTTTGGGAGTGCCGTAATTGTGGGCATATCGTTGTCGGCACTAAAGCACCCGAAGTTTGCCCTGTTTGCAATCATCCACAAAGCTACTTTGAGGTTAGAGAAGAGAACTATTAATCTTTTATCACCCGTTTTAAAACAAAAACCGCCAGCTTGAGCCAACAAGGTGGCGGTTTTCGCGTTTCAAGGTAATAAATTTACCTAACGAAATTCATCCAATTTACTGTTTAAAATTCAGGCTTTTTCCCTTTCTATAAACACATTGTAACTTTTTTCACTTATGATTTAGGCGTTGAATTAGCCATAGAGAAGTAAAATTGTCCTTATGAAATTAATGAATTTAACTGTTCTAAAAATGTCAGCCTTTGCAATTGTTATCGGCGCAATTGTCGGTTTGGCAATTTCTGGTTTTGCACTGTCCCTTCAATGGTGTGATAACACGCGTATTGAAAACGCACATTTGATTTATCTTTTGCCGCTCGCTGGTTTAGGAATTGTGGCGATCTATAAGGGGGCGGGGATCGACAATCCTGGTGGAACTAATAGAGTGATTTGGAGAGTTCATGATAACTCTTACGTAAAAGCGATTATGACTCCTCTAATTTTTCTCGCGACTGTTATCTCGCAATTTTTTGGAGCGAGCGTTGGCAGAGAGGCGGCTGCCCTCCAAATTGGAGGATCCCTCGGCTCATTTGTTGCTCAAAAATTGAAGGTGAGCGAACAAAATTCTTCGATTGTAATAATTTGTGGCATGAGCGCGGCTTTTAGTGCGCTTTTAGGAACTCCAATTGCAGCTGCTTTGTTTGCGCTTGAGCTAGCCGACGCAATAATCAAGAAACCATCTGCAATAATTCCGAGCTTCATTAGTTCGGGAATAGCTTTTTTAATCGGCAAGGGATTGTTGATTCCTTATTTGAATGTTGAACTTATCTCAATTCTTGCTCTTGATTTAAACACTGTCTTGCTTGTGATTCTTTTGGCGATCTTTAGCGCTATTGCTTCAATAGTATTTGTCTTGTCGAAAAAACTCATAACTAAGTGTTTTTCTAAACTTCTTAAAAACCAATATGTGCGAATTTTTGTTTGTGGAACAATTGTTGTCTTGATAACTTTTATTGTTGGCGATCAAACTTTTAATGGGGTCGGCTCAAGAACGATTCAAGCATGTTTGGCGCAAAGTGGTTTTACGATTGTTTGGTGGGCATTTTTGTTAAAGATATTGCTTACAAACATAAGTCTCGGAGGAGGATATCAAGGGGGAGAAATAATTCCTGTTTTGTTTATAGGCGCAACTTTAGGCAACGCTTTTTCACAAGTTTTTCCAATCGACGCTTGCGTTGCGAGCGCTCTTGGGATGATTGGGCTTTTTAGTGCAGCAACGAAATGCCCTCTTGCTTCAATCGTAATTTCTTTTGAGCTCTTTGGGCTTAATAACCCTCTATATTTTCTAATCATCGTTGTTATTTCAACTATTTGCTCAGGAACCTTTAGGATTTATGACGAGCAAGCCTTGCCTAACTTTAAACAGCTTAAGGTTTCAATTAAGTCACACCTTAGATAAAATACTATTGACAAACTTATTTACAACTTGGAGAAAAACATGGATAAACAAGGCATTTATAATTTTTTAAAAGAAAACAATATTGAATTTGAGCCCGTCGAACATGGAGCTGTTTGGACGATGGATGAATTGCAAGAAGTCGAGATCCCTCATAAAGATGCTGATGCAAAAAACTTATTCATAAGGGATGATAAGCGAAACAATTACTATTTAATTACTGTTAGAGGAAACAAGCGCCTTGATTTGAAAGCTTTTAGGAAAATGTTTGAAACTCGTCCACTAAAGTTTTGCGATGAGGAAGAGCTAAAAGAAAAACTTGATCTTTATCCAGGGGCAGTCTCTCCATTTGGAATTTTGAATAATGAGAGCAAAGATGTAAATTTTTATCTTGATGAAGATTTTTATAAGGATGAAGGATTGATTGGGGTTCACCCAAATGACAACACGGCAACAGTTTTCCTTCGTGCAAAGGACTTAAAAAAGATCTTAATTGATCACGGAAACAACGTTTTTGTGTGTAAGATTCCTGAGAAATAACATTATCAAATTCTTAAATTTTTAATGATATTAAATGGTAGGGGTGGGGGGATTCGAACCCCCAAGCCGTGAAGGCGGCGGATTTTAAGT
>CAVAIA010000006.1:0-3805 GCA_963588595.1 bacterium | reverse complement strand
CAGAAAATTCAACACCCTCAAAATATCCACCGACGTAAAGCATTCCTAATATTGAAAACGCAACGAGCACCAAAATCGGGATTACAAGATCAAACACTCTGCCCTTCTTCGAAATTGGAATCCCTTTGTAATCGTTAAGCTCCTCTTGCGCTGTTGCTTCAACCTCATCATGCTCAGCAACAAAAGTTGGGAGATCAGGATTTTCTTTGTCGAGTTCATCGCGTGAAACACCAACTCCTTTAGAAGAAGCAGCTTCTAAAACTGTCCCTTTTCCTGGAATTTCTATTTCTCTTACCAACCCATTGCTAATAGCTTCCGCTTTCGCCATCGGTCCAAAATCTATTTTTGTTATGCAAATAAAGAAGACAAAGAAGATCGTCAACAATGCGTAGAAGTTATAAGGAATGGATGCGACAAAATTATTAAAACCGTCTTCTCCAAGGTATCCTGCAACTGCAACCGCCCATGATGAAACGGGTGCAATAATACATATTGGAGCAGCCATGCTGTCAATAATCCAGCTTAACTTTTCACGACTAATTTTAAATTTATCCGTGACGGGGCGCATAACCGCGCCAACAGTCAAACAATTAAAATAGTCATCGACGAAAATGAAAATTCCAAGCAATGTTGTTAAAACTAACGCCATTCGAGCACTTTTAACGTGCTTCGCGACCCATTCAGCATATGCCCTCGAACCTCCCGCGACCGCAATAACAACGGTGAGAGCTCCTAGCAAACACATAAACAAAATCAAGCCGCCGTTGCTGCCAATTTGCTCTGCCATCACTCTTGGAACCATAGTAACAGAATCTGCAACTTGTTGCACTCCAGCGCCATTTAAGGAAAATTGATAAATCAACATTCCTGAAAACACGCCAATCGTTAAAGAAGAGTAAACTTCCTTAGTAAGAAGGGCGAGCACTAGTGCCAAAATTGGCGGAATAATTGACCACGCGCCTGTTGATATTAATTCAAAACCTTCCATCTCTTCAATCCTTTATCTAGGGTCTTTAAATGATTAAACTTTAAAAAATTATATAGCATTAAAATTTAATCTTGTCCGCAAGCAGGGGTTCTCGGTCTTTGTTAACAAAGTTTTTATATAAGCTGATTTCACTTAATCAATAATTAACCGCTATAATCAAGAAATGCACGTTTTAATCGCAACATCAAATTGCAAAAAGGGCGCAAAAGACAAAGCGGCTCTTATATGCGCTTATCTTCAATCTATGAAAGTAACGTCCGAAATTTTGGACGTTGACGCATTAATATGGGAAGACCCTTCTTCTCTCGCCAAAATTCCAGAGAACGTCAAAGATGACAAAGTCAATTTGGCAATCACCCTTGGCGGCGATGGAACGATTCTTAGAACGGCGAGAATTTTGCAAGGCAAAAAAGTCCCGATTCTTGGAATCAACCTAGGAAATCTTGGATTTCTTGCAAACGATTCAAATGATGACCTAATCGATCTTGTTAGCATGGCTCTGGCAGGAGAATTGATCTTAGAAGACAGAACAAATCTTCTATGCGACATCATTTGCAAAGGCGAAAAAGATTGGGTGTTAGAAGAAGCCGAACCATCAAGACTTCCTTTGTTCGCCTTAAACGAGGTTGCAGTCACCAGGGGAGGAGCGGGAGTTATGCTAGACATGCTCCTTGACATCTCAGGAGCTGCTGTTGGCAGATTTAAGGGAGACGGGATGATAATTGCAAGCGCAACTGGATCGACCGCTTATTCTTTAGCGGCAGGAGGGCCGATTGTGGCTCCAAGCTTTCACGGATTGATAGTGCAACCTTTAGCTTCCCACACAATTTCTGCACGAACCGTTCTAACAAACGAAAACGACATTGTGCAAATAAAGTTAGCAACTTCCGACGAAGGCGGGCCAAAGAGATGCGCCAACGTTTATGTGGACGGAATGGATGTTAGGCTTGAAAACGAAGTTGCGACTGTTTATGTGCGTCGTGGAAAAGTCCCAACAACTCTTTTATATAAAGAATCAAACACAATGATCAGGAAGGCAACGCAAACTTTCTTCCGTGGTCTTTAAATTGCGTCTCGAAATTTAAGTTAGTCTAACTCTCTAAGCTCTAAGATTTAAATTTGTTCTTAATTGCCGCGCCGATGAAATTTCTGAAGAGTGGATGTGTTTTCCAAGGTCTGCTCTTAAACTCAGGATGTCCTTGGCTTGCAACAAACCATGGATGATCCTTGATTTCTATCATTTCAACAAGACGAGAATCAGGAGAAAGCCCGCTTATGACAAGACCAGCATCAACAAGCGCATCCCTATAGGCATTGTTTACTTCATAACGGTGACGATGGCGCTCATAAATCAACTCCTCGCCATAGGCCTCCGCCGCCTTCGTTCCAGGAACAACCTTGCAAGGATAGGCTCCAAGTCTCATTGTTCCTCCCTTGTTTTCAACATCCTCTTGCTCTGGCATCAAGTCAATGACTGGATTTTTTGCATTTTCGTCAAACTCGATCGAGGTTGCATCCTTGATCCCAACAACGTCTCTTGCGAACTCAACAACTGCCGCTTGAAGACCTAAGCAAATCCCAAGAAAAGGAATTTTGTTTTCTCTCGCATATTTTGCAGCAAGAATTTTCCCTTCAAAGGCTCTGCTTCCAAACCCTCCAGGAACTAAAATCCCATCAGCATTTCCTAAAATCGAAGAGATATTATCTTTAGTTAACTCTTCTCCATTTATCAAATGAGAGTGAACTTTTCTTCCATGATAAACTCCAGAGTGAGAAATCGCTTCAATAACTGATAAATATGCATCATGAAGATCCGTGTATTTTCCAACGATAGCAATATCAACATCCCCTTTGCACGCTTCCCTGGCTGCTAGGAATTTCTTTAAATTAGAAAGATCCGCCTTGCCTTCTTCAAGTCCCAATTTTTGCAAAACTAACGTGTCAAAATTTTGCTCATAGAGCGCAAGTGGCACATTATAAATAGAACTTGCATCGATGCAATTTATAACGTTTTGAACTGGAACATCGCAAAATAGCGCAATTTTTTCTTGCAGCTTTTTGTTTACTTCATGATCGCTTCTGCAAACGATAAAGTCAGGTTGAACGCCTAGGCTGCGAAGTTCCTTAACTGAATGTTGACAAGGCTTCGTTTTCACCTCATGAGCGGCTGCAATATAAGGAACAAGCGCAACATGAACGAACAACACATCTTCTGGATTATGTTGCTTTTTAAATTGTCTAACTGCCTCAATAAATGGGGTCGACTCTATGTCTCCAACAGTTCCTCCAATTTCTGAAATCACTATATCCGCGCAAGATTGCTCAGCAATCCTTGTCAAACGCTCTTTAATTGCTTCAGTAACATGAGGAATAACTTGAACAGTTCCGCCAAGAAAATCTCCACGTCTTTCGCGAGAAATCAAAGTTTGATAAATCGAGCCTTGAGTGAAATTTGATTCTCTGCTCAAATTTTCATCGATAAAACGCTCATAGTGACCAAGGTCCAAATCCCCTTCGTGGCCGTCTTCAGTTACAAAAACCTCTCCATGTTGAAATGGGCTCATGGTTCCAGGATCGACATTAAGATAGGGATCCATCTTTTGCATCGTCACTTTATATCCCCTCGCCTTTAAAAGATGACCAAGGGAAGCTGCAGTAATCCCTTTTCCAAGACTAGAAACAACTCCACCTGTAACGAAAATATGCTTTGTCATTGAGATTCCTTTTGTCACAAAAATTGAATGTTTTACTTAAGTTATTCTACCAAATTGACGTTTAACTTCATTGCTATAATTTTAAACATGTGCTCAATAATTA
>CAVAIA010000005.1:0-3974 GCA_963588595.1 bacterium | reverse complement strand
TTTTGAAAAGGAACAAATTGCAATGCGGAGTTGTGGCAGGGATGCTTATTGTTGTTATCGCTGGTGGCACGTTTGCCATCGCATCGTCTAACCTTGCCCCTGGCTTTACAGACGGCGCAAACGCGTCCTCTCACTCACAATCAGGGACAAACAACTCTTCCTCTGACGCTGTTAGCGACAACAACGCCTCTCAAGGCGACAACGCAAACGCTGAGAACAACGGCGAGGGACAAGCGATTGTCAACGAAGACGGCTCTGTCACCTACGTTAACAATGACAACGCCAGCGACAACGCAGGAGATGCCGGCTCAAACAACAACTCAGGTTCAAACAACGGAACTTCCCAAGGTCACACTCACTCCTGGACACCAGTCTATCGAACAGTCCACCACGACGCAGTCACGCAGGAACAACCTGTGTATGAAGAGTGTATGATATGTACCGACTGCGGCGCAATTAACCCTAACCGTGACCATTCAAAGAATCACGCATTAAATGGCGGTTCTGGTGGCTGCTACGGCTCAAAAGTTCAAACAGGAACAAAAACGGTGACAGTTAAGAACGCATATGACGAACAGATTCTAGATCACTATACTTGTAGTTGCGGTGCAACAAGCTAAAAATGCTTTTCGCCGGTTGATTTTGAGGTTAATAAGAATGGAATGTTCTTACCACGGTTACCAGTGTTAGAGAATTTCTTAGTGAATGACAAATCTCCACGTTTGACCTGCTCTTTTATAGCAGTGTCATCATTAGGAGCATTGTAAGTATTAACTTTATCGCTAGTTCCTTCTGAAGTTACAGTTCTAACCCAATATTTATCTATGTTGTTATTTAAGTACCCTGTAGGAGCTTGCTTTTCATGAATTACCACGGTTCCGAGGGGTAGAGTGTTATATCCTTCATATTTCCAAAGAGGATCTCCTGATATTGGACTGTCATGCAAGAATGAGACTACTCCATCCTCATCCGTCTCAAACACCCATGTCCGTGAAGTTTTAGCCTGAGCGGCAATTGAATCCACCACCGCCTTCCCAACCGCATCTTGGGGGGTGAGTGAAGGTGACAGAGGTATTGATTTTTAAATAAAACTTTGATAATATTTATGAGTATTACAAAAATGAAAGTGGAAGCCTTTTCTTTTGAACAAGATATTTATACATCCGCGGGTGACTATAAAACACCCTAATTTAACCGAAGAAGACATCTTACATGCATTCGAGAATTATGAAGTTTGCAGGCAACGTCTAGACAAAGAGGCTTATGAATGCTTAGGATTTGGATTTGATACTAAGGGGCGAATGATTGAGTTTGTTGCAATGCGTGACAACGAAGGAGATTGGTTAATTTACCACGCCTTAACGCCACTGAGTGAAAATGCAAAACGAGAATTGGGATTGGAGAGGATAAATTATGAATGAAGCAGAACTTAATAAAAAATTCGGCATTACAAACGCTGAAATTGAGAATTGGGCAAAAGATTATGAATCTTCCAATTGGTCGGGCATGGAATTTGGCAAACCAATTTATGGGAGACCACGGATTTTCGAAGAGCCAATGGAGCGAATAAGCGTGACGTTGCCGCATGGAGCTATTGTTGCAATGAAAGAATATTGTGACGAAAAAGACATATCTCGCTCGGAACTTGTGAGGCGCGCCGTAAGTAGAGAATTAGCTAATGTGTAGTTAAAAAACTAAACCCATCCTCATCCGTCTCAAACACCCATGTCCGTGAAGTTTTAGCCTGCGCGGCAATTGAGTCCACCACCGCCTTCCCAACCGCGTCTTGGGGGGTAACTTATCCTACAGGATAGGAGGTGCGGAACTTCATTCCACATCTTGAGGTTCGGTAAGCCGAATCCGCTTTGAACGCTGCGCATTTACTGTTTGGGACACAATATTATTTTTTTACGGAAATCATTCGTAATAGACCACAATACATACGGAAATCCTACGGAATTTTTGATTTTGGCATACGGAAATTATACGGAATTGCAAAAATCACATAAGGAAATCATACCGAATGACATCTGAAAAAGACTAGCTAGAGCATATGCGTATACCATATCTTGGTGTGAATTTTTACATACAATGTTTTTTGAAAGTTGAACGACAAATCCTAAATTTCACTGACTCTTTATAGTGGTAATCGTAAAATTTCAGCCATCTGGAACCCCTAAGAATGAATACCATTCATCTTAAGTTTCAAAGCCTCGAGACATTCCAAGTAGTATTTTAAAACAGTTGGTTGATGCAGGAAAATTACAAGAAGTGAATATAATAACTTCAGAAAAAAGTATTGGGAATGGAGAGCACAGGAATATCTGAAAGGAAAGAACAAATGAACAAGCAGATCGAAGATTTAATATCGAGATATGAAAAAGATAAAGATTACACAAGGATGCCCTTATCGCCAGAAATTGTAGCAAAAGTTAAGAGTGAGCTTGGCGTTACTTTGCCAAAACAATACGTTGACTACCTGAATAGTTATAGTCATGGCGGTATTGCAGGTGTTGAAATTTTGGGAGTTGGTCTAGAAGAAACTGCCATTTTTTTAGAAGTTACAAAAGATTATCGTGAAGACGGGCTCCCTGAAAACTTTGTTGTAATCGAAAATTGTGACGAGTGGCTTTATTGTTTGAATTGTGACACTGGCGAGGTTTATTATTGGGATTGGTTCGGAAATGAACGAAAGGCATTTGATTCATTTGATGAGTTTTTGCTTTCGGAATACAAAGACGCGATTGAAAATCTGTGAGTTAATAATTACGTCAAGATTAACAATAAGTGCAGCTTATCGGAGTTAATTGGTATACTAATTAGAGTAAAATACACTTTAGATGTGACATTTAATATTCCGATAAAAATTAGCTCAGCAGGTGAAATAAATGAGTTTTCGTAATAACAAAACAAAAGAAGAACTAATAGAGAGCATTAAGAATAAGGTCTTTGGACAAGATAAGGCTGTCGAAGATTTGGTTTATTTTGCAGATCAAGTTTGTGATAGGGCTGAGGCGTTGAAAACGAATAACTTGGACCCGCTAGATCTGCCCCAAATTGGCTCTATGTTCATCATCGCACCCTCTGGAACAGGTAAAACTTACCTTGCTAACACTTATGCGCATGAGTCTGGGATGCTTTTTCACAAAATTGACTCAACACAAATGACTGCAGAGGGCTGGTCTGGCGATTCGTTTTCAAATCAACGCTTTAAACCTGCGAAATCACGCATTGGAATTTCAATCAAATCAAGAAATAAATGTCCGCTATGAAAAAGATAAACTTATCTAACAAATCGTCTTTTTTTATCTTGTCAATTCTCGTCGCCTTATTTGCGGCGCTAGCTTCACTTTTTCCTTCTTTAGCTTTTGCTGAAGGCAGAAATGTTGTTGCATTTACTTATGAAAATGGTGTTCGAACCTACTACACCTCAACACAAGAGGCGCTAGATGTTGGCTATTCTGGCAAAAAGATATATCTAGCGCGTGATTGGGTTTTAGGAAGCACGTTAGAGATTCCTGAGTCAAAGAGTCTTTCGATTGACATGAATGGAAAATCGATCCGTGGCAATGGCAACAAAGTTGCAATTTATGTTAATGAAAACGCTAGTCTGACCTTAACTTCATTGCTTAAAAACACTTTTGCGTTTGATGGATATGAAAACTCAACGGGTGACAAAAAAACGCTCACTATGAGAACTGGCGGCCTCGTTACGGGAGGATATTCGAATAGCGATGAGGATGCTGGTGGAATTTTTATGGAGAGTAATAGCGCCTTGACGCTCGATGGCGTGGCTGTGGCTGGAAACAAAAGTTATGGCGCAGGAGGCATCTATGCGGAGTCGAATTGCAACATATTCATGAAAAATGATGCGCGAGTCGAGGGAAACTTTGGTCTTTATGGCGGGATTTTGGCTCAGGGGGATGATGTAAACATCCATATGGATGCCTCAAAGGTAACGCGCAATTATGCAT
>CAVAIA010000004.1:0-7847 GCA_963588595.1 bacterium | reverse complement strand
TTTGGTTGGTTAGCTTGTTTTTGAAAGCGCAGAACGAGAAAAGTTCCCTGGTAAACGGAAGTCTGGCACCAATTTTCCTTGCAAAAATTTTAAAACTCAAAAGTTTAAAAAAGCAAGCTCGCTTACTTCACTTGCATGGGCGACGTTACCGCGCAGCGTTACTTGTGCTCGATATGCTTGTTTCTGTAGAAAGTTCCCAGGTTAAACAAAGTCTGGCACCAATTTTCCATCGATAGAAGTATTTGAGCAAAAGTATCGCTGCGCTATAAATGAGCTCTTGCGAGAAGTGTTTACGAGCTTGCTTTTTTACATTTGTAAATGTGAAAAAAAGCAAAAAGTTCCCTGGTAAACGGAAGTCTGGCACCAATTTTCCTTGCAAAAATTTTAAAACTCAAAAGTTTAAAAAAGCAAGCTCAAGGAATTTACTCATAAGTGCTAGTTTATAGCGCAGCGTTACTTTTGGTTGGTTAGCTTGTTTTTGAAAGCGCAGAACGAGAAAAGTTCCCTGGTAAAACAAAGTCTGGCACCAATTTACCAAATTTTACGTTTTAACGTAATATGACTAAAGAATTTTTTATTCATTAGAGTTTACGTGAGGTCTTATAAATTGCATACTAATATTTAAAGGGTAATTAGGAAGGAGCGCATTTATGCTTTGGTTTACGTCAGACACCCATTTTGGGCATGCGAACGCGATAAATTTCACTAACAGACCGTTTGATAGCGTCGAGGAGATGGAGGATGCGTTTGTTAAAAACATTAACGAAAGGGTTAAAAAGGATGACGTTCTTTATCATCTAGGTGACTTTTCGTTTCGAACGACCGTTGAGGAGGCTAAGCGGGTGCGCAAGCGTATTAAGTGCAAGAACGTTCACCTCGTGAAAGGTAATCACGATAAGGATTGGGGCAAACCAGAGAATGAAGGAACTTTTATTTTAGAGCCGTTGGTTCTTAATATTAAACTTGAAGACGGCTCTAAACTTGCTTGTTGTCACTATCCGATGCTTGATTGGCCGGCGCTAAGTCACGGTTCAATTCATCTGCATGGGCATATCCACTCTAGCGTTGAGTATAACCTGTGGAACAGGGCGAACGGCGATTTGCGTTATGACGTGGGGGTTGATGCGAACAACTATGCGCCCATATCTATTGAGGAAGTGATGGATTTTTTTAAAGGTGTTAAGCCTAACAAACGGAGAAATTGGAGAGAGTGGGAAACTTTTAACATCTTAGATGTTATTAGGTGATTGATCTAGAGAGGTAATTTGTATGGAAACAACATTAATCGTGGGTGATTTGCATTTAAAGCAGAAGTTTATATTGCCGCAGGTTGAACAAAATATGTTGGATTATGGCGCGAAACGCGTTGTGTTTTTAGGGGATGCCGTTAATGATTGGTATGCGAGTGATTCATCCGAGATTTCAGTAATGCAATTTTTTGCGGATTGGGTGAAGCAAAAAAGGGAAAGTGGAATCATCGTCGATGTTTTGTTGGGCAACCACGATTATTGTTATATTAAAGGGATCGAAGGACCGGGAACACATTTCGCAAACATATCGCAAGTTTCAAAGATTTTAATGGGCCAACTTGAAGTTAAAGTTGCGACAACAGTTGGGAATTGGTTGTGTACGCATGCTGGAGTTGTCCAAAGATGGGCTGAAAAATATTTGAAGGGTTATCGGCGAAATTCTCAATGGAGCGCTGAAGAGTTTGCTGATGTTATCAATTCAATTTTGAACCAAAAGCCCAGGAATTGGAAAGTGCTTTACACTGTTGGGCACGCTAGAGGTGGTTTTGACGAGCCGAGCCCACTTTGGGCGGATTTGTGCGAGCTATCAACAAATCCTGCGAACAATCTTAAACAAATTGTTGGTCACACACCTGTAGAAAAAGTTTTTCATCGCAAAAATGAATTTAACGGTAATGAATTTGAAATTTGGGGATGTGACACCATGTCTGTATATGGCGGAAATTTGCAACCGATAGGCACTGGAGAGATGCTGTTAGCTGAGTGGTCAGAAGTTTATGACGGTTTTAGCATTCGCGCTATTCCTTTTAATAAGTATGATGAAACTTCATGGAACGATGTAACTTGGGAATATGCGCGGACACAAGGTGTTCGCGGTGAATTTTGGTAATCGGTGCCAGACTTAAGCTTCCATACTTTCTTTATTTCCAAACTCAAAAGTTTTGTAGAGCAAGCTCGCTGATTTTACTTTCATGAGCACCGTTGCCGCGCAGCGTTACTTGTGCTCGAGATGCTTGTTTATGTAAAAAGTTCCCAGGCAAAACGAAGTCTGGCACTAATTTTCCAACAAAAGAAGAAGCAGGGCAAAAGTAACGCTGCGCCACAAATGAGCTCTTGCGAGAAGTGTTCACGAGCTTGCTCTTTTACATTTGTAAATGTGTAAAATTTCAGAAAGTTACCAGGTAAAACAAAGTCTGGCACCAATTTCCTTTTCAAATTTTTATGTTTGGAAATAAGAAAGAAACCGCAGGTAAAACGAAGTCTGGCACTAATTAACGCCTAAAACCGAACTTCCGCGTTAGCCCTTTCTTCTCACAAGGCTCGCTTGCAAGCAAGATCAGGTAAGTTTTTTGAGTGGATGCAGGAAAGAGGCTTTCCTGTTACTTTTAAAGTAATCTTTTATTTAATCAACTCTAGAACATTAACGTTCAACAAACTACAAATTACTTATAACTCTAAACGATAATCAAGTAACCAAAACGTTTGTTTTTTGCAGTTGAATCCAATTTTCAAGGCTATAAATCCACTCACGGTAAGTCAATATTTTACTTACAAGTCAATCTCAAAAGATTTGGTTTGATTGCAATTGTCAATCTTTAATTGAAGATCAAATATTTCACTTTCTAGTTTTTTACAATCTTTGCGAGTTTGTTTTACATTGAAGTTCGCGTATTCAAATTCGACTGAACTTTTAAGGTAAGCAGCGCCGAGTCTTGTTACAGGCTTTTTTATCCTTAACCGCTCTAAACGTGCATATTTTCTTGACATTTGAGCTAACATAATTAAGGCTTCATCAACTGTTGTGTTTGTGCCTTCTAGGGTCGCCGTCATGTTGAATTGATGAATCGCATGTCGAATTTTACGTTCTTTCTCGTAAATTTCTTCAATTTGTTTAGTGGTTTCCTCATAGTCGTATTCAGGTATTTCAGGATCTTCATCTTTAAAGCATTTATATGTGCAATCCTCTGCTTCTTGACTTAGAAGCATTGCTCTGTCGTCGGCTAATTTTTTAAGTAGCTTGTTAGCCGATGCTGAAGTGAAACTTTGTTTTGCCATTTGGTTTTCCTTTCTTTTTAACTTTTTGACTTTTTTAATATTACGGTCTCGTAGAATTTAGTCAATAATTAAGAGTGCATAATGACTGAAAAATTTTTAGTTCATTATGAGTCTGGCACGAATTTCCAAATTTGCATGATTCTGAGCAAAAGTAACGCTGCGCCAATAAAGGGCTCATGCGAGCGGAGTCTAGCAGCTTGCTTTTTTACATTTGTAAATGTGAAAAAATATAAAAAGTTCCCAGGTAAACGGAAGTCTGGCACCAATTTTCCAAATTTCAGAAAAACGTGCCAGACTTAAGCTTCCATACTTTCTTTATTTCCAAACTCAAAAGTTTTGTAGAGCAAGCTCGCTGATTTTACTTTCATGAGCACCGTTGCCGCGCAGCGATACTTGTGCTCGATATCCTTGTTTATGTAAAAAGTTCCCAGGCAAAACAAAGTCTGGCACTGATTTTCTAAATTTGCACGATTCCGTGCAAAAGTAACGCTGCGCTATAAATGAGCCCTTGCGAGAAGTGTTCACGAGCTTGCTTTTTTACATTTGTAAATGTGAAAAAATATAAAAAGTTCCCAGGTAAACGGAAGTCTGGCACCAATTTTCCAAATTTCAGAAAAACGTGCCAGACTTAAGCTTCCATACTTTCTTTATTTCCAAACTCAAAAGTTTTGTAGAGCAAGCTCGCTGATTTTACTTTCATGAGCACCGTTGCCGCGCAGCGATACTTGTGCTCGATATCCTTGTTTATGTAAAAAGTTACCAGGTAAACGAAAGTCTGGCACCAATTTACCTACCAATTCTCCAATTGCATTTTAAAAAGTCTTCGTTATAATGACAAAAGAATTTTTTATTAAAAATTTTAAAGGAGACTTATGAGGTTATCAGATGAAGAATTAAGAATTATTGCAGAGGACTTGCCTGGTGACGTTGGAAGGTCATCGGATGCGCGTTCTCGACTCCTTTGCGTTCAAGAACTGCTGCGTTTTGCGACCGATTCAAAGCATGGATTAACGGCGAGCGAGATTGCAAAGATTTTAACTTTTCGCGCAAAAGATGGAAAAGTTCCGAGTGAGCCAACGGTTTTAGAAGACATTCATGCAATAGCGCAAAATGCTGCATTAGGAATGAAAATTGAGATTCCTTCCAGGGGAAAGAGCGAGGGCTTTAAGTGCATAAAATCACTTTTAAGCGATGTTGAAATTAGAATGCTACAAAATGTCGTCAGAGCTTCTAAGTTTATAACTGCAAAACAATCGCGAACCTTGAGCAACTCGCTTGACAGCCTCCTTTCGTTTTACGATCAAGATAAAATTACGAAATCGGTTTTTGTTGACAGAAGGAAGCGAGAATCCGATCCAGATGTTTTGGATGCTTCGCAAAAAATTTCAGAGGCTCTTTCAAAGGGCAAGAAACTTAAGTTTATTTATGTGAATTGGAACTTGAAGAACAAGACTTGGCGGTTTAACACAAAAGGCAGAAGTTATATTTGTGAGACGCCTGTGAATTTGGTGTATTCGTTTGACAACTATTACGTTGAGATGTGGTGCGATGAAGACGAGGGTCATGGGCATGTTTCGACAAGACGTCTAGACAGAATGCGTGACGTATCTGTTTCTGAAATTGATGCGGTTGAAAATGAAGAAATAAAACAGTTGCGCGCCTCAATTGCTCAAAGAACTAAGCAAACTTTTGACATGTTGGGCGGAGATGTTGCAGAGCTTTTCTTGGAAATTGCGTGGAACAAAGCGAATATGATCTATAACCGCTTTGGCAATGAACACGAATTTGAAAATATTGTTATTGACGATCATGGAGCGCCTGAAAAAGGGTATTTGAGAATTCAAGTGCAACTCTCGCCAACATTCTTTCGCTGGATTTTCGGGTTTCAAGGGGGGATTAAAATCGTTCCTCCGCGAGGCGATTTATGGAATAGAGCGGGTTCTTGGGGCAAGCTAGACACTTCCAACAGGTCAAAACAAGCCTTGCTTCAGGATTATGAGAAGGCGATTTCAATGTATAAGAAAATGCTATCAAGGGCGCAAAGCTCTATTACGAGCGTGTAAAAATCCACAGTTGATTTGGCGCCTAGTGGCATAAATAACTTATAATTTTAATGTCACGAAATCAAATTTTAGGGTGGGATGAATCAATGAGCGTAAACAAAAATCCAAACGACAAGTTAAATGACGACGTTTTAATTGGGCAGTCTTCTGAGAGCAAGTTTGGGATTTCAAGACGTGCTTTTGTTACATGTGCAGCAACGGCGCTGGGCTCCCTTTTCTTAGAGCCAGTCGTTGGAGAGAAAAACACATTTTGGATGCCAGGAGCGAAAAATGTTGCTTACGCTGACGAAACGATGAAAATAAACGTTCCTGCAGGCAAGTTTTGCGTTGTTGTTTATGATGCGGAAAAGGGGAAAACTTCAACCGTTAGCGACGTCACTGTCCACATTAAATCTCTTTACAACCAAAAAGAGAGCGAGGTTAAAACCGACGATAAGGGTTGCGCTTTTTTCGACATGAAGGATCTTGCGAAAACGACTAAGTCCGATCAAATTGGGGACTATCTCGAGTTTGACGCTTGCATAACACTCACAAAAAGCGGAAACAGAGAGGTTGTTATTCCTCGCATGCACATAATCGATTCTCTCGCTATGCAAGCTCCAACGCGTGCTCTCGACGATAAGCCTTACTTTCGCGAAATTTCATTCGACGGTTGGGACATTCAATATAACGATCAAGAGTTCACTTCATCTCCTGCAAACGATGTTTCGCATGATCTCGTTGCAGAACTTTACTTTCCGTCCGCCGGAAAATATTCGATTTTGCCAATAATCTCTAAGAGCAACACTTCATCTCGTGTGAATTCTTCAATAGCAGACGCTCAAACGATCGAGGCAGCGGCGGGTGAATTTAAGAAAGTTACATTTACGAAAGAATTTTTAAAGGCGACGGGCAATGACGCTTTGCAAGAAGGCGACTCATTTAGCCTTATTATCAACGACCCAAATAAGAGTGGCGATGATGCCAAGCTCTTCACGATAGCAACAGGGCTTTGCATTTTTAGAGCTCCGATTAACCAAGGAAACGCAACGGGAGATGGATGTTTAAGCCCCTATTCTTCTGACTATTTTAATTCTTCATCGTTGACGACAAGTGATGACGGTGGTTCTTTTACCTCTCTTTCTGCTGACACGGACGGCTTGCGCAAGCCCGATAGTCTAGTTGTCCCTTTGCCTGAAGGGCTGCCTGGATTTTTGTCGAAGGCAAATTTCAATTGCTGGATGCCAAGCGCGCCAATTATGTTTAGATATGACCCTGCCGGCTATTTTATTTTCGGGCTCGACATCGAGTGTTTTAGGTATTCGAATGCTCCTGACGCTGACACAGGCGACACGAGTTGGCGATCTCAACCGCGCGGTAGCATTGCGACGCAAACGGAAGCCAAAATCAAGTCATTTAAAACAGCAATTCAAGGTTATAAAGACATGAACGCTCTTCGCAAGGCTAACGGAAAAAAGACAGCGTCAAAGGCAACTTCTGTTGTCACGGTTGATGTATCCTTCCAAGCCTTTGCCGACCTTGCATATAAAAAAGATAAAAAACTTTGGGATGGAGATTTTGAATTTATTTTTGGAGCGCAAATCACAGGCACTAAAACGTGGCAAAAAATGGCTTGGTGCATACCATATTACATTGAGGTTAGTCTAACGGGTGGTTTGACTTTTGGAATGCACTTTGGGCTTCAATCGAATCCGGAGGGCGTGACTCCTGATCAATATCTTGATAGCATTGCCTACATTTTTAAGAACCTTAAATTCACTCCTGATAAGAGCTTGATGTTGGCGTTCAACCTTGGGGTTAGTGCTTCGCTTTGTGTTGGCATCGCAAAGGTTGTCGGAGCTGGCGTTCGTGGCAGTGGCGGTCTTTCTTTGGCGTTCCAATGGAGGATGAAAACTGACCCGCTTTATGGGAAGAAACGCGATCCAAGAATTCGATTTGGAGGAAATGCGGAATTTGCAATCGTTGCGCAATTTCTTTTCTTCAAGAAAAGCTGGACTATTGCACATGGCAGCTGGCCTGATATTTATGATTCTGACAAGAAGAGCAAAGCTTCTCTTTCGTCAAATGAGAATAGCGGCATGATCGAGTCTGCACTTTCTAACATTCAAAAAGGCGGAGAGTATTATCTTTCGCAAAATGATCAAGCCAAGCTTCTCGCCGGGAGCGACGACATCACTCCCGCCGATTTTGTTATAGTAACTGACGCTGAAATGCAAGCGATCGCAGAAATTGTTGCTTCAACTAGCACAGCTGTGACAGCCGCACTTGCTGCTTCTAACAGTGCCTCAACTTTATCAAATGAGGATTCTTCAGTTGAGGGCAAAAAAGCGTCGAGTTTTGCTTTTGAAACGATGAACGATTTTGTTTCGAGTGGCAGGAAAGTTTCTGCAAAAGAAATCGCCTCTGGAAGTTTTGAGATGCCTGCAACGCATAAAGATTCGAGTGGCGCGATTTCGCTTATGGTTGACAGCTCTAATGA
>CAVAIA010000003.1:0-31867 GCA_963588595.1 bacterium | reverse complement strand
GTTTTGCCAGCAACAAAAATTGCAAATAAGCAAGCTCGATAATTACACTTGCACGGGCACCGTTGTCGCGCAGCGATACTTCTGCTCATTATGCTTATTTGTATAAAAAGTTCCCTGGTAAACGGAAGTCTGGCACTAATTTCCCACGAGAAACGAATCCGGGCAAAAGTAACGCTTCGCGCCGTTGTTGTAAATGCGAGTTGTGTTTATGAGCTCGCTTTTTAACACTTTTTGTGTTTAAAACTTGGGCAAGGAAATTGGTGCCAGACTTTGATTTACCTGGGGAAACAGTGAAAGAAAAACGGTGCCAGACTTGTTTTTGCCAGCAACAAAAATTGCAAATAAGCAAGCTCGCTGATTTAACTTGCACGAGCGTCGTTGTCGCGCAGCGATACTTGGGCTTGTTATGCTTGTTTCAGTAAAAAGTTCCCTGGTAAACGGAAGTCTGGCACCAATTTTCCTATTTGAAAAAACAGGTTTGGCACCAATTTACCGTGTGAGATTCTAAACACTCCAAAAAAGTATGTCAGGCACTAATTTTTCACGCGGTTTTCCCACGAGAAACGAATCCGAGCAAAAGTAACGCTGCGCCGATAATGAGCCCATCCGAGGATCGGTTTCGAGCTTGCTATTTCAAACTTTGTAGTTTGGCAAAAAGAGCAAAAGTTCCCAGGTAAATCAAAGTCTGGCACCAATTTGCAGACAAAAATCTAATTTAAAAGAATCATAAGAAAACTTCGAAAACTTATTGAATTAAAGAATGGAGCCTAAAGAGGGCAGGATGTGTTTGCTAAAGTCTGTTTCGTTGAGACAATTTTTTCAATTGTGTCTAGGTAATCTTTTTCTTCGTTTGGTAAGGAATTTTTTGCGAGTGAGACAATTTTTTCGCAAATTGCACTTACACTCTTTCCATAAATCTCGCCGTCAAAACCATAATTTTCGAGTGACTTTTTTGCTTCATTAAAATCATTTTCAGAAACTTTTCCAAAGTAGTTTAAGAGTTCATCAACGTTGCCATCCCCATAAAAAATTCCTTTAATTAAGGCAACATAAGAAAGCATCATTGGAAGAGGAAGCGCGTCAGCTGGGCGAATCTCGATAAAGTTTTTCAACCTAACATCGTTAAAAAGATGAGATGAGGCATTCGCGCAATCTTCAAAGTTTATGTCTCGAGCTCCGAAACATTCGGAAGTTGTCTTGTCAGTCAAGTGACCATTTTTATTATCATCATCCATCTCAAACATTGCTTTAGTGTTTAAGACGTAGGTTGCATATTTTTCAAAAGTGAAATCGTCATCTAAAACCCCTGGCACAATCCCACATCGTCTTGGGTCGCAATCTTCCCAAACTTTCGTTCTCATTAAATGACGAGTTCTACATTTTCCTTCAAAAATTGGCGTGTTGTCACAAATCAAAGCGAAAATTGGGGTTAGGATATAAGAGCATTTAAGTTTTTTTAAGCAATCTTCCTCGCTTGAATAATCGATAGAAACTTGCGTTGATCCCGTCGCTCTCATCATGCGAATTCCTTTTGGAGAATTGGCAAGGAAGTATTGATTCATCAAAGAGTATCTAACCTTAGGTATCAGCGTCAACTCCTCTGCTTTAAGTTTTGGATGATAACCAACAGGAATCATTTCAATGCCATGAGGGGTGACTAAATCATCAATTTTGTTTTCGAAAGTCGAAAAAGTTTCTTTAACTTCATCGATTGTATTGAATGGACCAGCTGACAATTCAAATTGACCTGCGGGTTCTAAAGTTATAGAGTCCCTGTCGTTCTTGACTCCGATTAAATTATTTGCCTCGTCCAAAATTGGAGTTGGGTATTTATCTTTTAGAGACTCCATTAACCATTTTTGACCGAATTCGTCATCATATTTAACTTGGTCAAAATTTTTATAAACCAGGGTATACTCGAGTTCAACTCCCAATTTTTGCGAGTCCGTTTTTATGCCAGACTCGTAGAACTCAACCATTTTTGCTATATGTTTGCTGTTGGCACTCATGATTTTCCCTTAGCCTTATTATAAATTAGTGATTTACCTATTTTGCTATAATATGTCTCATAAAAAAACATTAGAGGAGAAATTCATATTTAATGGCTTCTAGAGCTTTAAAAAAGCGAAAAGGCGTTCGCAAGCATGACATAAAAAGTGGTGTTTTGACGATCCTTTTAGTTTTATTTGCAATTCTTGTTGCTTTAGGCATTGGAGTCTATTCTATTTGTTCAAGCTGGCTAGAGGACATTCCAGATTATTCAAATCTTGATTCTCTAAACAATTCATCTACCTCGAAAGTGTTTGCAAGCGATGGAGAGACAGTTCTTGCAGAATTTCAATTAGAAAACAGGCAGCCAGTTCAACTTGATCAAATTTGTGATTACGTTAAGAAGGGGACAGTTGCAACTGAGGATGAGCGTTTTTATTCTCATAACGGTTTTGACCTTTATGGAACAACTCGTGCGTTTTTTAAAAATTTGACTGGAAGCAGTCTTGAGGGCGGTTCCACTATAACTATGCAATTGGCAAGAAACACTGTCATCAGTGATGAAATGCAAGATAGAACCTTCAAGAGAAAGGTTCGCGAGATTTATCTCTCCCTTAAAATGGAAGAACTTTATTCAAAAGATGAGATTTTGCTGTTCTATCTAAACACGATCAACTATGGTAGCGGCGCTTACGGCATTGAGGCTGCTTCTCAACGTTATTTTTCAAAGAGTGCTTCAGAGCTTAACTTAAATGAAGCTGCAACTTTGATCGGAATCCCACAATCTCCAACCTATAACAATCCAATCGACAATATGGAGGCGTGCGTCAACAGGCGAAACATTGTTTTAACCAGAATGGCTGAGAACAATGTTATAACGGCAGAAGAAGCGCAAGCTGTCATGGCGCAAGAGATAACTTTAAACGTTTCAGAAACTTCTAGTCAAGGGATTAAAATGTATCCATATTTCACAAGTTATGCAAGAAACCAATTGACTAGCAACGCTGAAAAATATGGCATCACCTCGGCTGATTTGTTTGGGAGTGGATTAAATGTTATAACAACGCTTGATTTAGAAGCGCAAGAGGATCTCGACTATGCAAGCAACAATAAAGCTAAATCGTCTGGGTTTGAAGTTGCAAGCGTTGCAGTCGAGCCTTCAACTGGCTATATAAAAGCCATTCATGGAACGGGCAACTATGAAGAAAGCGAGGTCAATCTTGTAACTGGTGAGGGAACAAGCGGGCGCCAAGTCGGCTCAACCTTTAAGGTTTTCACGCTTATAGCAGCTCTGGAGGCTGGAATCAATCCTAACACAATGATTGATTGCTCGACCACGATGACTATCAATGGAGCAACTATTTCAAACTATAACAACACTAACTATGGGACGCGCTCCATAAAAAGCGCTTTGGCAGTGTCATCAAACACTGGATTCGTCCGCCTTTGCAATTCTGTCACTCCTGCAAAGGTGATCGACGTTGCAAGGCGGCTTGGCATAACTTCTGATTTGCCTGAAGTCCCAGCGCTAACGCTTGGAGTTGCATCAATTACCCCATTGCAAATGGCAACATCTTTTGCAGCCATCGCAAATGGCGGAACTTATTACGAGCCAGAGTGCGTTTTAAAGATAACAGATGCTAGTGGCAAAGTTCTCGTTGATAATTCTAATCCCAAGGGAACGAAAGCGATTTCTGCTGAAGTTGCTCATGCGGCAATTGAGTGCATGAAAAGCGTCTTAAACGACGGAACAGGAATCGAAGCGAAACCATCCTATCAAGTTGCAGCTGGAAAATCTGGAACAACCGACGATTATAAGGACGCTTGGTGGGTTGGAGTCACTCCCCAAATTTCAGCAGCGTTTTGGATGGGAGATTTGACAACGAACTATTCAGATGCAAGGAGTTGCTATTCGACCTCTCAAAGTGCGTTTGCGGTCTTTATAAATAACTACCTGAAAGGGCAAAATGAGGCATTCTTTGATGCTTCGAATCCTTCTTATCAAACCAATTTCACGGATTCTGAAAACCATATAGGTGGCTATTGGTCGAGCAGCTATAGTTATAAATACAATAACAATAGCAACTCTAACAGCAACAGCAATAGCAATTCTAGCAATGGGAGTTCGACGAATAGAAGTGGCGGGACATCGTCTTCAAACTCTAATACTGGATGATATAAATTTATAAAGGATGTGTTTTTATGAAAATTAAGAATTTGAATCTAAAAAAGTTTACTCTTGCTATTTTTTTTGTTGGTCTAATGTTTTCGGCAATCCTTCTTGGGGGATGTAGCTCCAATTTCCTTCCCGCTGACACACAAAATCAACAAAAGGATCCTATTACTCAAGCGAGCGACTTTGCGATTTCTTTAAATTCGTTGTCCAGTGAGATTTCGCAAAAGGCCGATGATTATTCAAAAGCGTTGGGAACAGGAGACACAGTCAACGCAAAAATTGCCATGAACTCTATAAATGAGGCTCTCGATAAGGTGCAAAGTCTTGAGGCGCCAGATGAAATCAAAGAGGGTTGTGATAAGTATAAAAATGCTTGCGCAACCTTAAAAGATGCGTTGAATAAAGTTAACGATGTCGTTATTAGCTCGATGGAGAACCCGAGTGCGTCTGTTAACAATGCATCTTCAATTGCGTCTGCGCAAGAAGCTTATGACAGCGCCATAAAAGAAGTTCAAGATGCTGACACTTATCTAAAAGAAAAAATTGAGTCATTAACAAAGAGTCAAACTCAAAAATAGTTTTTAGCAAAGTTTTTCTAAATAAATTTAAAGAGCGTGGAAAAAATTAACAACTTTAAAGTTCCGGAGCTCCTCGCTCCTGCGGGGACTCCAAAATCGTTGAACGCTGCTGTTGTGGCAGGCGCTGATGCTGTTTATTTGGGTCTCGAAAACTTTAACGCGAGGCGAGGAGCAGAAAACTTTTCATCAAAAACTTTGAGCGAATATGTTGACTATTGCCATTTGCGGGGAGTTAAAGTTTTTTTAACTCTAAACACTCTCGTTATAACAAAAGAGATAAAAGAGGCTCTTAAATTGGTTGAGGTGGCAGCTAAAGCTGGGGTTGATGCTTTTATTGTGCAAGATCTCGGGATCGCATTTGAAATTAATAAAGCTTTAGGTAAAGACTTCGTGCATGTTTCAACGCAAGCAAACATTCATTCCGTCTCTGGGGTTCATGCAGCGCATTCTATCGGTGTTAAGAGAATAACGCTCGCGCGAGAGTTGACTTTAGGAGAGATCGTGGCGATAACAAATGAGGCGCATAAGTTAGGGATCGAGATTGAATGTTTTGCTCATGGCGCAATTTGCGTTTGCTATTCGGGTCAATGTTTGTTAAGTTCAATGATTGGAGCAAGGTCGGCAAATAGAGGGCTTTGCGCCCAAGCTTGTCGCTTGCCTTATAAACTTTTGTCTACTGAAAACAAAAAGGAAGTCAATTGCCCCGAAGTCAAGGGCCCTTATCTTTTGTCTCCTAAAGACATGTGCACAATTGATAATTTGGGCGATTTTTCAAAGATAGGAGTTGACAGCCTAAAGATTGAAGGGCGGATGAAGTCTGCTGAATATGTCTTTGCTGTGACTAAAGTTTATCGTGAAGTTCTAGATTCCATTAAAAAAGGAAATTCGGCTGTCCCGACCAAGAAGCAACGTGAGAGATTGAAAGCTTCTTTTTCACGCGGTTTCACAAATGGACTTATTTTGGGCGAGCGTGGGAATAACATGATGAGCTATGACCGTCCAAATAACCGTGGCGTGTTCGTTGGGCGCGTTAAGAGTAAAAAGATTTTTGGAGAAGATGAGGTTGAGCTCGTCATTGAAACGCAAAGTGATGTTTGTCTTGGAGATTTGATAAACATTTGGACAAAGCGTGGTCAAACGCCGATTAAAATTGAGCAAATTGATTTAAAAGACAAATCAATCAAGGTTCTAACAAGCGTTGATTGTAAAGATGTGAGAGTTAAGGATAGAGTTTTTAAAATAAGGGATTCTAAGAGCTCTTTTGAAGAGAGTTTCTTAAAACCTAAAGTTGAAATTAACGCAAAAGTGAAGATGAGAATTGGCACCCCATTAGAAATCTATGTTGAATGTCCATCCAAAGAGATAAGCGCGATTGTTAAAGGTGATGTTGTAGAAAAAGCGAGAACGAAGACTATAACGTCCGCCGAGGTCAAAGAGCATTTTGACCGTTTGGGAAACACAGATTTTAAGTTAAAAGCGATCGACATTGATTTAGATGAAGGAGTGGGAATTGGCTTTTCTTCAATTCACCATTTAAGGACTGAGGCGCTTGAGGCGCTAAAACAAAAAATCTTGAAAAAAAATTCTAATGGTTATCAATTTAACAATGCAAAGAAAATAGTTTTTGAGAACTTTAACAATTTAGTCTCAAGCTCGAAAGACGATAAAGAAAATGAGGCGAAGATATGCGTAATTGCAACAAACCCAAGCATGGCGCGAGTTGCGAAAAAGAATGGAGCTTTAGTTTATGTTCCTGTAAAAAATTTAAAGAAAGGTTTTGGGGAAAGAAAAGGGTGTTTAAAGTCAGAATCTGACCAATCAACTTATCCAAATGACATCGCTTTAATGATGCCTTTAGTCAATCATGACGCTCAAGGCAGCTCAAGGGAAAATAAATTGAATTTAAACTTTGAGGATAAGTTTGAGGAAGGAGAGAACTTCTATTGCGAGGACGCAGCCTCAATTTTTCAAGCTATTGCCGCAGGCTCAAGGCTAGAAATCGGTCAATTTTTCCCCGTCACAAACGATGCGAGCGTTTCTTTGGTAAACAAGGTTGCGCCAGAAGTCTTGTGGTTATCTCCAGAATTAAATTTTGGTCAAATTAAAGACATATCTCAAAAAATTAATAGCGAGGTTGGAATTTTTGCCTTCGGAAGACAACGCCTTATGACTTGCGAGCATTGCGTTTTAATGACTGAGGGGCATTGCAATGAGAATTGTCCAAATTGCAAAAGAAGAAAAGTGCCTCATTGGCTAAAAGACAGAAAAGATTTTGAGTTTCCTGTCGTTAGCGATTGTTTTGGCAGGTCAACCATTTATAACAGCGTTGACATCGATCTTTCCCCAAACTTATGCGAACTCATTGATGCAGGCGTTAGCCGATTTATGATTGATTCAACTTTTTTGGACGAAGATTGCCTATTTAGAATCCTATCTCGCTTTAAAGAGGCTCTAAATTCCCCGCCAAAGAAGCGCTTGCCTTCAACCACAACGGGCCATCTTTTCAGGGGAGTGTAAAATTAATTTAGTGAAATTTAAAATCTTCCTTTTTTTTTAAGGAGTAGTAATATTTAAATGCTTAAATTTAGCATTATGTTAGTTTTTTATGAAAGGATGTATTATGAAGTTGGTAAGGAAATTTTTTGCGATCGGATTGTGTTTATTGTTGTGCGTCGGTTTTTTGCCTGGATGTTCTTCGAACTCGAGCAATTCTAGCACTTCATCGCAAACAAGCTCCGAAAAGACAAAGGTCAAGATTTCTGCGATTAGCACGGTGAGCTGGGCTCCTGTCTACATTGCAAAATCAGAGGGCTTTTTCGAGAATCAAGGTCTCGAAGTTGAATTTACTTCCCCTGGCGGGCCTAAAGGATTTCAAGCCATGCATGCTGGTGATTGTCAATTTAGCATGCTTTCTCAAGAGCCACTATTAGTTGCTCAAGAACAGGGAATGGAATCTAAAGTTTTAGCAACAATGCTAAAGACAAGAATTTATGGGTTTATTTCAAAGAAAGACATAACCGACGTTAGCCAGCTAAAAGGACAAGCAATTTATGCTTCTGACGCTGGTTCAGCTCCATATGCTTTCACGACGAGTGTTCTTGAGGAAGCAGGACTTGACGTGAGCAAGGATGTTACTTTACTTCAGGTCTCGGATCAAAGTGCTGGAATGCAGGCATTGGTCAATGGAGAGGTTGCTGCTGCTTTTGTTAATATGTCGAATTTACCTGCTCTTGGCGACTTTGAATATAATCTTTTGGCAGACACGACTCAAGCTGATCAATGTGAGAAATATCTTGGGTCGTCAGACTTTCCAGCTGAAATGATTTGCACGACGACTAAGTACGCTCAGGAGAACCCTGAAGTTTGCCAAAAAGTTGTTAATGCAATCATTGAGGCTCAAAAATGGATTTCGAATCACAGCGATGATGAAGTTGCAGCGAGTTTGAAGCCTTCATTTGGAAGTCTTGAGCAGGATATTATTGCTAAAGAGGTTGCTTTAGTTAGAGATAAATTCTCGAGCGATGGAATGGTTTCTGAAGAAGGACAAAAGGCGGTTGTCAACATGTGCAAAAAGACTGGACTTATTAAAAGCGACATAGCTTATGCTGACGTGGTTGATATGTCTTTTGTTAAGAACGTAAAGTAGAAGTTTATTTTGAGTTACATTAAGTTAAGCAACATCAAAAAATCTTTTGGCGATAAATCAGTTTTAAAAGACGTTAGTATTTCAATCGAGGAAGGTGAGTTTGTCACCTTCCTCGGGTCCTCTGGTTGTGGAAAAACGACCATGTTGAGATGTTTGGCTGGTCTTGAAACGATTGACGACGGAAGTATATTTTTAGATGGTACGGACATAACTACGGTCCCTGCACGTTCGAGAGGGATCAGTATGGTTTTTCAACAATATAGCTTATTCCCGACGATGAGGCTCTACGACAATATTTCTTTTGGGCTTCGAATGAAAAAGGTTTCAAAAGACGAAATCGATAAACGGGTCAATGAAGTTGCTTCGATCGTTGATTTAAATGACCACCTTGACAAGTTCCCTAACCAATTATCTGGCGGAGAACAACAAAGAGCCGCTCTTGCTCGAGCATTGATTATGCAACCAAAGGTTTTGCTTTTAGATGAGCCATTTAGTGCCATCGACGCGAAATTGAGAAAAGAGTTGCAGGTTCATTTGAAAAAGATCCATCAAAAATTGGGAATGACAACAGTTTTTGTTACTCATGACCAAGAGGAAGCAATGAGGATGTCTGACACAATTCACATGTTTAATGATGGAGTGATTGAGCAAAGTGGCACTCCTAATGAAATTTATATTCATCCGAAAACTGAGTATGCAGCGAGGTTCATAGGAAATTATAACGTGCTAAGTTCTGACGAGATGAAAGTTAATTTCAATCAAGACGTCAGAGGATCTGTTGCTATAAGACCAGAAGTTATAAAAATTTCGGATAGGCCTTTCGAGCTTGCAAAGGATAATTTGACTTCTTATGGGAAAGTTGTCAACTCGATATTGCAAGGGAGCATGACGCGTTATTTTGTCCTTTTAGAGAGTGGTAAAGAGATGTCGGTCGACAAAGTTAGTAAAGCCTTAAGAGGTCTAGATATCGGAGATCAAGTCTATTTGTCGATAGAAAAAGACGATGTGTTGTCGTTTTAATGAGACCTACGATGAATTCATTTCAACAAATTTCTTTTGAACTTGAAAGTTTGCTCGTTTTGACAAGAGGCGTTGTGGGCGTAAAAATGCTTACTTCTCAAAGTTTGACGCGTAATTATTCAGGAGTCATACCAAAGAAACCCTTGTCTTATTGCAATGCTGTTAAAGGCGCATCACTTGGAAAAGAGATTATATTGACAAAAGAAACAAGTGGATGCCCAGGATCTAGCAGGGCTCTTGGCTTCGTTGACGCAAGGCAAGAGTATTTCGAAGGTAAGTCTGGATTTTCTTTGGGCTTGTTTAAAGACGTCCAAGTGGCATCAAAAGTTGCCATGCAAACTCCAATCTTTAAGCACGATATGCAAGCAATTGTTATAAAGCCTCTTTCTAAATTTGAAAGTGAACCTGATGTCGTCATGGTTTTTTCAAATAGCAGAGAAATGATGAGGCTTGTCCAAGGATACACTTTTCAATTTGGGTTAAACGGGAACTTTAACATTTCGGGAAATCAAGCTTTATGTGTTGAGGCAACAATGACGCCTTTTGCAAAAAAGGACTTAAACATTTCTTTATTGTGCTCTGGAACAAGATATAAAGCTAAATGGGGAGAAAACGAGCTTGTTGCTGGGTTCCCTTTTGAAATGTCAAAGGATATTGTTGATGGATTGAAAGGAACAGTTAACGCGGTCGAGCAAGACGAGCGTAAAAAAGAGATTGAGGATAGATTAGCTAAAGAAAACTTGTTGGATTTCGAAATAGAATATGGGAAAACTTACTATGAGAACAAAACTAAAAAACTCTAGATTAGCGCCTTCATTTATAAGGTTTCTTTTTATATTGGCATTGCTTTTGGTTTGGGAGCTTATTGCTTCTAACAATGTAAAGATCGCATTTTACACAAGTTATCCAAGCGAGATTTTAGAAGATCTTGTTGAGTTTAGTGCATCGGGTGATATGTGGATGCATATGACTACGACTGTCAATGAGGCTTACAGCGGTTTGTTGTATGGAACTATAGCAGGCGTTTCTTTGGGAGTCATCTTTAGCCAATTTAAAATTTTTGGCAAGGTTTTCGTTCCTATAATTTCTGTTTTGCAAAGCATTCCGCAACTAACCCTTGCTCCTCTCTATATTTTATGGTTTGGTCTTGGTTTTATGTCTAAGGTAGTTTTGGCTGGACTGATGGTCTTTTTTAATGTATTCTTTTCAACTTATAATGCGATTAAGAATATAGATCAACATTTAATCGAATCTGCAACTCTTCTTGGTGCCTCAAAGCTGCAAATTTTGCTGCACATTGTTATTCCAACGAGCATGCCGTGGATAATGACAGGTGTGAAAATCGGCGCGAATGTTTGCGTGGTCGGTGCAATCATAGGTGAATACATTGGCGCATCAAGTGGTCTTGGCTGGATGGTAACTTATGCAACGTCATTTTTCCAAATAAAAAGAGTTATGGCTTGCATTTTTGTATTGATGATTATCGGATTGATAGTGTCTTTTATTCTCGATCTAATTGAAAATTATTTGTTGCGTTGGAGAGGCGAGACAAACTTAAGCATGAGCGCAAATGATTAATTTGCCGTTCAAAAAATCAATTAGGTTTAAAATTAGTGCCAGACTTAAATTGATTTGGTAAATTTAATCGAGAGGAAGTGGAATAAGTCTTGTTTGGACTTTCAAAGAAAACGACGATAATGGTCGCCATTATCGTCTTTGGCTCATTTACAACAATCTTAAATCAAACTTTTATTAGCCCAGCGCTTCCAACAATTATGCGAGAGTTTGGCGTTGATGCAACAACCGTGCAATGGCTAACGACGGGCTTTTTGCTAGTTAACGCTGTTATGATCCCGATTACCGCCTACATGCAAGAGAAGTTTTCGACTCGTGCACTTTTCGTTTTTTCGATGGGAATTTTTTCATTCGGCAGCGCCTTTTGCGCGTGGGGTCCAACATTTGAGATTTTGCTGGCAGGAAGATTAGTGCAAGCGATCGGTGCGGGCATTATGATGCCCATGAGCATGAGCGTTATGTTAATAACGTTTCCGATCGAACATAGAGGGACAGCTATGGGGATTGTCGGGACTGTTTTTGCGTGTGCACCAGCGATCGGTCCTTCTTTAAGCGGATTTTTAGTCGCATATGTTGGTTGGCACATCATGTTTTGGGGAATGGCTGCCCTTTGTGTTGTTTTTGCAATTCTTGGAATTTTTTATGTTGATGGCAAGAAACCAAAGACAGCAAACAAAGTCTTTTTGGACGTTCCAAGCGTTGTTCTTTCAACTTTAGGTCTTGGATTTTTGCTATATGGTCTTTCCATTTTTGGAAGCACCGGGCTTACTGTAATAGACGCAGCATTGATGGTTCTAGGAATTTTGTTCGTGATTATTTTTTGCAAGAGGCAAACAAAGCTTGAGCACCCAATGCTTGAAATTAGAGTTTTGAAGTCAAGGAACTTTAGGCTCGCAACCATAATTGGTATGGTTGCGCAGGCAGGTGTAACAATCTCTGGAATTTTAATGCCAATTTATATTCAAACTGTTTTGGGCTATGACTCATTTGTCAGCGGACTCACGATCCTTCCTGGCGCTCTTCTTTCTGCAGCTGTTAACGTTTGGGCTGGCAGATGGTATGACAAAAGGGGAGCGAGAGGAATTATTCTTTGTGGCTTAGCGTTGTTTTTGGTCGCGAACTTTTGCTTTGGGTTGATGCCAATCGACGGAACTCCTTGGCTCGTTGCTGGAATTTTCGTTGTGCGTCAATTCGGAATCGCGCTTCATAATATGACTGCGACGACTTGGGGAATGGCTTCTTTGGACGATTCGCTAGCCCCTCACGCAACAAGCGTTCAAAGCACTCTTAGAACAGTCGCAGCTTCTTTGGGAACTGCTGTTATAGTTTCAATCACAGCAATCGTTGAGAGCGCAACTTCTTCTTATCAAAGTCCAACACAATCAACTTTAACAGGCATCAACGTTGGGTATTTCACCCTTTCTGCGCTTATACTTCTTGTTTTAATCGCTTCCTTTATTTTGATAAAGAAGCAAAGGCCTTCTCAATCGCCCGAAGCTCAAAGTTTTATTTCAAAATTGAGTGCTGAGGAAAATGCTCAATTGATCTCAGAGATCATGAAAGAAAATGTTTATTGTCTAGATAAAAATCAAACAGTAGAAAGCGCTCTTTCTATGTTCGTCGAGAAAAGAATTAGTGGGGCGCCTGTTGTTGATAAAGACAAAACTCCAATAGGGTTTTTCAGCGATGGAGATTTTTTGAAACGCTTGTCAAAGACAACTTCAAGGACTGATGATCCTCTCGCTCTTATGTGCCTTGCTAGCATCGAACACACTCAAGTTGATGAGAAAATGAAGTATCTAATGCAACTCAAGGTTGGAGATTTGTGTGTTAATAATTGCATTTGCGCAGAGAAAACTGATTCCATGGATAGAATATGCAGGATATTATCGGATTACCATCTAAAGAAAATTCCAATAACGGATTCAGGTAAAATAATTGGAGTGATAAATCGCTCTGACATAACAAAACATTCAATTGATCGCTACCTTAAGGGCGTGACAAGCTAGTGGACGGTCTTTTAGTTGCTCTTAATTTATTCTTAGTTGTCTTATTCTTGGCTATGAACGCTTTTTTTGTCATAGCTGAGTTTTCTATTGTTCGAGTTAGAAAATCTCAAATTGAGTTAGCAAAAGAAGAGGGGAAGGCGGGAGCAGCTGCTGCATATGAGATCGTAACGAACGTTAACGCCTATCTTTCCGCATGCCAACTTGGCATCACGCTAGCCTCTCTTGCGTTGGGTTGGCTAGGCGAGCCAGTTTTTGCGGCACTTTTGCGACCATTATTCGCCATTTTGGGAATCCCTGAATCTATCCTTAGTGTCATCGCTATCGCTGTGGGTTATTTTTTGATGACAACGCTCCACGTTGTTGTTGGAGAGCTTATCCCTAAATCTATGGCAATTTTTTCAACTGAAGCTTATGCGCTTCACACATCGCGTCCTCTAATCGCTTTTTACAAGATAACTTATCCAATCATGTGGCTTTTTAACTCTATAACCAATGGGGTCGTTAAATTGATGGGGCATGATCCAGCGGACGAACATGATGTCTACACGGGCGACGAGATCAAGCTTTTGGTCGATGAGTCAACGGAGAGTGGTCTGATCAATCCAGAAGAAAATGAGTTTGTTGACAACGTTTTGGATTTAGGAATAAAAGATGCTGCTGATGTTATGACTCCAAGACCCGACGTTATTTTCCTTGACATCAACGACTCGCCAGAGAGCAATTTAAACATTATCAAGCAATATTCCTTCTCAAGATATCCTGTTTGTGATGGGGATGCTGATCATCTTAAAGGTTTTGTCCACGTCAAGGATTTGATGGACTTCGATGCTGCAAAAACCGAGATGCAAGATTGGAAGATTAGAGAGCTAATCGCTCTTCCTGAGACTTGCTATATTTCAAAGATTATCAAGGAGTTTTCGAGCAATAGAACTGAAATTTGCGCAGTTGTCGACGAGCATGGAGGAACAGCAGGGATAGTGACGCTCGATGACGTAATAGAACAAATTGTCGGCAGGATTGATGATGAATATCGCCATGAAGGAGATGAGACTTTTAAGCAACAAGAAGATGGAAGTTTCATTATAGAGGGGAAAACCCCTATAAATGAATTGGCTGACATTATAGGTTTTGAAATTGATGGGTCAAAGGACGTTGAAACTGTTGCAGGTCTTGTTCTTAAGCTCTTTGATAGGATTCCTGCTGAGGGAGATATGACTTGCGTTTCTAAAGTGAACGGGGAGGAAGAGGTTGTTGTTACGTTCACGGTTGATAAAATGGATAATTTAAGAGTTGATAGACTCATTTTAGATCTTGACCGAAGGCAAATTTAGAAGTATAATACGTTCGCTTGATTTTGGTTTTAAGCTTTGCCCGGGTGGCGGAATGGCAGACGCGTCGGTCTCAAAAACCGATGTCCTTACGGGCGTGTGGGTTCGACTCCCACTCCGGGCACCATTTGATGTTTTATTTAAATGTTTTGGTTTTTTGTCTTTCTTTAAAAGGAGAACTTTTTGCTAAGCGCAATTATCGTTGATGACGAAAGTCCTGCTCGTGACGAGCTAAAGTTTTTACTCGAAGAGTGCGGAAATGTAAAAACTGTTGGGGAGGCAGCAAGCGCTGCTGAGGCGATAAAGACGCTTCAAGAAGTGCCTTGCGACGTTATGTTTTTAGACATTAACATGCCTGATGCAAGTGGGCTTAAACTCGCTGGCGCTCTAAGAACCTTAAAGAGCCCTCCATGTGTCGTTTTTGTTAGCGCTTATAGCGAGTTTGCAATAGACGCATTCGAGGTCAAAGCCACAGATTATCTTCTAAAACCTGTTGCTTTGCCAAGGCTAAAAAAAGCAATAGATTCTGTTCAAAAGCAAATCAACTTGCAAAAAAAGGCAATTAAAAATAAGCAAATCACTTGTGAACACAGGGGAAAGAAATTATATTTGGGGTTGGAAGAAGTCCGCTATTGCTTAGCTCGCGACGATTATGCATATGTTGACTCTGTCAAAGGAAAGTTCTTTTCTCCAAAGAGTCTTTCTTCCCTCGAAAAAGAATTGGATGGATGTGGATTTATGCGAGTTCACAGAAGTTATCTTGTTAATCTAACATTCGCGCAAGAGTTGATAAATAAGAGTGGAACATGCGCATTGAAGCTGAAGGATGTCGAAGAGACAATCCCAGTTTCAAGAAGAAAAGTTGCAGATTTAAAAAAGATAATCAATAAAGGCAATTAGTTTTTAGATGGCATCACAGGTTATCAAAAAACCTGCAAGTGGGTTGTTTAATCATAAAAATAGAGACAAAGGATTGCCTCTTGCCTTAAGAATTTTCGCGGTTGTTGTTGTTCTTTACTTCTTAGTCAGCGTCTTCGACTCTTTTTATTCTTTCTACACTTTCACGATGGATGCCTCATCTGGCAAAACGGCGATGATGGGGATGAGCTACAACATTTGTCTTTTTATATATTGGTTGATGACAATAGTCGTTTCAGCTCTCTATTGCGCCTTGTTTGTTTTGTTGATATTAAACAAGAGGAAGTTAGCAGCAAGAACGATCTACGTTATATATGGCTCGATTGGCGTTGAGCTCATAACCTTCGTCATGACTCAAGGGATAAGTTTTCAAATTATAACTTATATCTTAGGTGTTTTAATTTTGGTCGCAATGCAAATTTACCTTGACCCATCTCTTAGCGCGGAGCGTGCGCAAGAAAGAAAAGAACAAGACGAGATTTGGCGAGATGAACAAGTTAAGGGAACGCTGGGTTTTGATGAGACAGGCAAGGGAGCAATTGAGATAAATTTCTTCAATCTGTTTTGGATTTTCGTTCTTTGTTCATTTATAGGTTTGGTAATTGAGCTAATCTATCATTTTGTTGTCGTTGTCCCAGGAGAGATTCAAGATAGGGCAGGTCTTTTATTCGGTCCATTCTCGCCAATCTATGGTTTCGGTGCAGTTTTGATGACGATAATCCTCAATCGCCTCCATAAGCAACCCTTTCCTGTCATTTTTGTTAGTAGCGGAATTATCGGCGGGCTTTTTGAAGTTTTCGTTAGTTATTTTATGCAATATGCTTTTGGCGCGGTGGCATGGGATTATTCAAGCTATCCATTTTCCTTTTTCGGAGGTCGGACTTGTTTGTCCTTTATGTGTATGTGGGGCGTTTTGGGAACTTTTTGGTTGCGTGTTGCTATGCCAGGGATTGTTAGGATGATTAACAAAATTCCATGGAATTTAAGATACACTTTGACGAGCGTTTGCGCAATATTAATGTTGGTAAACGCCATAATGACGCTTCAAGCTCTCGATTGTTGGTATATGAGAATAGCTTATGGCGAGACTAACGAGATTATTGAAACTCCCATTTCAAACTTTTATGCAACATATTTCGATAACGACTTTATGCAAAATCGTTTTGAGTCTATGTCTATAAACCCAGACGCAGCTGTAAGAAGCGAATTGAATTAGTTTGAATTTAGTTTTTTAAAGAGGCGCCATTTAGCGCTTTAGAATCCTTAAATTAAAAATGGCTGGGGTACCAGGATTCGAACCTAGATAGCTGGCACCAAAAACCAGAGTCCTGCCGTTGGACGATACCCCAACAAAATGGTGGGTCGTGAGGGAATCGAACCCGCGACCTTGGGATTAAAAGTCCCCTGCTCTACCAACTGAGCTAACGACCCAAATGCGTCTTTGCTGATGCGACTTAAAATTATAACTTATTTTGATTTTTAATGCCAAATATTTCTAAAGTTCTAACCTTTGTTTTTATCCACGAACAAAGATAAAAATTAGAATAATTATTAAAATGACAATGATTGGGATGGCAACTTTGACGAATTGCGGTAGAGACGAAAACCCTCCTTTGTTATCTTCGTCCGAAAAGTTTAAGGAACTCTTTGTTTTGCCATTCCCTTGACTAATAACTTCTTGTTGTTGCTTCTTTGTTTTCCAGCGATTGCTTGAAAGAGTTGTTGAAATAAAGGGGTCGTGCTTGTCCCTGTCGTCAATCGCCTTCCTTGAGATAATTTGTTTTTCATCGAATGCGCGAGAGTCGATCGTTCCTCGTGCATCAATAACAATTCTGTTGTTGTTGCTAACGCGTTTAGAGGAATATGGGTCTCTTGCTTGTCTTTCGCGCTCATATTGTTCAAAGCTTTTTCTCGTTTTTGCTTGATATTCCTTTGACGAGAGGACTTCAGGCGTTCTATAAGTTGCCTCATCGAGTGCCTTTTGCGTTTTTCGCCCTGCTTCGAGACGAGCTTCAGCAGCATCGTGCTCCCTGTCCAATTCTCTTTTCTTTGCTGAAACTTCTTCTTTTTCTTTTCTAATTGCATCAAATGCTGCAATTCTCGACGCGCGTTGCTTTTCAACTTCTTTGCGAGCGCGGAAGTTTTGAGCTGACTCTTGCGCCTTTAAGCGAGCATTTCTTGCCCTTTCTGAATTTTGGGCATCATATTCTCTAACGATCTCGTCTCTTGTCATTTTGCGAGGCTGAAAGGGCGCTTGATTTTTGCTACTTTTGTTTTCTGGGCTTGAATATTTAACGCTCATTTTTCCCTTTTTAGTTTCTTTTAAATTTTGAGGTTTATAAAAATGTATTTACTTGTGGTTTATGATTATACCTTTTGTTTTAAAAATATATAAATTTTCAAATTCTCAAAAGAATTGAGTCTTGTTGCACTACAATATATTAAGTCGCTAAATAGAGGGATCTACAACATCTAGTAAATTAACGATAATCTGTGGATAACTTGTGTAGTGCAAAAAAGTTCGCAGTTTGTGATTAATTTTTAAAATTTATGGATTGTTGATAAGAAAGGAATTTAAAAAAAATGGCAATAGACGAAATTAAAACAGAGCAAAAGACAAACCAAGTTTGTGTGCCGACAACAATTCAAAAAAGAGACGGGCGTGTCGTCGACTTTGACTTGGAAAAAATTGTAGACGCAGTCGAAAAAGCGTTTTTGGGCAGCGGTGCTATGCAAAATAGGCAGGTTTCTAGAGACGTTGCTAATTTGGTTATGGCTAAAATCATCGGAGGCGCAATTGAGGGAATTCCAACGGTTGAAGGCGTCCAAGACCTTGTTGAAGAAGCATTGATAGAAAGCGGATTTTCACAAACTGCCAAGTCATATATTCTTTATCGAGCGGAGAGAAGTCGCGTTAGGAACGTCAATTCGAGGTTAATGAGAACCTTAAAAGACATAACTTTCACTAAAGCGACTGACAGCGATATGAAGAGGGAAAATGCAAATATAGATGCGGACACTGCTATGGGAACTATGCTTAAATATGGATCTGAGGCGTCAAAACAATTTTATGAGATGTGCGTTATCGATCCGGAGTTTGCATCTGCCCATAGAACTGGTGACATTCACATCCACGACATGGATTTCTACACTCTAACAACAACTTGTTGCCAAATTGAGTTAAGAAAACTTTTCCGTGGCGGTTTTTGCACGGGACATGGCGTTTTAAGAGAGCCAAATGACATTGCGAGTTATTGCGCTCTAGCTTGCATCGCGATTCAATCTAATCAAAATGATCAACATGGCGGTCAAGCGATCTGTGACTTTGATTATGGTTTGGCTGAAGGCGTTAAAAAGACTTATCGTCGTCTTTATAAAAAACATCTCGCTGAAGCTCTCGATTTATTGACAGATTTAGAAGATCCAAGAACTTTTACTGAAAACTTGCTAGCAGAAGTTGAAGTTAAGACCGGCGAGATAGCGAGTTTGGAATCTGCGCCTGATTATCTAGAAGCTGTTAAAGAGGGTTTGCTCCAAGAAAATATAGATGAAAAAGTTGTTTCTAAGGTTATGGAGTATGCAACTAGGAATGCTCGCCTTGACACAGATAGAACAACTTTCCAAGGAATGGAGGCGCTTGTTCACAACTTAAACACGATGCATTCGCGCGCTGGTGCCCAAACTCCATTTAGCAGCATCAATTATGGAATGGACACAAGCCCTGAGGGACGAATGGTCATTAAAAATATGTTGTTAGCAACTGAGCAAGGTTTAGGAAATGGTGAGACTCCAATTTTCCCAGTTCAAATTTTCCGCGTTAAAGAGGGCGTTAATTATAACGAGTCAGATCCAAATTACGACTTGTTTAAGCTTGCAATGCGTTGCAGCGCAAAGAGGTTATTTCCTAATTTCAGCTTCTTGGATGCTCCATTTAACTTGCAATATCACAAAGGGACTCCCGAAACTGAGATTGCCTACATGGGATGCAGAACTCGCGTCATTGGAAATGTTTATGACAAGTCCCGCGAGATAACGCCCGGACGTGGTAATTTGTCATTTACGAGCATCAACTTGCCTCGCCTTGGCATTCGCGCAAAGGGAGACAAGGATCTTTTCTTTGATCTTTTGGATCATGAGCTTGATTTGGTTAAACGTCAACTTGATGAGCGCTTTGAAATTCAATGCAGAAAACACGTCTACAATATGCCATTTTTGATGGGTCAAGGAGTTTGGATCGACTCAGAAAAGTTGAAACCTGATGATGAGGTTAGAGAAGTTCTAAAACATGGAACTTTGTCGATTGGGTTTATAGGTTTAGCTGAGTGTTTAGTTGCGCTAACAGGAAAACATCATGGGCAAAGCGTTGAATCACAAAGGCTAGGTCTTGAAATCATTGGTCACATGCGTGCCTACACTGACAAGATTTCTGAGGAAGAAGGTCTAAATTATGGAATAATTGCCACTCCAGCAGAAGGATTGAGCGGGCGTTTTGTGAAAATGGATCGCGAGCGTTTTGGCGAAATCGAAGGAGTCACCTCAAGAGACTTTTACACTAATGGTTTTCATGTTCCTGTCTATTTTGACGAGGATGCATTCACAAAAATTGAGATTGAAGCTCCTTATCATGCTCTAACAAACGCTGGTCACATCTCTTATATTGAGCTTGATGGAGACCCAACGGAGAATCTGGATGCGTTTGAGGCTGTTATTCGCCATATGAAGGAGAGCGGAATTGGATATGGTTCAGTTAACCATCCTGTTGATAGAGACCCAGTTTGCGGATATAACGGAATCATAAACGACGTTTGCCCTAAGTGCGGAAGAAAAGAGGGTGATGGAAATCCTAACTTTGAAAGGATTAGGCGCATAACTGGTTATCTAGTTGGAACTCTTGACCGTTTCAATGATGGAAAGAGAGCAGAAGAAGCAGCTAGAGTTAAACACGCTGTTCCAGGGTATAACACCTCAAAATAAGTGAGTTTTTAAGTTAGGCGCTAATCTTAAGCGCCTAACGCTATTGCAATAAAGCCACAAATAACGCTTATTGAAACGAGTGTTATCAAGATAGCAGCGTTTCTTTTTGGTTCTTTATTTGTGTGCAAAAGGACTAGAATTCCAACTCCTGCAGAGGAGAGAAGACCTGAGAGCATGGCTGCATAGCAAAGAACTCCATCGACCCAAAGATCTGCGATAGCAACGCTCGCAGCGCAATTAGGGATCAAACCGAATATCGCGCTTATAATCACCATTTGATATTCATTTTGTTTGAATATTGACCTTAAGGTGTCTTCTCCTATGAGAGATATGATGAAATTGATGACTAGAGTTATTACAAAAACGAAAGCTATTACCTTAATTGTGTGAGTGAATGCTGCTTTGAAAATCGGCAAATATTTTCTTCTTTGAGTGGTGGCGTTATCGGAACTTGGTTTTAAGTTAGATGACGTTTTCTCACACTCACAATGAGCCTGTTCGCAAAGTTGATGAATCTTATTTTTAGTCGATTTTCTGTTGGTTACGGTCAAGATGATGTCAATTGTGTAGCCTGCTATAACGCCTATCGTGAATTTGATGATTAATAGTTGGATGATTTCATTTAATGGAACTGTTTTGGCGATAAATATTGGCAGCATTTCGTCGGACGTTGCTAGAAAAACTGCGATCAAAGTTCCTCTTGTTATAACGCGACCAGAATAGAGAGTTGCTGCCGTTGCTGAAAATCCGCATTGAGGAAATAGCCCGCAAATCGAACCAATAATTGGTCCGAGCCTTCCTGCGCTCCTAATCTTTTGATTTGAGAAAGCTTCAGTTTTTGTCTCTAGCCATTCCATCACAACATAAGTTAAATAGAGGAAAGGCGCTAAGTAGAGCGTGTCTTTAAGTGCGTCTATTATAGATTCGAAAAGAATTTCCATAAGTTTTCATATTTGTTGAGAATAAAAAAAACGAGGGCGCAGACCCTCGCAGAATAAATAGCAGAAAATTTTAAAGCTCTAGTCTACAACTCTTACGTTTGCGGCTTGAAGCTTTCCGTCGTTACCATCGACAACGTCGAACTCGACATTTTGGTCTTCTTTTAAGGTTCGATATCCATCCATCTGGATTTCTGAGAAGTGCACAAAAAGATCGTCACTTCCTTCCATTGAGATAAAGCCGTAACCTTTCTCACCATTGAACCATTTAACTTTTCCAACTGCCATAAGGATCCCTCCGATTTGATTAAAAAAACAACTGCCCGCAGATGGCACTGCAAACATCTATTGACGCTTTGCCAATATAAATAAATTTTATCTCAAATTGAAAGAGTAGTCATCGGAATTTTTTAAATGTAATAAATGGATTTATTGTTTTTACTAAATTTTAATAAACGCTAAATAGAAGATATTGAAATTTTTGAACCTAGCGTTTTTAAAGAATCGAGATCAAAGATTTTTAAGAACTCTTCTGTTGAAAGATCAGCATCATCATTGATAAAACCAGCAAGTTTTGCAATAATCCCTCGAATTTTAGCTGCGCTAAATCCTTCTTGCTTCATAAAACCGAGATCAAGGGATTTATCACGCTTAGCTAATCGCTGCCCTTTTTCATTTATTAACATGGGCAAATGTGCGTATTTGATTTGCGTTTGAGGGGAAGCGTTAATCACATTTGCGAGCCAAACTTGTCTTGGAGTTGAAGGCAAAAGATCGCATCCTCTAACGATTCGTGTAATTCCCATCTCAATGTCGTCGATTGTGCTTGTTAGTTGATAAGCGAAAACGCCATCGCTTCTTCTAACGATGAAATCTCCGCAATCGTTTTCCAAATTTTGATTAAAGTCTCCAAAGATTTCGTCGTGGATCGTCACATTTAAGTCTGGCACCGAAATTCTATAAGAAAACTTTTTGCGTTCCTTTAAATGTTCGACTTGACTTGGGTCTAGATGCTTGCATTTGCCAGAATATATTGGCGTTCCATCTGAGGCATGAGGTGCGCTAGCTGCGTGAATATCTGCTCTTGAACAAAAGCATGGGTATAGCATATTTTTTTTCTTTAAGTGATTAAAGGCTTCTTCGTAGATTTTTACCCTCTCACTTTGATATACGATTATGCCGTCCCACTCTATTCCGAGCCACTTCAAATCGCTTATAAGAGTGTTTTGAGCCTCTTTATTTTTGCAACGCTCATCAAGGTCGTCCATTCTAAAGATGACTCTATTGCCTTTTGACCTAGCGTCTGCCCATGTTATAAGAAACGAGAATATGTTTCCAAGGTGAATTCTCCCTGAAGGAGAAGGGGCTAGTCTAGAGAGTCCAAGGCACATAAATCTGCGTAAGTTTCTCTTCTAACTGCAATTTTTGCTTTTGAATCCCTAATCGCGATAATAGGAGGCCTGGGAACTTTGTTGTAGTTTGAAGCCATTGAGTAGTTGTAAGCGCCAGTGCAAAGAACAGCGAGTATATCGCCACGTTTTGGTTTTGGAATATCTACATTTTCTTGAATGATATCTCCGCTCTCGCAACACCTTCCTGCAATAGTGCAAGTGAAATTTACATCATCGTTCATTCTATTTGCTAGATAGCAAGTGTAGGGTGATTCATAAAGAGCATATCTTGGGTTGTCAGTCATCCCTCCATCAACGCTGGCATAATTCTTAAATCCTTTAATCTCCTTTGTTGACCCCACTTCATATATTGTGCAACCAGCCGCCGCAACGATAGATCTGCCTGGCTCCATAAGAATTTTTGGTTGCGCTATATTAAGCTCTTCGCAATGTGACTTGATTTCACTCGATAGCTTTTCAATTCTCTCTTCATAGTTGATTTCAGGGTCATTTTTTGTGTAGCGGACTCCAAACCCGCCTCCTAAGTTTAAAAACTCGCTTACAAAGTTGTATTTCTTATTCAAGAGAGATATAAACTCAAGCATGATTCTTGCAGCATCGCTAAATGGCTCTATTTCAAAAATTTGAGATCCTATATGACAATGGAACCCACGAACATCGATGTTTTTCGATTCATAAGCTTTTAAAAATAGCGCCTCAGCGTCTCCAGTCTCTATTGGTGCGCCGAATTTAGAGTCAACTTTTCCAGTGTTGATTTTGGCATGAGTGTGAGGGTCTATTCCGGGCGTTATTCTAAGAAGAATCTTTTGTTTTTTCCCAAGGCTTTCGGCTTGTTTGTTAATTTCTTCAAGTTCGAATGCATTGTCAACAACGAAATAACCAATGTTTTCTTCTAAAGCGAAAGAAATGTCAGCATTTGTTTTGTTAGACCCATGAAAAAACGCATTTTCCATATTAAACCCAGCTTGTGAAGCGCAATAAAGTTCTCCTGGTGAAACCACATCTATGCATCCATCCAGCTCTTTAATTAAACGATAAATTCCTGAATAACAAAGAGCTTTGCTTGCGAAAAGTGGCTTTGAACCTTTTGTGAAAAATTTATCCATAGCAACTTGATATGTTTTAAAGTTTTCAATGATCATATCTTCATCTATTAGATATGCAGGAGTGCCAAATTTTTTTGCAAGCTCAATCGTGTCGAGACCTGCGAAAGTTAGATGTCCTTTTTCATTGATGTCAAGATTTTTGTGTAGCATTTAAAGCACACTCTCCAATCTAGATATTGCTTCTATGTAATCTTCGCGTTTGCCAAAAGAAGTTATTCTAAAAAACCCTTCTCCTTGTTTTCCAAACCCAACTCCAGGAGTTCCCGCGATTTGTGCTTCGTTTAAAAGCAAATCGAAGAAATCCCAGCTAGGCATTGAGTCTTTAGTTTGCATCCATATATAAGGCGAGTTGACCCCGCCTGTGAATTTGTAACCTTTCTTTTGAAGAAAATCGCCAAGAATTTTTGCATTTTCTTTGTAGTAAGCGATATTTTCCATGCATGTGCGCATCCCATCCTCGCTTAAAGCTGCGCTTGCACTCCTTTGAACAACGTAGGGCACTCCATTAAAACGTGTTGATTGTCTTCTTGCCCATGTTTTATTTAGGTTCATGTCACATGCTTCAAGCTCAAAAGGCAAAATCATCCACCCGAATCGAGTTCCTGTGAAACCTGCGGTTTTAGAAAGTGAGCAAATCTCTATTGAGCAATTTCTTGCTCCTTCAATCTCGAAGATGGAACGAGGCAAACCTTTACCAACGAATGCTTCGTATGCAGAATCGAAAATGATAAGGCAGCCCTTTTCGTTCGCAAAATCAACCCAAGTCTTCAATTTCTCTTTTGTGTAGACGCTTCCTGTAGGGTTGTTAGGCGAGCATATGTAGATGATCGAGCCTTCTATTATATTGTCATTCGGCAAAGGCGCGAAATCATTTTCAATTGAACCCGAAAGATAGGAAATTTCGTTGCCCTTCATAATATTTGAGTCGACGTAGACGGGATAAACTGGATCGGGGACATAGATTTGGTTGTTTCCAAGCAAGTCAAGGACGTTTCCACAATCGCTTTTCGCGCCATCAGAGATGAAAATTTCATCCTTTGATATGTCAATTGAACGTCTTTTGTAATAGTCACTCACCGCTTGTCTTGAAAAGTCATATCCAGCTTCTGGCGCGTAGCCTTTAAACGTGTCTTGGCTTGCTTGCTCGTCAACTGCTGCATGAAGTGCATCAATTGCAACTTTGGGAAGTGGGCGAGTAACATCCCCTATGCTCAACTTTATTATTTTTGAGTTTTCATGCGTTTTTTCATACTCCTTGATTCTGTTCGCACACTCCACAAATAGATAGTTGTCTTTAAAGGACTTAAAATTTTCATTCATCTTAATTTTCAACGTCATAAAAATATACTCCTTCATAGATTTTCTTTGCAGGTCCAGTCATCAAAATATTGAAGTTATCGTCGCATTTTATAGTTAGAGTTCCCCCTATAAGATTGACTTTGATTTCGCTGTTAGCGAGGCAAAGTCCATTTTTTATGCATGAAGCGACGCTTGCGCATGCTCCAGTGCCACACGCGTAAGTTTCTCCACTTCCTCTTTCCCAAACGCGCATTTTTAGATGATCATTTGATAAGACTTCAACAAATTCTGTGTTGGTTCTCTTTGGAAAAAGAGGGTTATTTTCAAATTTAGGACCAATCTTTTCTAGATCAAGGACATCTATAGATTTGGTCACAACTACGCAATGCGGATTCCCGACGCTAAGAGCGCTAAATTTCCACTTAGTCCCGTCTATTTCCATGGTTTGTTCTATTGCTTCCTCGTCTTGAGAGATAGGGATATCTTTTGGAGAAAATGATGCTTTTCCCATGTCCACAGTGACTTTGTCAACTTTTCCATTTTCGTCAAAAGTAAAGTCGCTCAAGGTTTTAATTCCGCTTAGGGTTTCTATCTTTAAAGTTTTAGAGGTGCAAATTTTGCTGTCAACTAGATATTTTCCAACGCAACGAATTGCGTTTCCGCACATTTGTCCTTCACTGCCATCCAAGTTAAACATTCTCATTTTTGCGTCGGCGACTTCACTTTTGCAAATGCAAACAAGACCATCGGCGCCAACAGAGAAGTGTCTAGGAGACATTTTTTTGCTGAGGTCGGAAGGGTCAAAGTCCATTGCGCCAAGGCAATCTATATAGATGTAGTCATTTGCGCAACCTTGCATTTTCGTGAATTCTATTCGCAAAGCAAATCCTCCATGTCATAGAGACCTTTTTCCTTACCTTCTAAGAATTTAGTCGCATTGAGGGCGCCTTCTGCAAAAAGCATCCTGTCTTGAGATGTGTGTTTTATCTCTATCGATTGGGTGCCAGTGTCAAAGATGACGCTATGTTCACCAACAACGTTGCCTCTTCTGATTGACGATATGCCAACATCTCCTGCCTCTCTTTTTGAAAATCCATCTCTGTTTGTGACAATTTTTCCGAATCCGCGCTCTTTTAGAATTGCATTTGCGATCATAAGAGCCGTGCCAGAGGGCGAATCCATTTTTTTATTATGGTGAGTTTCAACTATTTCACAATCTGCGTCTTTGAAAGTTTTCGCAACTTCACATGCTAGTTTAGCAGTTAGACCAACTCCAATGCTCATATTTCCTGCGAAGAAAATTGGAGAAACCTCGCTAGCTTTCTTTAATGCGTCAACTTCTTCTTGCGTGTGACCGGTTGTTGCTATAACAGCAGGAATCTTGTTTTTTTCTATGAAGTTAGCAATCTCAAATGCGGTTGTGTGAGTTGAAAAGTCGATCAGAAAATCTCCTTTGACTTTGCAATCGCTAAGAGATGTTTTAAGGGAGGGATCCGCGCCAAAAACTAAGTTGAAGTCTTCGCTCGCTTCAATTGCCTCGATAACTTTTTTGCCCATCCTCCCACATGAACCGACAAGAATTATGTTTGTCATTTATATAACTCCATGTTTTTTCATAACGTCAAATAGAACTTTCTCTTTATCTTTGCTCATTGGCGTTAATGGTAATCTTAAGGAATTTTCACAAAATCCCATCTTAGCGCATGCAGCTTTAACAGGGATTGGATTTACTTCCGAAAATAGAGCTTTGCAAAGATCGAAATATTTGACTTGAAGATTTGCAGATGTTTTGAAATCTCCTTTAAGAGCGGCGTGCGCAATCTCGCAAGTTTCTTTAGGAATCACGTTCGACAGAACTGAAATAACTCCTTTTCCTCCAAGGCTCATTATTGCGGTTATCGAGTCATCGTTTCCCGAATAGATGTCAAGTGAGTCTCCAACCAAACTTAATGTTTCAGCAACGGATGCAATGTTACCATTCGCTTCTTTAATTCCAACGATGTTATCAAGGTCACATAGCTTTTTATATGTTGCAGGTTCAATGTTTAGCGCTGTTCTTGAAGGGACGTTATATAGGATAATTGGAAGGGTGCTATTCAAAGAAATTTTAGTGAAAAGCTCGACGAGCCCATCTTGAGTTGCCTTGTTGTAGTAGGGGGTTACCACTAAAAGCGCATCAGCGCCAAGCTCACATGCACCTTTTGACAGGTCGATTGCATATGCTCCATCGTTAGAGCCCGTTCCCGCGATAACGGGCACGCGTCCATTTGTTTTGTCAACAACAAACTTGATGCACTCGCGGTGTTCTTCATCGCTAAGAGTTGAGCCTTCGCCTGTTGTTCCACACACAACAAGAGCGTCCACACCCGATTCAATTTGCCAATCTATGAATTTTGAAAAACTATCAAAGTCAATCTTTCCATTTTTGAAAGGAGTGATTAGAGCGGTTGCAACGCCTTGAAACACGCAAGATTTTTTTCCGTTGGACATCGTTACCTCCAAAGTTTAAGGTTTAAATTATCTTAGAAAGTAAACTACCTAGGTTTCATGATAACAAAATCAATCTTGAGTTGGTTTGTTTGCTTCTAAGAAATCTTCTAAAGTGACATCCAAATCAAAGCCAAACTCCTTTGAGATCGCGATCGCTTGCTGTTCGCGAAGTTCTCCAATTTCCTCATCTCCTGTCGCCTGTCTATATTTTCCTGCTTGAAGGAGACTATGAGCCATAAACTCTGTAATTTGAGGATCGACTCCTGTTGACCTTAAAATGGTGGAAATCGATTCAGGAGATAGTTTTAACAACATATCCGAGCCAAGACCGCTCGTCTCTCCAACAAGACTTTCTAAAGTTTCAGCTTGACCAATCATGTCTTTTTTAGTTAGAGCGTTTGACCTGGAATTTGCCAGCACTTGAAAAAATGCCAAGAGTTGTCTCATTATATAGTCTTCATGAAGCATCTAAATGTCCTCCAAAAACTTAGTTTTCAAAATCCTTATTAATTTTCATTTTTTAGCGGGAACGTTGCAATGATTTCTGTCCCGTGATACTCTTCTTTGTTTTGGATTGAAAATGTGCCTCCGAGAGCAAAAACACGCTCTCCCATTCCTTCAACACCATGTCCATCTCCACTTTTATAATCTTTGGGAAGCCCAACCCCATCGTCAGTAATCGTTAGTGAAACATAATTGTGCTTCGTTTTTTTTGCTTCATCTTCTTGAGAGTCTTGTGCATTCACAATTTGGATGTTAATGCTTGTATTATTTGCATGTGCGTGTTTGACGATGTTAGTTGCAGCTTCGCGACAAATTCCAAAAATCGCTATATCGACGTAGGCCGGAACTAGTTTTGAGTCGTAGTTGTTGAAATCTATTTTGCATTTAACGCCAGCAGCTTTTAAATATTCTTGAACCTCTCCTAATGATTCCGTGCCCATTGATGGCGCGAGCTCGGCTCCGATTTCTTCTGCTGACTCATCTCTCAAAACTCCGATCATATGTCGGATCTCTGCCAAAGAGTTTTTAGAAATTCTTCTAATCAATGAAATAGTTTTCTTGGCTTCATCAATGTTTTGGTCTATTTGGGCTTCGCACGCAGCCGCTTGAATTGAAATAGCTGAAAGAGAGTGTGCTGTTATATCGTGGAGTTCTCTAGCAATAGCAACTCTTTCTTCCTCTAATCTTTTTTGCGAGGTTGCTCTCGATGCTCTTTCGGTTTCAATAGTTCTTAAATTTGCAGAAGCGATCAGATCTTTGCTAGTTCTCAATGCGATTCCGATTCCAGCAAATGCGACTAAAAGCGCAACATTTTGGAAGAGGAAGAAATTTGATAATATTGTTCTCTCCATTGTTAGATTTAAGATGATTTCGGAGATGATTGATAGGATCGAGAAGATGAATGACTCTGTCAAATTTCTTTTACTGCAAAGAGACGATAAAGCGATCAATAATGGGATAAATGAAACTTCTAGGTCTTTTGCGATTAATTGGACAACATAAAGAGAGACGAGGCACAAAAACAAGCAAATTTTTGGAAATGACCTTCGCAAGACTAGTGGCAACGTTATGACTGCAATTGCGAAAAAGCTCATATTTGTTGGCGTTGTTGGAACCACTCCTAAGAGCTTTTGAGAAAAGCTGTCTGGTATGAGGAGATATGTGACTAGATAAGTGTGTAAAAATGCAAGAATGTACGCTATTACTATAATTAAAAAGTCGAAAAGTGCATGAGGTATGTTTAAATTTCTTAGTTTGCTCTCCGCCTTGTTAGTTGAATTTTCCATGAATAAATTTTAATTAAAAAATAATCGATAAACTCGTTGTCTTAACTTACATTTGATGAAATTCAGGGTGTACGATTGGGTGGGGAGCATAATATTTCATTTTAAAGTTATTCACATTCGCTCGCTGAACTATGTTATTAACAACGTTTTTGTCGAATCCAAAGGAAACGAGTGTGTCTAGAGATAATTCTTGCGCAAATGTCCCATATAAAATTCTGTCAATGCATGCGTAGCTAGCTCCAAGCTCTTGTTCGTCCGTTTGTCCTTCAACAAGCTCTGCAGTTGCGGGACGTGCGCAAATCCGATCAGGTATTGCGATTTGCCCATCACGGCTTTGTGACAATAAATTTGCATATTCAGCGATTAGATAGACTTCAGTTTTAAAAAGGTCTCCAATCGGGGAAAATGCGCCAACAGTGTCTCCAAAAAGTGTGCAATATCCAAGCATCGATTCTGTTCTGTTTCCCGTGTTTAAGACGCACCATCCAAACTCATTTGAAGCTGTCATAAGAGCGATCATTCGAAGGCGAGCTGATATGTTTCCACGAGTTGTTGAGTTGAGTTTGCAATTTAAATTGTGCTCAAAATTTTCTATAAACTCGTCATTTAATTTGCCAATGGGAACGCCTTGAGCATCAATTTCTAAGTTTTTGGCTAGTTCTAGAGCAAGGTTTACTGACTCCTCGCTTGTTGTGTTTGTAGGCAAAATTAGGCCGTGAACTCGGTTCTTTCCGAATGCCTCTTTTGCAAGAAATGCAACAAGCGCTGAGTCTATCCCTCCAGACAAACCGACGACAAATTCTAATTCTGGATGGTCATCAGGAAAGAATTTGTGCATGCCCGACAAAATTAGTGAGTAAGCTTCTTCTCTGTTAAATGTGTATTTGTTTTGACTTGTCTGTTCTGCCATTTTTTTCTTCCCCTTTTAGCAAAGTAAATTTGTAAGTTCACTAAACGATTCACAAATGTAGTCTGCGCCTTCTTTTTTAAGAATGTCCTTTTCAAAAAATCCCCAACTGACACCTATGGCTGTCACATTTGCATCCTTAGCTGCTTGAATGTCGAAAGGTGCATCTCCAACATAAGCGCACTCTCTTGGCTTAAAGCCTAATTTTTTGGCAGCAAATAAAATTGGGTCGCCATGAGGTTTGTGTTTTTCGGTGTCTTCCGCTCCAATTATTTCGCTCATGAGGTTATCAATTTCGAGAATTTTTAAACCTCGCTCGCAAATTGTTCTAAGTTTTGAAGTTGCAACAGCCAAGGTAAGCCCGCTTTTTTTTATCTCCTCAAGAGCTTCCTTGCAACCTTGAAATTTTTTAATTTTTTTATCGTGATAAAGTTCGTTATATTCACGATATGAAATGATCATTTCTTTTTGCTTGTTAGGATCATCCGTGTAAAGCCCAACTTGGTCTTGCAAAGGAATTCCAACTTGAGAAGAGTAGACTTCATCTGGCCAAACTTTGCCTAAGACTTTCTTTGTTGTGTGGCGCATGCTTGGCAAAATAATGTCTCGCGTGTCAGCGATCGTTCCGTCGTTATCGAAAATTACGCATTTGATGTTATCCAGCATTCTTATTCATCTCCTGCAAAAGAGTCCCTAGTAGTTTTTTTGCTTAATGTAGATAATACCACTGCAAGGAGAATAAGTGCAGCTCCTAAGTATCCTTGAGCCCCAACAATTTCTTTAAAGAAGATAAATCCAAAAAACGCTGATGAAATTGGTTCTAAACAAAACATTAAACTTGCGATTTCCGGCGTTGTGTATTTTTGAGCTACTGTTTGCAATACAAAGCATAGAGCTGTGCAAAATAGTGACATGACAAGTAGATTTAACCATCCAATTTCGCTAGTTGGCAGACATGGGCTTTCTGTGGAGATTGCAAAAATTAAAAGGTAGAGAGCAGTAAAACCTAGCTGCCAAATTCCAAGCAAGAGGCCGTCGACCCTTTTTGTAAAGTGACTGGTGGAAAGAACCCATGCAGCATAGCAAAACGCGCTAGCTAGGCACCAAAGGTCATAAATGCTGATTTGAAGGTTGTCCTTAACCGTCATGCAAAAAATGCCTACGAGCGCGATCATGCAACAAATGAAGACCTTTGCGTTAGGCAACTTTCGCGTTGCAATTGCGTGCAAGACAGGGACCAAAACTACCGAAGTAGCACACAAAAAACCAGCGTTTGTCGCGGTTGTGTATTTCAATCCCTGAAGGAGAAAAAGAAATATTCCAGCATCAGCCGCTCCAACGATTAAAGCAGCTTTAATGACATCTTTGTTTGTCTTTCTCATCTTCTTGTTAAAGATGAATCCAACTGTTAAAAATGCGATAGTAAAACGAATGCTAGCCATCCAATAAGGAGTCATCTCTTCCATAACAAATTTCATTGTTATATAGGAAAGTCCCCAGCAAGCGCCAACGAAGGCGAGCATGACATTAGCTCTTCTTTGTGTCCAAAATTTCATGTTCTTGCGTGCGTCTCCTTGTTTTGGTAAATTGGTGCCAGACTTAAATTATCACAGTTTGCAAATTGGTGCCAGACTTACTTTTTCCTGGGGAAGGCCAATTGGTGCCAGACTTCCGTTTACCTGGGGAAACAGTGAATGAAAATAAGTGCCAGA
>CAVAIA010000002.1:0-13023 GCA_963588595.1 bacterium | reverse complement strand
TCTTCATATTCAAGAAGTTCAATAAGCGCATCAGTCAATTGAATCTCTCCTCCAACTCCTGGTTTTGTGGATTTTAACAATTCTATCACTTTAGGGGTTAATAGATATCTTCCAAAAATTGAAAGGTTGCTAGGGGCATCTTCAAGAGCTGGTTTTTCAACCATTTCATTGACTTTATATACGCCTTTTTCGATCTCTTGCCCTCCAATGACTCCGAAACGGTTAACTTGATCATCAGGAACTGGCATAACAGCAATGACGCTAGCACCTCCATGCGCATCACTTACTTCTTTCATTTTAGGCAACATTTTATAATCTGGGACGATAACATCTCCCAGCGAAACAAAGAAAGGCTCACCTTCTATTTTTTCACTTGCACACAAAATTGCATGTCCGAGCCCGAGCGCTTCATCTTGATAGACATATTCAACGTTTAGATTTCCTGCATCCTCAACAGCATTTGCGAGGTCATCTTTTCCTTTAGATTTAAGATGCTCAACCAATTTTTCATTAGGCGAGAAATGCTCTTCTATTGCTTTTTTCTCGCGCGAATTTATGATGACAACACTATTTGAAACTTTAAGACCTTCTTCAACATTCCATTGAATTGCAGGTTTTCCGCCGACCGGGAGCATCTCTTTTGGAATAGCTTTAGTTATAGGCAAAAATCTTGTGCCAAGTCCTGCTGCTGGGATAATCGTTTTCATTTAGTGAACTTCCTCTCTTATTAAACACGATTTTACTTTTTTGATTATCCCATAACATTAAGATTTATGTGCGTGATCGCTTCTTAGCTTTCCTAATAAGGATATTTCCACATTGTTTTTTTGTTTCTTTTTGTAAAACGTGCGCGCATCTCTCTTTTCTTCTTAAAAATGAGTAAGGAAACTAAGGAAATAAAAGTAGCGATGCAAACAAGCAAGAGAAGAAAACTAATTAGGTCGCCTGTTTGTGGAAAAACATTGATTGTTTCGCTTTGTTCTTGAGGCGGCTCTTCAATTGGATCATCGATTGGATTATCATCTAAAGTTCCAAGGTCGAGAGTCACATTATCTCTTTTAATTGTCACTTCAATTGAAACCTTGTTTAAATCTTTGTTTTTTTCAACTTCTAATTCTTCTATCGTGTAGGTGTCATAAGGAAGAGCGCATAAATTATCATTGATTGGGGCAACGCTGCCATTTGCGTTCGTTCCAAACCAAACTCCCGCATCGCTAGTTAATTTCGTTTCGTCGACAGAGCATGTTTTATCTTCAGCCAGCATAAGAGCTTCGTTATTTGCATTGGTGTTTAAAGAGTGGGAAGTCCATGAATTGGAAGTGTTAACATGCCCATTTTCGTCGGTTACGATAACATGGGACTCTCCACTCGTTTTCGAAGTTATTAAAAATGGAATTTCTGAGAGGCGTTTCATTGAGTCTGCGTCAACTTTGACAAATTCTATGTCTCCACGTTTGCTTTGTTGATCTATAACGCTTTCGTTAAGCAAATTTACGTTTTCTAAAGTTCCTTGCGATGTTATTTGTTGAACATAGACATTTTCATCGCGCAAGTAGCCTTCTGGCGCTTTCGTTTCTTCTATCGTTATCGTACCCAAAGGAAAAGTTATTTTCCCTTCATTTGAATAGTAAAAGTTGTCCCCTTCAACGAGGTATTCATTGTTAAATTGAGCCTCGCCATTTGAGTCAGTTTCTATCACCCATTTTCTCGTTGGGGTTGAAGTTGTGTCTGCATTGTGCTGAGCCCAAAATTTAATCGTGAATTGTGCACCTTCTAGAGTGCCCGAGCCTAGGGGGGAGGCTTCATCTGTTTCTTTGTCAACTTTCTTAATTCCTGGCCATGTTGAGTCGTTTTGCGGGCAGTCTGTTATCAAACCTCCATTTAATTTTGAAGTTTCTGATGGTTTAATGTCAACGCTATATATCGTAGGGTCGAGAGAATAGCCTTCAGGCGCACTTGTTTCTTTGACGTATAGCGTGCATCTCCCGAACGAGGAGGACTTCATATAACCGTCCGCATTTGAAGTTATCTCGGCAATCTTGTTAGTGCAATTTTGGTCTGAGTAAATTGAGTAGATAGAACCGTTAAGAGAGTAGCAAGAATTGTCGTTGCTAATTGATGCATTTGAGCTTTGTTTTGTCGTTTCAAAATCTCCCACCCATTCATACCCAATAATAGTTTGAGAGGCAGTAGATGTTGTGTTTATTGCAAAAACCGTTTCTTTGAAACCATAAGGGGTGCCTTTGCTTGCCATTTTGAAGGCCATCGCATTTTGGTTTACCCACTCACCTGTTCCTTTTTTAACTCCCAGTAAATTCCAATAAGCCCAATCTTGAAACTCTGTTGTCGTCCCCTCAACTGACTTTGATCCTTGCGCGTAAACACGATCTGCAACCATGACGTGCGTACACGCTCGATAAAGGTTCGATGTCCAAGCTTGTCCGCAACAATCGCTTGGCCACATGCTCTCGTCAAATCCAGGTCCGCCATATCCATAATAGAGAATGGATGCAATGTCGTCTAATCTCCACGAAGCGGTAGACGGGCATGCCTCTTTTGCGTAAACGCCATTTTCTGGAGCGGGGAGGATTGGTTGAGCACAATACCCAACAACACCATTTATTGTGAAGGGGCAATCACTTCCGCCAAAATAGTTATAGTGTGCGCCCCTCGTTAGGTAAGCTTGAGAGTCTTGTGATAATTGAGTTGTTTGTTCAATGTTTGTGTTTGTGCTTAGAGGACTTAATGCTGAAGAATTAGCGTTTTCTGAATTTAATGAGTTGATGAGCGCAATTGAAGCGACGATTACTATAAAAGTGATAGCGCATCTTGAAACTTTCCTATATTTGTTACTATTTTCTTTTCTTCGAGTTTTGTCAATGTGGCAATCTTGCATCTAAGTTCATCCTTTCAAAAAATCTTTAACTTACAAAGATTGATAAAGAAAGGATAGAAAATTAATTTATATGAATAGATAAACGAAAACTTAAAAGTTTATTATTCTACTTATGATATTTTCTATTATTTTAAAGATTATTCGGGTTTAACGGGGAGTTTTGAGCTTGTCCATCTCTTCTTGGGAGGTCGATTTTTGCGTTTTTCAATTTTTTTATGCTCAAAACTTCTCTAAAAGTTACACCATCGCTTAAATAAAACTTACGAATGTTAAATTCAGAGTAGCCCAAATCATCTCTTATTTCTTCAGCTTGTTGTAATTCTGATTCATCCAGATTGCCTTTTAGACAAATTAATGTTCCTCCAATTTTGAGAAGTGGACTTGCAAGTTCAATGATTGATGCAAGAGAGCTTAAAGCGCGTGCAGTCACAATTGCAAATTCTTCCTTGTGGTTTTTGCTAAACTCTTCAATTCGAATTGGCTGCAATGTTATTTTTGCAAAGCTTGAGATGTTATTACTCAAAATTGCATTGATAATTGCGTTAATTTTTTTAGTTTTTGAATCGATTAGCGTTGTGTCTCTGCCGCTTGCGACCGCTAATGGAACTCCAGGAAATCCTCCTCCACACCCCATGTCTAGATAAGGACCTTCGATCGCATTTTCAAATTCGTGGAGTGCAGAAAGTGAGTCTTCTATGTGAAGAAGCAAAGCATCATCAAAATTACGAATCGATGTTAAGTTTATAAATTTATTTATCTCTAAAATTTCTTTCAGGTAAGAGATCAAAACATCAGTTTTTTGCTCACCACATATATTAACAAGGTTGTTTATGTCGTAGTTTTCACTCATATCTTTTTTCTATAGTTTAACTTTAAATTTTTTCAATTGCTTTAGCAAAATTAGCAAGCAAAAGGCTATGCTAAAGAATCCAATTAGAGCACCAGCTGCGCAAACTGACGAGATTCCAAAGTCGTCAACGACTTTCCCGCCAAGGAAAGCTCCAAACCCAATTCCGAAGTTAAAAATCCCCGAGAAAAAAGCCATCGCAACCGTTTGCTCTTCATCATCTGCAACATTGATTATCTCACCTTGATAAACGACTGCAACAGTGGATCCGCTGATTCCCCAAATAATGCAAATTAATAATATTATCGTTGGGTTTTGAAGATTGTATAAAAGTGCCATTAAAGTTAAAGCAAGAGGCACCCCAATGGTAGCAAGTTTTATTACGTTAAAGCGAAATTTTGGGTAGATTTTAGAACTCATCAAACAAGCGCTTACACCCGCAAGTCCAAAAATTGCAAGCGCTAAAGTGACGATCCCTTTATCCATGTTTGCCGCTTGAAGCAAAAATGGTTCTATGTAGCTATAGCCAACATAATAGCTCCACGCATATAGCGCGGTTTGAATAAAGATTGAAACCAAGCCCTTGTTTTTAAACAAAGATGGAATTTGATTGATTTTAAACGCTTCTTCGCTATTGACGCTTGGCAATGTGAAGAAGACATAAACAATGAGGATAAAAGACATTATTGCAACTATTCCAAATGTCATTCTCCAACCCACTATAAGCCCTATCGCTCTTCCTATTGGCATTCCAACAACTAGTGCCGCTGCGGCTCCGACCTCAAATACAGAAAGAGCTAAAGCGCCATGTTTTTCATCAACAAGACGAACAGAAAGAGGTACTCCAATTGCCCAAAATATGCAATGAGCGCATGCAACTACCAGACGTGAAGCCATCATCATCCAATAATTAATAGAAAATGCAGTTAAAACTTGACCTATGAAAAAGACGATTAAAACTATTAGAAATAAAGGACGCATGTTTATGCGAGTCCCAACAATCATCAATGGAACGCTTAGCAACATAACAGCCCATGCGTAGACAGAAACTAAAAGTCCAGTTTGAGATTCTGAAGTTGCAAATGTTGCGCCAATGTCGGTCAGGAGACCCACCGGCATAAATTCAGAGCAATTAAAAACGAATGCTGCTATTGCAACGCCAAGAAGACCTAGCCACTCTTTTACTTTCATAAAAACCTTTCTTTAAACACGATGAAAAATTTTAACATAAAGTGCTCTTTATTAACCTTAGTGGCACCGTTAAACAAAGATAAGGCTCCCAAAATTTGGGAGCCTTAAAAATTGCATTTGGAGTTGTTTTTTAAGCGTTAATAAGTTTGATTTAAGCGTTCGCTTCTTCTTCGCGGCGAGACATTGCTTTGTCGTAATCTTTAGTTCCAACGAAGATTTCGTTCGTGTAAGGATTGCGTCCAAGTTTCTTGCTGCGATAAATAACATAACCCAAAGCTGCGATGTTAGCGAAGAGCGCGAGCAAAGAAATAACAAGGTTAACATCAGGGTTATTTACGCTTTGTACTGCGCAAACTGAGTCGTTCGCAAAGAATGGAACAACTTGGCAAAACATGCACCATAAAGCGAGTGTGTTTGCTCTGTTTTGGATCCATCCACCTTTGTTCCAAATCATTCCTGCGACGGTAGGAGCCAAAAGCAAAGCAAGTCCGCAATACCAGCTGTGAGTTGGCAAGCAATTGTAGGTGTAGCAGAAGTTCCAAATGTCATAAGAAATAATAAATACCCATGTCATGTCTGGCCAAAGCATATCTTGCTTTTTCTTTGAAACATAAATGCCAAACCAACCAGTCATAACAAAAATGTTTAGAAGTCCCGCAATTCCATTGAATACGTTGTGCCATCCTCCATAGAGAAGAACGCCTTCTGTTGAAATCCAAGTTGTGCCAAATGCACGAACTGCGCTCTCAAAGTCAGAAACGACTGCAATGAGGATGTTTATAGCAACGATAACAAATGGGAAACATTTAAACCAATGTGATTTTCCTAGGCTTCCCCACTTATATTTCAAAACCATAAAGCCGATGCATCCTGCTGTTGCTGCGTAGAGTTTCGCATAATGAAACCAGCTATTCATGTCAGTGTAAGTTGGGTTGTTTAAAGCCCACTCTTGACCATTTGCCGCACCAATCGCAATAGCAATAAAGTAGACCGTTAATGCGCCTGGTAGGGCTAGAAAACAAAGAATTCCTCCAGCTTTTGATCTTCTGGCGAATTCATTTGCCAAAATTAATGCTGCAAATACCAAAACCCATCCAATCCATTGGTAACCGGCGTTTGCACCATAAACATCAAACAACATGTGTGTACCTCCTAATAAAGAAAATATATAAATCTTTTGTGCTAACTCCAAATGATTGCACTAAGAGTATTATTGCACTTTTTTGAAATAAACCATTTTTATTTTTTAACATTATTTATCTTTCATGAAAACATGGAGGTAAATGTATTTTTTTCGTGTTAAACTAAGAGCATTGATAAAGTTTAAGGAAAAGGACGCTATCCGATAATGAAACATTGTTCTAAATGTGGTCAACTTGTTGAAGATGATGCGCAATTTTGCCCATCTTGTGGGATTTTATTTGCAGTTGATAGTAATTCTAAAAGTGAGAGTGATGTGCAAAATTCGAATTATGCACAACCGCAAACGTATAAGGTTGAAGCGACTGTGATCCAAAGTCCAACCACCTACCAAATGAGTGAATCCGACAAAACGCTAAGGTTAGTTGCTTTTATTTTCAACTTGATTTCAACAATTGGACTTTGTTTTCTTATCATCCCTCTTGCCTGGATGATTCCGATGACTGTTATTTCGTGGGGAATTTATAAGGGAAGAAAAGCAAACACAGTCGCGTTTGGAGTTTGCACTTTAATTTTTGTAGATTTAATAAGCGGAATCTTGCTTCTTTGCTCCAAGAAAGATAGATAAGTCACTTTTAATCGTAAAATGACTTTCCTGCAACGTAGGAGTCAATAACTTTTGTATCTTGGATCTTTTCTGGATCATATTCCAATATATTTTGATCCAGAATCGTGAAGTCGGCAAATTTGTTCTCTTCAAGGCTTCCTAAGTTGTGTTCATTTGAAGCGGCGCAAGCGCTTCCATATGTATAGTTAAATAGTGCCATTGTTGGTGTTATTTTTTGTTCTGGATGCCAACCATCTCTTGGTTCGTGCGTGAAAGGATCCTTTCTAGTTATCGCTGTATATAAAACATTCATTGGGTCAACTTGCGTTATTGGACTATCTGTTCCAAAGGATTGCAAAATTTTATTCTCCTCATAGGTTTTAAATGGCCACATCAATTTGCATCTCTCATCTCCCAAATCCCTTTCGGGCCCTCCAGGATCGAGTGTTATGTGGCAAGGCTGGCTTGATGCGATTGTTTTTGTTTGTTTTAAAAGATCTATGTCGCAACTAAGTAAATTCTCAAGGTGTTCTAAAGTGTTGTGAGCATCAAATTCCCGCCCTTCATAAGTGACTTTTGGTTGACCGAATTTGTTTATTGCCTCAAGGTAAATTTTTAGTGCTTCATGGATTGCTGCGTCGCCTATTGTGTGTATCCTGATTGGCTTTCTTAAGCTAGCTGCTTTTAGAACAAGCTTTCGCATTTCTTCTTTTTCTATAGTTAGCCTTCCTCGGTCTCCTTCAAAACGCGCGTTTGTGTAAGGTTCGGTTAGATAGGCTGTGTGCTCCGAAGAGACTCCATCAAAAAATTGTTTAAAACCGCTTGCGAAAACGAAATCATTGTCTTCATATTTTTTTTCGAGCGAGGTAAGTCTTGATGTGTTATCTAAAAGAGTGGGAAAAAGGTGCGCGCGCAAAAGCATGTTATCGTGGTAACTTAAAATGTCGTAGATGTCATCTCTTATAAAATCGCAACCTTCTAGTGGCATCAATGACATATCGCAAAAGGAGGTGAGCCCCAATTTTCTCATGCGCTTCATTTGATCTTCGTAAGCAGATGTTATTTGCTTATCACTTAGCCATTCCAAGCATTTTGGCAACAATCTCATTGCCAAAGATTCGTGAAAGATTCCGCTCAAATCTCCATCGTCTTCTAAGTCGCAACCTGGGTCATTTTTTATATTGTCATCGGTTGTTAGTTTCAATTTTTCCATGGCGCACGTGTTTAGCCAAAGTGTGTGGCCATCGCCTGAATACATAACGCATGGCCTCGTTGGAAATGCTTTATCAAGAGAGTGTTTTGAGGGATATTTCTTAGGATTCCATCTATAATATCTCCACCCTTGAGTGACTATCCACGAGCTGTCATCTAATGTTTTTGCGAATTCCTTTGTTTTTTCAACGAGGTCAGCTTCGCTTTTTCCCATGCACATCAACATATGAGGCGAGTTTGTCAATGAAGTGTGAAAAAAATGGAGATGAGAATCATGAAAGCCAGGGCAAATTAGTTTTTCTTTAAAGTCAATTAACTTTGTGTTTGATGGATAGGCATTTATGATCGAAGAGGGATCTCCAATTTTTTCGATTTTGCCATCTTTAATAGAAAATGCGAGTTCACGAACGTCTAATGGAAGTTTTGCCGTGAAAACGTTTTTAGATTTAACAATAAAATCGCATTTATTCATGTCATTTCCTTTAACGGGTTTAAATCTTGTTCACTTTGAAAATAATAGCAAATGTTTCAAGTAAAATAATCACTTGAAATAAGGCAAGAGAAATGAGTTAAAAATGGATTCATTTGAAATTGTTGATGGTGGTGGCATAACAACTCCTAAAGGTTTTAGGGCAACTGGGGTTCATGCTGGTTTTAGAAAAAACCCTGGGCGTCTTGATTTTGCTTTAGTTGTTGCCGACGAGCGCGCAAAGACAACAGGAGTTTTTACTCAAAACACCTTTTGCGCTGCCCCAGTGATTTTTTGCAAGGACGTTTTAAAAAGTGATGAAGATGACAAGGCTTGTGGCGTTAAGGACATAAAGTTATCGCGATAAATTCTGGGTGTGCGAATGCAGCAACGGGCGTGAGCGGTCTTAAGGTTGCAAATAAAAGTGCGAAGATTGTGGCGAATGCGCTTGGGTGTGACTCAAGCGAGGTTTTAGTTTCCTCGACGGGCGTTATTGGCGTTCAACTTCCAATTGAACCATTTTATGAGGGCACAAATTTAGGCATTCAACGCCTCAGCAAAAATGGAGGCAAGGATGCAGCAAAGGCCATAATGACAACCGACACTAAGCATAAGGAAATCGCTGTCAAGATAGATGGAGCCTCTCTTGGTTTAGAAGGAGACTTTTTTATAGGCGGGATGGTTAAAGGATCGGGAATGATTCAACCGAATATGGCAACAATGATTGCAGTTGTCACAACAGACGTTCCTTTAACTGATCGAGCCATTAAGCAAAGCTTTAGGGCAGCAGTTAACAAGAGTTTTAATTGTGTAACAGTTGATTCTGACACATCAACTAATGACAGCGCGTTTTTCATGTGTTCTTCTAAAGAAAACGATAAATCAATTGATATTAACACTTGTGCCTTTGAGAAATTTTTGAGCGCCCTTAAGTTCGTTTGCATTGAGTTGGCAAAAAAAATTGCTCAAGATGGAGAAGGAGCCTCTAGGGTTGTTCAAGTGACAGTTGAGGGAGCTAAGGATGACTCTCAAGCTGACGCTGCTGCTCGCGAGGTTGCGAACTCTCCATTAGTCAAAACTGCAATCGCTGGTCATGATGCGAATTGGGGAAGAGTTGCTGCTGCTCTTGGAAAAAGTAAGGCAGAGTTTAGACAAGAGGATGTCGACATTGATTTTTTGGGTATCCCAGTTTTAAGGGCAGGTCTCCCAATCGATTTTGACGAAGATGAAGCAAGCGAGCGTTTTAAAGATTTGCAAGTTAATATCGATTGCAAGTTGGGAGATGGGAATGGTAGAGCTGTCATTTGGACTTGTGATTTAACGCACGATTACGTTTCGATAAATGCAGATTATCGTTCTTAAGTTGCTAAAATCAAATGTAGTTAATTCTTTATTAGATTGGAAGGCAAAAGATAGATTATGAAGTTTGCTAATAAAACGCAACGAAGGGGATCATCGATGCTCACAGGTGAGGTGTTGAGCGAGGCGATGCCATGGATCAAGGAAATCACAGGAAAGACAATCGTTGTTAAATATGGTGGCGCTGCGATGGTAAGTGAGGAGCTGCGAAAAGCTGTTATGAGCGACATTCTTATGCTTAAGATGCTCGGGGTCAAACCTGTTATCGTTCATGGAGGCGGTAAGGCGATAAATAGGCGCATGGAAAAGGAAGGCGTCAAAGTTGAATTTATCGATGGTCAACGCGTGACTGATGATGAGGGAATGAGCATCGTTAGGGACGTTTTGACTGGAGAGGTTAACCAACAACTCGTTTGGGAGATGAATCAACATGGAAACATCGCTGTTGGAATTTCGGGCATCGATGGTGGGATTTTGGTGGCAGAGCAAAAAGATGAGAGGTTGGGAAGGATTGGTCGCATAACGCGTGTAAATGAGAGTTTAGTCGTCGACCTCGTTGAAGATGACTATATTCCCGTTATTGCAACCGTAGCGATTGGCGAGGATGGAGGCATTTTTAACGTTAATGCGGATCTTGCCGCGGGACACATTGCGGCTGCAATTGGGGCTCACAAGATGATCTATATATCAGACGTTGACGGAATTTATATGGATTATCCTGACGAGGACACAAGAATCGCAAACATGAACAAAGAAGAAGCACGCTCACTTTTAAATGATGAGAACATTTCAAGCGGAATGATCCCAAAGCTTGAAAGTTGCATATATGCGTTGGACAAAGGTGTGTCTTCCATTCATTTGCTTAATGGAACGCAAGCGCATGCTATGCTAATTGAGCTTTTGACAGATGAAGGAATTGGGACTTCAATTTCTAATCTAGGCGATCCTGTCAATGAAGGCAGGGCAGCGGTGGATCATTTTGCATCTCGATTGATAGAAAATCGCTTTTTGTAAGGTCCGATCAAGAGCCTTAATGTTATCAAGATAACATTTTTTTTTAAATAATTCTCATTATCACTGCAAACTATTTTGAAAAAAATTTCGGTTTATTTTGATTGTGTTTAATTATTTAATCTTCTAGTAATTACCTGTAAGAATAGCTAATAATAAAGTCATTCGTTAATCTTGTTTAATAAAAACACTCAAAAAAATTTCCGATTTCCTATTGACATGTCAAGTGCCTCATGTTACTATGATCACATTCTGAAGGCTTAAAGTTTATGTTTATTCAGGAGGGTTTTATGTCCGGTGTAAATGTAAAAAGCGAGGTTAAACCTTTAAAGAAGGTTATCTTGCACAGACCAGGAAACGAGCTTTTAAATTTAACTCCAAACACGTTGGAGGAGTTGCTCTTCGACGACATCCCATTTTTATCAGTTGCTCAAAGTGAACATGACGCTTTTGCTGATGCGCTTCGCTCAAATGGTGTTGAAGTCATCTATCTTGAAGATCTTGTTGCTGAGGCACTTGACACGGATTCTAGTTTAAGACAACAATTCACAGAAACATGGGTTAGGGAAGCAAACATTTATTCAAACTATCTCAAAAGCGCGATTTTTGAGTATATGACATCTCAATTCCCTAAGACGAAAGATTTTGTTTTGAAAACGATGGAAGGAATCAACATCGACGAGCTCGACGTCAAAGGAGTTCAAACGTTGACCTCTGCAGTTCAAGAGGAATCAACTTTGATTGTGCCTCCAATGCCAAATCTCTATTTTACGCGCGACAATTTCGCGATGATCGGAAATGGCGTTTCAATCAATCACATGTATTCTGTAACAAGGAATCGTGAGACGATTTATGGGGAATATATCTTCACCTACCATCCTGACTTTAAGGACGTGCCAAGGTATTATGACAGGAAAAACCCTTTTAGCATTGAGGGCGGAGACATATTGAACATAAGCGAGAGCTGTTTGGCTGTCGGAATCTCACAGCGAACGGATGAGTCTGGGATTCAGCTTTTGGCAGAAAATATTTTTGCAAGTGACTCGCCAATTAACACTATTTTAGCGTTTGACATCCCGAATAATCGCTCGATGATGCATCTAGACACTGTCTTTACTCAAATTGATAATGACAAATTCACAGTTCATCCAGGAATTTTAGGTCCGCTAACAGTTTATGAAATCACGCCAAGTGGGTCTGGAACGAAGGTTGAACAAATAAATGCACCTTTGCCAGAAATTTTGAAAAAACATTTGGGCTGTGACATAAAGCTTATAAAATGCGGCGGTGGAGACAGGATTGTTGCGGAAAGGGAGCAATGGAATGATGGTTCTAACACCCTTTGCATCTCTCCTGGCAAAGTTGTTGTTTATGAGCGAAATAATGTTACGAATGCAATTTTGGAGGAAGAGGGGATTGAAGTTATAAAAATTCCTTCTGCCGAACTTTCGAGAGGAAGGGGAGGTCCAAGGTGTATGTCTATGCCAGCATGGAGGCAAGACTAGTTTTTGTAAATCAAAATGGATTTTAAGAAAACTTTTAAGTTCATTTGATTTAGATAGAAGTTTTTATTTAAGTTTTTTAGAGAAAGGATTTTAAATGCCAGTATCATTAAGTGGACGTCATTTTTTGAAGGAATTAGACTTTACTACTGACGAAATCAATTATTTGCTCGATCTTTCTCGAGATTTAAAAAACCTAAAACGGACGGGAACTCCGCATCGTTATCTTGAGGGTAAAAACATTGTTTTGCTCTTTCAAAAAACTTCAACAAGAACTCGTTGTTCTTTTGAGGTAGGGGCGATGGATCTTGGAATGGGAGTAACATATCTAGATCCTGGTTCAAGCCAAATGGGCAAGAAGGAATCCATCGAAGACACAGCTAGAGTCTTAGGTCGTTTTTATGACGGAATAGAGTTTAGAGGGTTTGCACAAAGCGATGTTGAGGAAATTGCAAAATATGCAGGCGTGCCTGTTTGGAATGGACTTACAACTGAATGGCATCCAACGCAAATGTTAGCTGACATCATGACGATGCAAGAGGCTTTCAACTATGACATCAAAGGGAAAAAGCTTGTGTTTATAGGAGATGCAGCAAACAACGTCGCAAGATCTTTGATGGTGATTTGCGCAAAACTTGGAATTAATTTTGTTGCTTGTGGACCTGCTTCTAATAAACCTGCACAAGACGTAATTGATGCAGCAACTCCAATCGCGAAGGAAAACGATTGCACTATTGAGGTAACCGACGACATCGATAAAGCTGTTAAGGGCGCGCACGCAATCTACAC
>CAVAIA010000001.1:0-26923 GCA_963588595.1 bacterium | reverse complement strand
GATATTTATTCATATCCCATCCATACCAAAGGTCGTTGTAGCCCAAAGCCTCCATTTGTGATTGAGGTTGCAAAACGGCAACAACATTTGGGAGCTCCTTGCGTGAATCGTCGCGCTTTAGAATTGGCTCGAAGTCGTAGACTTCTTTTTCTTCCACTTCAACATTCTCAGCAATCTTGCCAATCCACTCTGCTAGGCGATGTCCTGCCCAGCGAAGCGCATGGTTGCATTTTTGCTGCTCATGGCGCTCAAATTCCTCGTCAGTGTCGCCCACAATGCAAATGTTGATGAGTTTTGACCAATAGGTGTGTTTTGCACCTTCGCCTCCCATGTCGATAACGCCGTCTCCAAATGAACCATACTCCTTAGCGACAACTGTAACGCAGCATCCCTTAAAGGCTTTTAGCTCACCTTCTCCTGCAGGAACTGGCTCGTCAGTGACTCCTGGGAAAAGAGTTCTGCCGTCGACGCGCATCCTTGGCTCGATGATTTCAACGACTGGAACGATTCTTGTGTCGTCGCCTGGGTGAGCGATAACAAGATCGACGTCTGTTAAGTGATCATCTTTTTCTTTCAAATAATCAATGGCAGCTTGTTTGTCGATTGTCAAAATGCCATCTTTGAAAGAATTCTCGGAGCCTAGGACAACATCTTTAACTTGGATGTTTCCAATTTCCAGTTTCATCTGTTTCACACTCCTCTCATTTATTAAACGTGAACAATGAATTTATGAGGTTATCCTCAAGTGCAAATTATTATATATAAATTAAACGCGTTTGTCAAATAATAGTAAAAAATTTTTTAAACAGAAAATTTTGAAGCACTTATCTTTAACTTACGCCTTTATACGGCTATTATTCAATCAGAAATTAATCATCACGAAAATATATTTTTTAAACATATTTGAAATTTATCAAAAAATGCTTGCTTTTTTATAATAAGTCGTTTATTTTTAAAATGTGGTTAATGAAAAATAAATTTTTTGATAGAATTAGAAAATGTTTAAATAACTTAAACATGTTAAATATTTTGGAGGGGTAAAAATAAGAGCTTGGACGAGACAAAATTGCCTTGTTATGCAAGAGATTGAAAGAGATGGACGATTTATTTGCCGCGAGAGGTTCTTGCGCGAAAAGTCAGACACAATCTCTGATTACTATATAAAAGCATATAGATGGCTAACTGATCAAGCTCGTCTAAGAATTCAAATAGAGGAAGGTCTTTATCTTCCAATTTGGCTTGCGATGACTGAGAGTGCAAAACTTCCGGAAGCTAAGGGTGAGGTGATGCTAACTCTTGACGTCCCTGAAGACGAGCTTTTTATTATTGACTATAACAAGTGGGGATATGTTTTAAATTACATGTATGTTCCGCTTGACGATGATGATGAGAGAGATCATGACAAAAAGCTTCAAAGTGCAGGGATTGTCAATGAGGCGGCTTTGATAATGGGAGAAAAAGGAAATTTTTTCCCGCAACTTAAAAGTGAGATTTTAAGAAGTTGGCCGCGTTGTTGCGAGCCATCAAACGATATGGAAGATAACGTTGGATGTGTTTGGCAAGTGAAAAAGGAATGGATTGTGGAGGCAGAAGAGTATTAGTTTACGGTCGGTTTATTAGCCGCTAATTCTAGGCAAGGCATGGTGTAAGCAAAAGAAAGTCGCCACATCATGCTTTGTCTAGATTAAGGATAAAAGCTTTATTAGTGTTTTGTTTTAGAAGATAAGAGAAGGAGGTTTTGGATTATGGCGGACAATTCAAAAGCTGAGGTCAAAGGAAAAGGCCTCGACACAATTGACAAGCCGGTGCTTGCCATTTCGGGCATCATTTGCATTGTCATCATCGCGCTTACGCTCGGGTTTAAAGATGCGGCAGCGACGCTCATCAGCGACATGAACTCAGCGATCATTGCAAACTTTGCTTGGTTTTATAACCTTGTTTTGGTGGGTTGCATGGTGTTTGTTTATTATGTTGCATTTTCGCGTTATGGCAAGGTGAGACTCGGAGGAAATGACGAAAAGCCACTTCACAAATTCGGCACTTGGTTTTTCATGTTGTTCACGGCTGGCATGGGAGTTGGACTTCTGTTCTATTCTGTTGCTGAGCCAATGAGCATCTTCTTGGCTCCTCCAACGGGGGAAGGCGACAGCTTGCAATCGGCTCAAATGGCGCTTCGCCAAAGCTTTATGCATTGGGGAATCACGCCATGGGTGGGATATGCTGCAATCGGCGGCGCGCTTGCTTATTCCTCACATCGCCTTAAGAAGCCAGCTGTCATCAGTTCAGTTTATGTTCCACTCGTCGGTGAAAAAGTGACGAAAGGGGCGTTCGGCAGAATCATCGACTCTCTTGCTGTCATAGTTGCAGTTTTCGGAGTCACAACGTCTTTGGGACTCGGCGCTATGCAAGTCGCTGGTGGTCTTGAATATCAATTCGGCATCCCAGCTGAAACTTGGATTCAAGTTATCATCATCGTTGGATGCACTGTCATTTTTGTTATTGGCTCGCTTATCGGAGGCATCGACAAAGCAATTTCTTTTTGCTCAACTTTAAACATTTGGGTAATGATTGCGTTAACTGCTATCATTTTTGTTATTGGTAACACGCCATTTTTGCTCAACTACTTCACAGAAAGTTTCGGCGGCTACATTTCAAATTTCATTCAGCAAAGTTTCTTGACTGACACATTCGGCGAGACAAATGGTTGGGTCGGTGCTTGGACTGTGTTTTTCTGGGCATGGTGGATTGCATGGATCCCATTCACAGGCGGTTTTATCGCGAAAATTTCAAAAGGCAGAAGCCTTCGTGAGTTCATCTTGGGTGTTACCCTTTGCCCTTGCTTGTTCTCATTCGTTTTTATGACAGTTTTCGGCGGAAGCGCAATCGACTTATCGCTTAACGGTGGAGTTACATCGATAATTGATGCTTGCAACCAATCAACTGCTCTTGGATTGTTTGCAACGCTAAATGAGTTCCCGTTGGCAGTTGTCACTGTGTGCCTCATTTTAGTTTTGTTGTTAATCTTCTTCGTTGCGCATTTGCAAGTTGGATCGGTTGTTATTTGTGAAATGCTCTCGAAGCCAGGAACAGAAGCTCCAATTGTTATTAAACTTTTCTGGGGTTGCGTGCTTGGTGCAATTGCTGCAGCACTTTTGCTTGCAGGAGGTTTGAATTCCATTCAAACGATTTCTATCATTGGCGCTCTTCCATTTGGAATTGTCGTCATCGGTGGAATTTTTGCCTTCAAAAAAGCCTTGTCGCTTGAGTTTAAGGAAGATGGAACTCAAAGAACTCAAGAAGAGATGATCGAGCTTTATGCAAACACAGATTTCACTCCTAAATTTGGAAAGAAAGATAAGTCAGAGAATGTTCCAGAAGGGGCCACTGCTTAAAACAAGTTTTTTGTAAAACTTATTTGAGTTAAAAAAGAGTCTGGTATCAAGTTGTAAATTGGTGCCAGACTTAATTTTTTGCTTTGATGTATAATTTAAGCGTTTTTATTACGTTTTACTGGGAACAATTATTAGTTGAATGGAAGTGCGATGGCAAAGAAAAAAATCCCGTATGATCAAAAATTTTATGATCCAGAAATCGAGTGTATGCCTAGAGATGAGCTTGAGGCATTGCAACTTGATAGACTTAAAAATATTATTAAGTTTGCGTATGAAAACGCTCCTTATTATAAAAGGTCTTTCGACGAGGCAGGAGTGAGTCCTGAGGATGTGAAAAGCCTCAAAGACATTGAGAAATTCCCATTTATTGACAAACAAACGGAGAGAGAAACTCAAGGAATAGGTTCTTTTTTCGGGGAACTTTGCGCGGTCGATGAGGAGGATGTCATTTTTATGGCAACATCTTCTGGATCAACGGGAGTTCCAACAATGAGTCCATTTACGCAAGATGACTTCGATTTGTGGCAAAACACTGAGGCAAGATTGTTTTGGCAAGCTGGAATGAGACCTAACGATAAATATGTTCATGCGCTTAACTTCGCGCTTTATGTAGGCGGGCCTGACGTTATCGGTGCTCAAAACTTAGGAGCGACCACCATATGGGTTGGAGCTGTTCCTTCAGATCGCCTTCTTTTCGTTTTGAAACATTATCAACCAACTGTTATTTGGACAAGCCCTTCCTACGCATGGCAACTTGGCAACAAAGCGATAGCGAAAGGTTTTGACCCAAAGAAAGATTTTTCTATTCACACAATTATTGTTGCTGGCGAGCCTGGAGGCTCAATTGAGTCAACAAGAAACGCCATAGAAGACCTTTGGGGTGCAAAGGTTGTTGACTTCTTTGGACTTTCAGACATTTATGGAGCGTGTGCTGCGATGTGTGAAGCTAAAGACGGGCTCCATATAGTTGAAGACCAAATTCTCGTTGAGACTGTTGATCCTGCAACGGGCGAGGTTTTAGAGAGTGGGGAGCGTGGCGAGCTAGTTTACACGACTCTAATGAAAAAAGCGCGTCCGATGATTCGCTTTAGGACAGGCGACATAGGATATGTGTCAAAAGAGAAATGTTCCTGCGGAAGGACGCTTGCTAGAATCCATATCCAAGGAAGAAAAGATGAGATGTTTATAGTTGGTGCAGTTAACGTTTTCCCAACTGACATCGAATATGTTGTCAGAAAAGAAAGTGGGTTAACTGGCGAATATTCAATCAGGGTCTATGATGAGAATTTTTCAACTAGGTATGAAGTTTCAGTTGAGCGCGCGCAAGGAAGTAGCGAAGGGTTTGACACAGTTGCAAAACGTGTCGAAAACGCATTAAAGACCCACACTGGCGTTCGTCCAGCAAAAGTTTTAGTTTTCGATGCTGGAAAATTGGGGACGGAAAGCGAACATAAGGCTTCAAGATTTATCGACGAGCGAGGAAAAGAGGCTTAAAAATCATGGCTAAAAACTTTGCAATTTCAGGTCAACATTATTTATTCAATGTTCAAGCGTTCGCGCACACTATTTTGACAATGGGCGGAGATGTTTATGATTATGCTTATAGAGATCGCTCGACTGCTGGGATTATAGACGATGTCAAAAGTGGGAGATCCGAGCTTGGTGTCATCATGCAAACCGACCGATCGAAAAAAGAGCTTGACGAGGCTCTCGAAGAGGCGGGCTTGAAGTTTGTTCAAATTAAAAAGAGCAAGCCGATGGTTGCCTTGAGCGCATCTCACCCTCTTTCAAATGCGAAGAGCTTAACTTTAGAACAATTGGAGAGCTGGCCCTACATTTATTTTGAACAACGCCCAGGCTCACCTATAGCTTTTTACGAAGAAGCGCTATCCCACATCGAGCGCAAAAAAACGATAGCTTGCAACGATCGCGCTTCGCTCTCTGAGCTCGCCGTCGCTGTTAATGGCTACACTATAACAAGTGGCATTTTGGTAGGGATAACTGACGGCGGATCTTTAGCAACTGTTCCTCTAGAAACTGACGAGACGCTCATGCTTGGCTATGTTGTCAAAACTAATTCAAGTTTGAGCCCTGCTGCCGATAGATTCGTTGAAGAGTTAACTAAAGAGCTAAATCTTTATGCTAAATAGCCTCACCTCTAACTTGCACAAGAAAAAAGGTTTGTAGTTGATTGAGATAATTATACATGGCAGGGGAGGTCAAGGCGCATTTACGGCAGCTAAATTGATTGGCGCTGCTGCGTCTTATTGCGAAAATAAATCCTCTCTTGCATTTCCATCTTTCGGGCCAGAAAGGAGAGGCGCTCCGATAAAGGCTTTTGCAAAGATCGACGACTCTAAGATTGGGGACAGAAGCGAGACAAAACTTGCTGATTATGTAATCTATCTCGACCCCACGCTAGTTGCTCAAAACTTTAAAGCTGAACTTAAAGAAAATGGCAAAGTTTTGATTAATGCAAATAGTGATGATGACCTTAGTTTTGAATGCGACGATGAAGATGTTTATTTTATTTCGGCTAGCCAAGTCGCAAAAGAGGTTTTGGGAAGGGACATCCCTAACACAGTTTTTGTTGCCATGATTGCATTGATGAGCGATTTATTTACTATTGATGATGTGAAAAGCGCAATCAAAGAATATATGCCTAAAAAATTGGTCGAGAAAAATATCACACTCGTAGATGAGGTTGCGTCTAGGAGAAAAGAGGTTTTGATAAATCGAAAACCTTCTTCAGATCAACAACATTCCAAAATTGAAGAGAAGTTTATAAATATTGCGAGGGAAGAAAACATTAAAACCCCAAAGTTGCAATCAAGAAAGATTGAGGATGAAGAATTTTGCCATAGCACATGTTGGAAAGCGGGTTGGCTTATAACAAAAAATTGTGGTTGGAGAACAACTAGGCCGATTGTCGATGAGCATAAGTGTAGGGGATGTTTTAAGTGTTATATGGCCTGTCCTGATGGTTGTGTGTTTAAGATAGGCGATAAGAAGAAGGTTGTTGCAATAGATTATGACTTTTGCAAAGGGTGCGGGATTTGCGCTAAAGAATGTAAATTTGGTGCCATTTCGATGGTTGAAGAAAGAAAGATCGGATAGATGAAGGCCTTTTTATCTGGAGATGAGGCAGTTGCTGAAGGCGTTAGGCTCGCAAGACCGAACGTCATCTCCGCTTACCCCATAACGCCTCAAACGGTTGTTGTCGAAAGGTTGTCAGAAATGGTGGCTTCAGGGCAACTTGACGCTGAATATATGCACGTTGAGTCGGAGCACTCTGCTCTTAGCGCGGCGATGGGAGCAAGTGCAACAGGCGCAAGAACGTTTACGGCAACGTCTAGTCAAGGTTTGCTTTATATGGCGGAAGTGTTAACTTATGCTGCTGGCGGGCGTTTTCCGGTCGTCATGATGAACGCCAACAGATCAACAGCTCTTCCTTGGAACATTTATGGAGACCAAAGGGACTCTCTATCTTTGCTCGATCATGGATGGATTCAAGCGTATGCAGAGGACAATCAAGAGGCGCTCGATTTGGTTCTTATGGCATATGCGATTGCTGAAAACCAAAGCGTGAGCACTCCATTTATGCTTAACTTAGATGGTTTTGCTTTGACTCACACGTATGAAACAGTTGACATTCCAACTCAAGAGGAAGCGGATTCATTCTTGCCTGCATTCAAAACGCAAAATAAGTTTAACTTTGAAAATCCTGTTAATATGGCTTTTTCTGCTGGACCAGATTCTAATGCCTTGTTCAAGCGCGCTGAGCATGAGGACATGAAATCGGCTTTTGAAGTGATTTGCGAGGTTGAGGAAAAGTTTTCAAAAGTTTTTAACAGAGATTATTTAGGGCCGACAGAGGCTTATAAGTGCGAAGATGCAGATTATGTTGTTGTCACGTTAGGTTCGATATCAGGTCTTGTTAGGCGTGTTGTTGATGAGCTGCGGGATAAAGGAGAGAGAGTTGGGCTTTTGAAAATTAGATATATGAGACCTTTCCCTTCTCATTTAGTTTCTAGCGCGCTAAAAAATTGCAAAAGTTTTGCCGTCCTGGAAAAAGATATTTCATTTGGCTTTGAAGGAACGGTCTTCTCTAACGTGAAAGCTTCTCTTTTTGATGAAGGAGTTTTAAAACCAGCGCTTGATTTTATTGGCGGTCTTGGGGGCGATGATATAACAAAAGAAGATATTTATTCAATATTCGATATGTTGCAAAAAAGGGCAATTGACAAAGAGGTGCCTGTTATAAATTGGCTGGGATGTGCCAGCGACAAAGGAACAAGTCGGTGAGCATGATGGCAACAAACGCAAAAAATATTTCAAACGACGAGTTTTTCTTTGGGCATAAAGCGTGCGCTGGTTGTGGTGGCTCTCTTGCGCTAAGAATTGCTTTAAAGGTTTTAGGAAAAGACACGATCGTAATGTTGCCAGCGGGTTGCATGAGCGCTGTTGGCTTTAATTTCCCGCAACTTTGTTTTTCTAACAACGCGATGATAACGCCATTTGCATCAACTGCCGCGGTTGCAAGCGGTGTTGCAGCAGGGTTGAAGTCTCAAGGAATCGACACGAGAACGCATCAAGTTATTGGATTTGCGGGGGATGGAGGGACTGCAGACATAGGAATTCAGGCTCTAAGCGGGGCAATTGATAGAAACGATGACATAATCTATTTTTGTTACGATAACGAGGCCTATATGAACACGGGAATTCAAAAAAGCGGTTTAACTCCAAAGTTTGCGTCTACAACAACGACTCCTTTTATAAAAGACGCAAAAGGCAGCTTGAGCAACAAGAAAAACTTATTTGAGATAGTTGCATCCCATGATTTGCCTTACGCAGCAACTGCAAGCGTTGGATATCTTTCTGACTACATAAAAAAGATTGAAAAAGCTGCATCAATCAAAGGAACAAAGTTCATTCATGTTCTCGCCCCTTGTCCAACAGGCTGGGGATATGACGTAAGCGAGACAATGAATGTGGCGAGGGAAGTTGTTGATTGTGGTCTTTGGTATCTTGCGGAGTTTGAAGGGAGTCAAGTTTGCGGAAAGCCAATGGGTAACTTCAAAGTCACTTATTTTCCTAGGAAACTTGACAACGAAAGCGTTGGTCATTATCTTCTTTCTCAAAAACGATTTAGTGGAATAGAAGACGAAGATATAAACGCTGTAGAAAAAATGCGGGACGATAAGTGGGAATTCATTAATAAGAATTGGTCGAGATAAACTTATCCTTTTTCTTTACTAATTGAATATCCATCATTACCAGGTTTAATTTTAATCTCCCCATTTTCATCTGTTCTCAAGATTTCAACATCATGATTTTCTAATAGTTGCAAAGTTTCTTCCTTAGGGTGACCATAGCGATTATTAGCTCCAACACTTATCAATGCAAATTTAGGATTGAGAGAAGATAGATTTTCGTCATCAAGAGAGATCTTCGACCCATGATGACCAACTTTTAATATGTCGATGTTGCCTATTTGCTTTTCTTTGATTATGCTCTTAACTTGTTCCTTTTCTGCATCCCCCGTTAGCAACATAGAAAACTCATCTTCTCCATCTTTGTCGATGTCGCTTGTCAGCTTGAAGCATAGCGAGTCTCCATTGCCACCTTCATCTTGATAAGTTTTTGGCCAAAGAACAACGAGAGAGAACCCTCCAACTTGAATTGTGTCCTCAACGTTTAAACCTTTAATGTCTTTTCCGATCGAATTTTTAACGTCGCTTCTCATTTCTCCGCAATTTTTACAATCGCAAGAAGTTGCATTCACAGAACTATAGACATCATTGACATTCTCATAACTTGTCAAATCTGTTAAACAACCAATGTGATCATCGTCGTGATGGGTGAGAATAACAGCATCCAGTGTGTATATTGAGTTTTTTGCAAGTTCTTCTTTAAGTTTTGCTTTTTGGTTGCCCGTGTCTATTAAAATTGCATGACCTTCGCTTTTGATCAAGATTGCGTCGCCTTGTCCGACGTCCATCATAACAACCTCGTTGCTCGAACTCTTCGGCAAAACAATAAAGACAAGCATAAGAGCGAGTGACATAGTGCAAGCTCCAACAATGAAGATTTTTGGCTTAATGCTTGGCCATTTTAGATAGAGAAGAATGCTAATTAAAATGGTTAGAGCGAGCATAGGGTAGACATCGCTTTGTATCGCGATTGTTGCGAATGGAATCCTTGACATTAAACTAACAGACAAATTTAAGGGGAAACAACATATTCTTGCAATATAACAAGCAAATGGCGACGGAAAAGCAAAGATACACCCAACAATCGCACTCATTAGTCCGCATATGCATCCCAAAGTAAAAAGTGGCGTTGCAATTATGTTAGAAAAAAGCGAAATTGTTGAAATTTGCGAAAATACGGCAGAAGAAAATGGAAGGGTGGATATGTTCGACGCGAGCGTGAGAGAGCAAGGTTGAGCAACAAGAGAATTTAGGCGATCGTTTTTTATGTTGAAATAGGAAGAAAAGAGGCTCGCGAAGAGCATTATTCCAAGCGTGGAGGTCGCTGATAGGAATAGAGAAATAGACAGCGAAGAGCAAGGATCGTGCGCAATAAAGAAGATGATGCAAAGGCTTAGCGCGTTTATAGGTGAACTTCTTCTTCCAAACAAACTTGAAGTTAGGGACAGGATAACCATTATTGCGGATCTGACGGCAGAGATGGGAATTCCTGAGAAAACTAGGTAGGCCAAAACACTCAAAACGCAAAGAAGAGTGGTTAGCTTTCTCGACACTTTCAATGCTCTTAGCATCGAGAGGAGAACTCCTATGACAATTGCAAGATGCGCTCCTGAAACCGCGACTATGTGCGCAAGTCCACAAATTTTGAATTTGTTATAAGTTCCATCCTCTTTGATTGTGTTTTTATATCCGCAAACTAAGGCTTGTAAAACTCCAGCCTCAGATGAGCTATATTTTGAAAAATTTTCAATCGCCTTAGACCTTGCGTTGATAATAAATTCTTGAAAAATGTTTTGTTCGACGATCTCATATTCCTTAACGTTTAAACTAGCAACAACTCCATTTGTTTTGGAGAAATCTTTCGTGCTTTGTTTTAAAGACTTCGCAGCTCCCTTAGTTTTTATAACTTGCCCGCATAGTAATTCATTTTCATCAGAAAAGTAGATTGTTAGATTGCAAGACCTTCCGCTCTCATCTTTTGCACTTGCTGTAACTTTAGCTCCATAGTCGCTCTTTTCAACATCACCAAGAAGAGTTAAAGTCCAATCTTGAGATCCATTTTCAACTGACCAATTGCTTGCGTTGATCATGTTGTGGCATCCTGAAAACCCTAACGCGACGCCTAAGATGATTGAAGCAATTATGAAAATAACTTTTCTTATGCGTTTAATCCACAAAAGTGCAAGTAACACAGCCGTTATTAAAAGAGGCAATATTATGCAATTTGGATTCTCAGCAAGTTGTGACCACGCAAATTTATCTAAGACAAAGGCAGCAGATCCCCACATAAACAAAGAACATGGCAAAAGGATAGGAATTCCTGGTTTTGTCGGTTTTTTGTCGTGAAGATTTACTTCACTTTCAGCGCTAAGGAGCGTGTCATATGTTGTTTTTTGTTTAAACAATTTAAACACATATCTGGTCTTTTATGGATGCCAAAGTTTTCTCCCCGATGCCGCTCACGTTAGTTAAATCTTCAACACTTTTAAAATTTCCATTTTGTTTTCTATATTCAACAATCTTTTTTGCCTTAGAGGGACCTATCCCCGAGATTTGTTGCAATCCGCTTTCGTCTGCCGTGTTGATGTTGACTTTTCCATTATTTGAAGACGATGTTGAAGTCGAAGAACTTGAATTAGCGCTTGAATTTGTTGATTGAGATGATGAATCATTTACGCTAGGGACAATGATTTGTTCTCCATCTTCGCATTTTTTCGCCAAGTTAATTGAATTTAAATCTGCAACTTCGGTGGCGCCTCCTGCTTTTTCGATTGCAGTTGCAACGCGATCGTTGCTTTCTAACTCAATAAGTCCTGGATTTTTAACATTTCCTGAAACATGAACGTAAATTTTTGAGGCTGTCGCCTTGCTATCATCATTGGCGGCGCTAGAGGTTGTTTCGTTTGAATTGACAGAAAAACCGCAGCTAGAACTTTCTGAAAATAATAGATTGAAGCTTAAATAGGCAATGATTGATATTAAGATAACTGCTATTCCAACTATATATGTTGGCTTTATTTTTCCAAATTTACTTTCATTTTTTACCTCTTCTGCAAAGTCTTGAAATGACATTTGTTCTCCTTAATGTTGTTCAAATTTTTATCAATGAATCATTGTCATTTCGCGAACGAATAAAAGCATGTGATAAAAGTGAAGTTTTATGTAATTTAAATATGTGAAGCTAATGTGTTTTCTAATCAAACTTGCGCTTAAAGCGTCTTTTAACGATTTATGAAAATGAAAATGATATAATCTAGTGCGCGAAATGGAGAGATGTCCGAGCTGGCCGAAGGAGCACGATTGGAAATCGTGTATGCCCCAAAAGGGTATCTAGGGTTCGAATCCCTATCTCTCCGCCATTTATATGGATCTTTTATCAATTTATGCGTTGATGGTTCGCGTTGTTACAAATATGGAGGGGTGGCTGAGCGGTTGAAAGCGGCGGTCTCGAAAACCGTTGTGCAGCTGAATCGTTGCACCCAGGGTTCGAATCCCTGCCCCTCCGCCATCGTTTTTAATTGACTTGACCTCCTTGTTTTAGTTTCAATTTATTTTCATCTCTTCAATAGAATAGAAATCACATACACTCAAAATTCACATTTGAATTAACAAAAGTTATCGTTCTTAAAATTTAAATTTCTATTTAGGCGTGCATGTTATTTAATCGGCCATTTATTTGACATGCAATAGTGATTATGCGTGAGATGCAAAGTTGCAATCTCATCGCAATTTTTAGTTTTATAGAAAGTGAGGTGATTAATTTTAGGAAGTAGGGAATAAGGGGCAGGTCTTTTAGTTCAATTTATAAATTACTAATTGAAAAATGGAACTTTTTTGTGTGCTATAATACTTTTGCTAATAAACCTGCCTCGGAACCTAACACCAAACCGAGGCCAAATGAGACCAGAGGAGGTGAATTCATGAAGGCATATGAGCTATTGTATTTTGTCGCACCTAATTCTGAAGAAGAAAAAAAGAACGCAGTAAAAGACAGAATTTCTAGCGTTATCGAATCCGACGGCGGAAAGGTTGATAACGTTGAGGATTGGGGAACAAGAAAACTTGCTTATGAGATTGGCGAGTTAAGCGAAGCGGACTATACGCTTGTTGACTTTCATGCGAAGGAAACCGAGATTGCTGAGCTAGACAGAGTTTTGCGCATCAGCGATTCAGTTGTTCGACACATGATAACAGCACGCCCCGACAAAGATTAGACTAACAAAGGGGTTTTTATGAGTATTAATAGAGTAATTTTAACGGGAAATTTGACAAGAGATGCAGAATTGAGGACGACTCAATCTGGGCTGTCAATCGCGACCTTTGGCGTCGCTGTTAATGATAGAACGAAGAATTCTTCTACAGGTGAATGGGAAGAATATGCGAATTTTATCAATTGCACGATGTTTGGGAAGCGCGCGGAGGCAGTTGCTCAATATCTAACAAAGGGAACAAGAGTTGGAATTGATGGTCGTTTGCACTATAGCTCTTGGGAGACTGACGGACAAAAGAGAAGCAAGATTGAAGTCAATGTTGACAATCTTGAATTCTTAAGCTCAAGACAAAATGGAAATTCAGCTCAATCGCAATCGTCAGATGTGAGTGCTTATAGCGCTCCTGAGACGCCAGTTATGGACGCTGATGATTCTGTCTACTCTGCAAATGTCCCATTTTAAAAATTAAAGGACTTAAAAGAAGGAAAAAGAGAAAATTATGGCCGATTATAAAAGACAGGCACGCCCTAAGAAGTGCCAATGCTGCATGGAGGATGTTAAATATGTCGACTATAAAGACGTTGACATGTTGAAGAAATACACCACTGAACGCGGCAAAATTAAACCAAGTCGTGTGACTGGGGCTTGCACGCAACATCAAAAAGAGATTGCAAATGCAATTAAACGAGCAAGAGTTATGGCTCTCTTGCCTTATTGTGAGGCGACATTCGCTGGGCGCGGACGTCGCAGCAAGAGATAGGGGGAAGTCATGCAAGTTATCTTATTAAAAGAGTTGCAAGGTCGAGGTGGAGAAGGAGACGTTGTTAATGTCGCTAGAGGATTTGCTAACAACTATCTTTTGCGTCAAGGCATTGCGGTGAAAGCAACAAAAGGAAATTTAAAACAGCTCGAGCAAAGGCGCGCTAACATCGAGAAGCGCGAGGTCGAGCGTGTTAACAATGCTAATGAGCTCGCTGAAAAACTTAATGGTCTAAAAGTTAAAGTTGATGCTGCTGTTGGCGAGGAGGGAATCCTATTTGGTTCTGTCACGTCGGCAATGATAGCTGATGCATTGAAAAATGATCATGAGGTTGAAGTCGACAAGAGAAGAATTGAGCTTGGAAAGCCTATCAAGGTTGTTGGGAATTATAAGGTCAATGTTAACATCTATCGACAAATTAGCGCAACAATTGAGGTTTTAGTTGGCGTTGATGAGGAAAAAAGCGAGGACGCTAAGGCTGCTCATGATGCCGTAAAAGAAGCTGTTGAGAGCAAAGATGAAGAAACTTTATCAAATGAGGGCGAACCTTCAGCTCCTGAAGATGAGCAAGCTCCTGCGGCAGAAAACGCCTAAGTAAGGATGGCGCAAGAATTTGACAGTTTTGATGAGGCGGCTGTTTTTGACCCAGGTGTGCCAAAACAGCTGCCTTCTGATATTCAGGCAGAAAAGTCTGTAATTTCCGCATGCATGCTTAATAGCGATGCTGCTGAGCAAAGTTGCGTTGATTTGGAACCCGAGAACTTCTTTAGACTCATTCATAGAGATATATTCGCTGCAATATATGAAATTGTTAATAATGGGGAGACTCCCGATTATGTTTCTGTACTAGACAAGTTAAAAGCCCAAAAGAAATTAAAGACGCAAGCTGATGAGACCTACATTCTCGGTCTTCAAAATGCAACTTTTGGCCTAACTAATTGGAAACGCCATATCGAGATTGTAAAAAGGTGCTCTATTCAAAGGGAACTCATTAAGGCTTCGGCAGAAATCAACGAGCTTGCGTATAATGCACCAGACTCCATCATAGAGGTTGTCGGAAGAGCTGAAAAGTCTCTTTTCAATGTGACTGAAAAGAGGGTTAGTTCTTCTTTTATCAAGATGGAAAAGTTGTGTGAGGATGCTTTTGATGAAATTTCGCAAATTGCAAACCGCAAAGAAACGATCGTTGGAGTGCCAACTGGATTTACGGATCTAGATGAGCTATTTTGTGGCTTTCGGGGCGGGGATTTGGTTGTTATCGCCGCAAGGCCTGGAGTCGGAAAGACTTCGTTTGCCCTTAATATGGCAATTAACAGTGCTAAAAAAGGGACGTCGGTTGCCTTTTTCTCGCTTGAGATGTCTTCTTCTCAAATAGTTCAAAGGATTATGTGTTCAGAGTCTCGCGTTCCTCTCTCAAGAATTAGAAGCGCAAAATTGACTCAAAGTGATTGGTCGCAACTCACTTCTTCCATGGACGGTCTTGCTATGCTCGATCTTTCAATCGACGACACTCCCGGTCTTTCAATTCTAGAGGCTCGCGCGAAGGCGAGAAGGCAAATGAGAGGGATTACTGGAACTGACAAGAAGGGACTAATCATAGTTGACTATTTACAATTGATGAACCCGCCTGTGCATCGTCGGGATGGAAATAGAGCAGTTGAGGTTGGTGAAATCTCCAGAGGATTGAAAGTGCTAGCTAAAGAACTTGACGTTCCCGTTGTTGCTCTTTCTCAATTGAATCGATCGGTTGAAACGCGAGGTACTAAATATAAGCGCCCAATGCTTTCTGACTTGCGCGAATCTGGTTCTATAGAACAAGATGCTGACATTGTTATGTTTATCGATCGCTCAATGGATGAAATTGAAGCCAGTGAAGAGTCGAGGCCTGATCTTGGATGCGCGGAAATTCAAGTTGCAAAGCATAGAAACGGACCCACGAAGGATATAACGCTATCGTTTCAAGGTGAGTTCACTAAGTTTAGTGATTTTGCCGATCAAAGCCGCTATCAAGTTTAACAAATACCCTGTTAAGTTTAAATGTTATATAATAAATCGGTATGCATTATTGCTAAATAATGGAGGATTTATTATGGATAGCATGCGTGGGTGTGTTGAACATCTTTCAAAAGATATTGGAGCTCGGCCTGCTGGCACAGATGAAGAGCAGCAAGCGGCGTTTTATATTAAAGAGACTTATGAAAACGAGACTAGTCTTGAAGTTGAACTAGAAGAGTTCACTTGTCCAATTTATGGAGAAGCGATTAAAGCAGCGCTCTCTTTTCTCGTTTTCTTGTCGATTATCTTGGCGATTGCGACTCCTAGTGCTGTCATAGCTTCCCTTATCATCTCTCTTATTGCAGGGGTGCTATTTGTTTTGGATGAGCTAGGAATTTTTAACCTAGGAAATTATCTAGGAAAAGCTCCAAGCCAAAACGTTATAGCAAAATTTATATCGGATCCAAATTTGAACAATTCGAAGAAGTCGAGAAAAATTGTTGTTTTGTCAAATTATGATTCCGCAAAAGTCAAAGCAGAATATTCAGGTTTTTTTGGAAAATATCTTCACTTCATAAAATACTTTGAAATTGGCGGAATGGCGCTCGGAGTCATTGGAACCTTGATTGTTTTTATGGCTGGTTCCAGCGCTTTAGTCAACATATTATTCGTTCTCGGATTGGTTGCATCTGCATTGCCAATTTGTGCATTTGTTATGCACAAGATGGCGAAGTTTAACGATGGAGCAAACAATAACGCTTCTTCAATCGCTGTTATGGCAGATGTTGCAAAAAGGCTAACGAGCGGTGTTTACTCGCCGACCAGTCCAGGAGCTGTCGTTCACGGAAGGCAAAGCGCTCTTGCTGAGAGAGTTATTCCAGAGGGAGCGCAAGTAACTTGGGATGAGGATGTTGCGCCTAGTGAAGTAAACAATTTTGCTGGCGCAAAGAACAATATGGAAGCTTCGTCAATTGTTGAAAGTATGATGTTTTCTAATAAGCGAGCTCAAGAAAATGTTGAACTTGATCAAGTGGACAAGAATGGGTATGCATTTCAAAATGACGTTGATCCCTATGCTCAAAGAGAGCAAATTATGCCAGACCCACAAGAGAGTCTTAATTTTGACAAACCGACCTCTCAAAGCGATGAAAATGTTCCATCTTGGTTTGCAAGAGGAAAGCAAAATGCAGCTAAAAGTGTTGATTCAAGTGAGGAAGGTGAGAACGAAAACGTTTCTTTAAATGTTAAACGTTCTGTTTTTACCACAGCGCTAGACGCCACAGAAAAAGCGCAAAGGGAGGCAAAACTCGCTCCTGTGAGAGAGGAGCCTGCAAAGCCTGTAAAGATGGTAGAAAGAGTTGAACCTGCGACTCCAAAAGAGACTGAGGTGATTGAACCTGAAATTGCCAAACCTCAAGAAGTTTTGGATAAAGAAGTTTCGATAAGTGATGAGGATTTGGCTGCAAATTTCAGGAAAGCTAATAAGGAAATTGCATTTCGTGAGTCACATAAATCTAACTTTGACGTTGTTCCTGAGCTCAAACCCTTAGAGGCTGAGGAAGGAATTCCAGTAGATGAATATTATTCTCTCGATAATAGCAGCACCAAACCTCTTCCTATTAAGAAGGAAAGTGTTAAAGAGGAAAAGATACAGGATCTAAAACCGCTGGTAGAAAAGCCAAAAGAGGTGGAGGCAAGCGCGGTAAAACAAGAGGCACAAGTTTCGGTTGCGCCAAGAGAAGAGAGAACACAAAAGTTTGAGCCTGTTGTTGTTAAACCAAACGTTGAAAAGAGAGAAATAAAATTACCTTCCCTAACAGGTCCAATTTCTCCTGTCAATAAAAATGTTAATGAACAAAGAAGCAAAGTTAAGGATGGAGGGAAAACTCAAGATTCATGGCAGGAACAAAAGGTCAACAATAAGACTTTGAGTCGAGACATGCTCCCATCGCTTGAGCCCGAAGGAAAAAGCAAACAGGTTCATAGTGAAGGTAATAAGTTGCTTTCGAATGCAGGCACTTTTGAGGTTGGAGAGGCAACTGGGACTTTTGCGCCAATAACGGATGCTGACTTGATCAGGGCAAATGAGGGTGAGAGCAACTTATATGTTTATGATGCTGATGACAGCGTTTATCAAAAAGAAACGACTTCTGCGGGCGTTGTTGCAGATGAAGGATATGTTGACATGCCTCAAACGCATGCAGAATCAATCTTTGGGAAATTGTTTCATAAGGACAAGAAAGACAAGAAGGCTGATAAAAGTTCATTAGCAAACAGCTTAGGTGTTGACTCTTCGTGGAATGCGCGTAAGGCTGGCTCTGAGCTGGGAACTTGGGATGAGTATGACAACGACTCATTTAATGGTGGCTCTGTTGTTGTGTCTCCTGCTAATGAGGCGAATAGCGATGAGTCTTTTTCGCGAGGTGATAGCGACTTTGATCAAGTAAGAGAGGGTCTTTTGAATGTGCCGGAGGACGAAGGAACAAGGAATGATATATACCAATTTGCTTCGGGCAACATTTCAAAAGATGTTTGGTTTGTCAATCTTGGTGCTCAATATGCTGGCGGCGTTGGATTGCGTAAGTTCTTAGAAGAGAACAAAGACGAGGTCAATGACGCGACTTTTGTTGTTCTTGACGGAGTTGGTGCAGGAGACCTTTCATTGATCGATAAAAGTGGATGCTTCAAAAAGTGTGTAACTCCAGCTCGCCAAAAGCGCTTCGCTAGGACTGCAGCAAGAAACCTTGGATTTAATCTTAAGAATAAACCTTATTTGCCTATTGATGGCATCGAGTGTTTTCTCTCAAAGAAAAAAGTGATTCACATCGCAGGAATGGGAGAAGACTTGCCTAAGTATTTACATTCCAAAGATGACTTGGTTGATAACGTAGAAGATGATGATTTAATGACAGCATCTAACTTTGTCATGGAGCTTTTAGGAGAGATTTAGCTTTAAAGCAAACTCAATTTGATGAAAATTTTAAATTCGTTGTTTTTTGATGTAAAATAATAGGGCTAAAAAGAGCCCCGTAATCTTTTTTTGGCTAAGTTTAGAAAGGTATATAGATGAAAACTTATAGTGCAAAACCAGGCGAGGTGGATCGCAAATGGTTGCTTGTGGATGCTGAAGGACAAACCCTCGGTCGCCTTGCAAGCGAAGTTGCGATTATTTTGCGAGGAAAGAACAAACCTGAATATACCCCGCATGTCGACACTGGAGATTTTGTTGTTGTCATTAACGCCGAGAAAGTCCAGGTCTCAGGCAAGAAAATGACTGATAAAATCTACGGTCATCATTCAGGACATCCAGGCGGACTTAAAACAGAGGCACTAAAGGCTGCGTTGGAGAAGCACCCTGAAAGAGTTATCGAGAAAGCTGTTAAAGGCATGTTGCCTAAGACGACGCTTGGGCGCAAACAAGGGATGAAATTAAAGGTCTATGCTGGTCCTAACCATCCTCACACAGCGCAAAATCCGAAGAAAATTGAGTTGAAGGGGTAGCAAATGGCAAAGACAGAAGCTAAATATTATGGAACAGGAAGAAGAAAAAATGCCGTTGCTAGAGTGACTCTTGTTCCTGGAACTGGGAAAATTACAGTCAATGAAAGGGATGCTAAGGAATATTTTTGCAGTGAGCAAATGGTCGAATATGTTAGCGCTCCGTTCGTGACAACTGAGACAAGTGGACATTTCGATGTTCTTGCAACAGTTAAAGGAGGAGGAGTTAGCGGACAAGGTGGCGCTTTGCGCTTAGGAATTTCTCGCGCTCTTCTTGAAGCTGGAGATGACTACCGCCCTCTTTTGAAGAAAGCAGGTTTCTTAACTCGCGACGCGCGTGTTGTTGAGAGAAAGAAATACGGTCTTAAGAAGGCAAGAAAGAGACCTCAATTCTCGAAGCGTTAATCTTTATCTACTTAAAGAAGACAAAAGCCTCCCAGATCAGGGAGGCTTTTTTTATGCATCGTAAAGCACTTAAAAAGATTAAAAAAACGTTTAATCTTTTGCTCATTTTATGCTATGATTAAAAGAACTTTTAATTGTTATTAAGGAGTTGTTATGGCATGTAAAGATCAAAAAGGTTGCAATTGTGGATGTCAAGAACATCATCATTGTCATGATCATGAAGAAGAGGGATGTTGTTGCTGTTGTGATGGAAAAGTTGACGTAGATGAAATTCCAAAGAAGGGACTAACTAGCAAACAAAAGAGCGACTTGATTAAAATTTGCATTGCTTTTGCCTTTCTTGTTCTCCTAAAGGTCATTGAACCCTATGTTGAGTCTTTTTATATGAGCGCATGCGGGATGAGCGCTGATGGCGCTAAAACGGCTTCTTACTTTACAAATTTAATTCTCTATGGAATTGACTATCTCTTCATTGGCCACAAAGTCTTAGCAAAGGCGGGCAAAAACATTTTAAAGGGCAAAATTTTTGACGAGAATTTCTTGATGGTTGTTGCGACGTTGGGAGCTGTGTTTCTTGGGATCATTGGGAATGGGGAGTTCACAGAAGCAGTCGCAGTTATGGTCTTTTACCAACTAGGAGAGTGGTTTGAAGGTTATGCGGTTGGCAGAAGCAAAAAGAATATAACAGATTTGATGGACATTCGTCCAGATTATGCAAACGTTGACGTTGATGGCAAAATTAAGCGAGTCGATCCCGCCTCGATTGAGGTTGGGGGAATTATTGTTGTCAATCCAGGTGAAAAAGTTCCTATCGATGGAGTGGTTGTTGAGGGATCAAGCAGCCTTGACACAAGCTCGCTAACGGGTGAGAGCGTGCCTCGGATGGCGAACCTAGGAGACGAAGTTGTCAGCGGTTGCATTTGCGAGAGCGGCGTTTTAAAGATTAAAACTACGAAGGTCTTCGGAGAGTCAACAGTTTCAAAAATTCTAGAGCTTGTCCAAAATGCAAGTTCGAATAAGTCTCAAAAAGAGGCATTCATTTCAAGATTTGCAAAGTATTACACGCCTTGCGTTTGCGTTGCAGCGCTTTGTTTGGGGGTTGTCGCTCCATTATTTCTGATGCTTTTAGGATGGTCCGTAAATTGGTTTGATTGGATATATCGCGCATTAACATTCTTGGTGATAAGTTGCCCTTGTGCGTTAGTGATAAGCATTCCGCTTTCGTTCTTTGCAGGGATTGGTTGCGCTAGCAAAAATGGAGTTTTGATTAAGGGCTCCAACTACTTGGAAGCTTTAACAAAACTTGACACAATTGTTTTTGACAAAACAGGGACTTTAACGAAAGGCGTTTTTGATGTTGTTGAGATAGCCGTTTCTAAGGAGGGTGAGAAGATTTTATCTGAGGTGGTTCCCGACGTTAAGTTTGAGGACAAAGAAAATGTAAAACTAAGCCTTTTATATTTTGCAGCATGTGCTGAGCTTGCTTCAAACCACCCTATCGCTAAAAGTATATGCAATGCATTTAATGATGCCAACTTCAAAGAGATTGATATAAAGGAAATCTCGGATCAAAAAGAGGTCAGCGCGGGCGGTGTTAGTGCGAAGGTTGGTGAAGTTGAAGTAAAAGTTGGCAAACCTTCTTTTGTTTGTGAAGAGAAGTTCGAAAGCAATATTTCGGACAGTTATGGAAGTGTTGTTTACGTCTCGGTTAATGAAGTTTATGCTGGCTATATTCTTATATCGGACGTCGTTAAAGATACGAGCAAGGACGCTATTTCACTTTTGAAATCTTGTGGTGTTAAGAAAACTGTTATGTTAACAGGAGATAACCTTAAGGCTGCAAAATCAGTTGCGGATCAAATGGGCATCGACTCAATTTATGCAGAATTGCTGCCACAGGATAAGGTGGAACAAGTTGAAGCTCTGAAGACAAACGCTTTAAATAATGGAGATAAAAGGGACAAAGTCGCATTTGTCGGAGATGGAATCAATGATGCACCAGTGTTGATGAGTGCTGACGTTGGAATTGCAATGGGGGGAATTGGAAGCGATGCAGCGATTGAAGCTGCCGACATCGTTCTTATGGACGACGATCCTTTAAGCATTCCTAAGTCTTTGAGAATCGCTTATAGATGCATGAGGATCGTTAACGAAAATATTATTTTTGCTCTCCTTGTTAAGTTTTCTTGTTTGATTTTAGGAGCGCTTGGGATTGCGAATATGTATATGGCGATATTTGCCGACGTTGGAGTTATGGTGATCGCTGTTATAAATGCAATGCGCGCTTTAACTATAAAAAAATAAATGTTTATAAAAACTATATTTTATTCTTCCAAATGAAGCTTGATTGAAACGCGGGTTATTAGCTATATAATGGTCTTATAGAGTTAGTTTGGAGAAATAATGAGTGATAAGATGGACAACAAAAACAAGAGTTTAAGTAGAGAGTTAAAGTCAAGTTCAGCCCCAGCATATTTGCAAAGCAGAGAGCTTTCGTGGCTTGAGTTTAATAAGAGAGTTCTAGATCAAGCGCGAGATAAGAACGTTCCTCTTTTAGAGCGGATGAATTTCGTCTCTATTTTTTGGAGCAATTTGCAAGAATTCTTCATGGTTAGGGTCGGTTCTTTGAGCGACCTTGAACTTGTTAAGGGAAAAATTGAGGACAAAAAGACCGGATGGAGACCAAAGGAGCATTTGCAACATATCTATGCTCGCTGTCATGAGCTTTACCCTTACTATGAACAAACATATGAGCATTTATGTGACAAATTAGACGATTATGGCATCCGCAACGTAGACACTAAGCAACTAACTTCTAAACAGCGTGCATTTCTTGATGATTGGTACAAACAACAAGTCCAGCCCTACCTCTCACCTCAAATTGTCAATTCGCGCCATCCTTTCCCGCATTTGAGCAATGGTGCGATTTACATTATTGTGCGCCTAAATGAAAAGACTAGGGGAGAGTTTAATAAGAATTCGAAAACTCTTTCGACGGGCGGAGCGAAAAATGTAACTTTGGGAATAATACCTTTGCCTCCTCAAACAAAAAGAGTGATCGAGCTTCCGACTGATAATGACGAAGATGGATTCAAATTCATTTTGCTCGAAAATTTAATAGATATGTATGCGCCTGAGATCTTCAGCATGTATAAAGTCAAACACACCAACATTATTTGTGTGACAAGAAACGCGGATCTCGACGTTATAGAAGGTGAAGAGGAACAAGGCGAAGACTATCGCGAGCACATGAAGAGGATTTTGAAGAAGAGAAGCCGTCTTCATCCAGTGAGGCTCGAAAGTGCAAGACCGCTTTCTGAAGTTGTTAAGGGAGCGTTGATGAGCAGGCTAGAACTTTCGGAAGAACAGCTTTTTGTAACAAAAGTGCCGTTAGACTTGTCCTATGTTTATTCGATAACGAAACACGTTAACGACAATAAGACGCTAAAGAAGTTGACTTATAAACCATTTACCCCTGCATGGCCTCCTTCGATAGACAAAAATAGAAGTGTTATAAATCAACTCTCTGAGCGGGAAATTCTTCTGTCTTATCCTTATGAGACAATGGACGTCTTGGTTCAACTTTTGAAAGAAGCGGCGTTTGACCCAGCAGTCGTTTCAATTAAAATAACGCTTTACCGCTTAGCTGAGCAAAGCAGGATCGCTGAAGCATTGATTTTAGCTGCCGAGAACGGCAAGGAAGTCACAGCGCTTTTTGAACTTAGAGCTCGTTTTGATGAATCAAATAACATCAATTGGTCTATGCGTTTCGAGGAAGCGGGAGCAAATGTTATCTATGGATTTGCAGATTACAAAGTCCATTCCAAGATTTGTTGCATAACAAGAAACACGCCTTCGGGAACTCAATATATAACTCAATTGGGAACTGGAAACTATAACGAGAAGACAGCAAAGCTCTACACTGACTTTAGTTTCATGACCTCCGATAGAAGAATCGGGGAGGATGCAATCGAATTTTTCACGAATATGCAAATGGAAACGCTGAGCGATGATTATGACATCTTGCAAGTGGCTCCTCTTCAAATTAAAAAAATGCTCATGAAGAATATAGACGAGCAAATTAAATTTAAGAAAGAAGGCCGTCCTTCTGGAATCTTTTTGAAGACAAATTCTATAACTGACCTCGATATTATCAATAAGCTCGTTGAGGCGTCTCAAGCTGGCGTGCAAATAACATTGCTAGTTCGAGGAATTTCATGCGTCCTTCCTAACATAAAGGGATTTACGGAGAACATATATGTTGTTAGCATAGTTGGGCGACTTTTAGAGCATAGCCGAATTTATTGTTTTGGTAGCTTGGACACTTCTTGCAAACTCTATCTTTCGAGTGCTGATTTAATGACGAGAAATTTGGACAAAAGAGTCGAAATCGCCTGGCCGGTAGAGAACCTCGCATTGAAGGGCGAGATAATTAAATATATCGGTGAGTGCATTGAGGATAATGAAAAATTAAGAGCTCTTTGTTCGGACGGGACTTACACTAAACCTTCCTTTTTGAAGAAAAAGAATGATAAGAGCATCGATTCTCAAGAAATTTTAATTGCTCGCTCCCGCAAGATAGAGGGAGATGTTTTTGAGGAAGAGGAGACAAAAGAGAAAAAGAGTTCGAAAAAAGGTGAGCTAGATAGCGCAAGAACTAATATTATCGAGAGTCGAAAACCTGAAGCAAAGAAAGGGGAAGTTTCTAACAATCCTCGTTTCAAGAAGAATAAAAAGAAGTCGAAGGGGAAAAAGACTGAACAAGAAAATTTAGAGGCGCTACGACCTATTTCATTTCATTTACCTGAAGAAGAACAGATAGATAAAGTTTCTGACAGCGATGTTATCGATAATTCAATAAAAGAAGAAAAAAACGCATCTTTTGATTCTTTCTTTAGTGAATATCCTAAAAATAATGAATTTAAAATTCCTTCCGAGAAGAAAAAGAAACATCGTTGGTTTTAAATAAACTTTATGGTTTTTTTGGATTGTAGGGCAAAACGAAAGTTATAGTTGTTCCGACCCATCTTTTGGACCTTACAACTATGTTTGCGCGCCTTCCATAGAAACCCTTAATTCTTCTCTTAACATTTTTCATCGCAAGACCTAGACCTTCGCTCTTGTGGTTGTTATCCTCAAAGAGCTCTTGAGCTATTTTTTTATTCATGCCTCTGCCATTGTCTTTGACGCTGATGAGGACATGGTTATGTTTCATTTTTACGATGATTTCTATTTTGAGTTGCCCTGACGTTGGCATAGCATGCAAGATTGAGTTTTCAACGATTGGTTGCAAAACGAAAGGGGGGATTTTAAAAGTGGGCAATTCATTTACGTCGCCAGATGTTTGACACACTAACCTGTCGCTTCCGAAGCGCATTTGTTGAAGCGAGGCATACCTCTCAGTGTTTTCGATCTCTTCGCTCAATGTTATCGATTCAGCGTCTTGTTCAAGCGTTGCCCTATAGAATCCTGCGAAATTTTGAAGCATTTCTCTCGCTTTTTCGGGGTCGGTGCGCGTAAGCGACATAATTGCATTTATAGTGTTAAACAAAAAATGTGGATTAATTTGACTTTGAAGCATCTTAACTTCCATTTGCGCATTGAGTGAGCGTTGGTTTTCTGTTTCTTGCGCTTGAATTTGCGTCGATATCAAATTTGAAAAGCCTTTTGCGATCATTCTTTGGGATTTCGTGACTTTGACTGGATCTTTAAAGTAAAACTTCATAACGCCGATTGAACGGCGCGCCACGATCAGAGGTTCTATAATCGCTGCGTTTATCTCGTGTTTAGCTATAGGAAATCCAATTTCTTTTTCGTTAAGGATTGTTCTAGAACGACCGCTCTTTATAACATCATGAGTTGATTTATTCTTGATATTGCACCCTGTCGGATAATCTTCTTCCATAAAACCAACATAGGCAAGAACTTTTTCTTTGTCAGTTATTGATATTGCATCTGCGCTTGTGTAGGGCAAAAGCATGCTGCAAATGAGTTTTGCTGACTTTTCATTGTATCCGCCACGTATCGCCTCAACCATGGCGGAAGAAAGCGTTAGGATTTCTTCAATTAATAAGGCTCGCTCGTCCTCTTCTTCAAACCCAACTATTTTTTCTGCAAGCTTCAAACCTTACTCTATGTCTTGTTGGATTTCTGTTGTGACACCTGGATCAAGGTTATTTTCTTTAATTTCAGCTGTCATGCTAAGAAGTTGTTCAGAAATAACGCGGTCACGGCTTATGGCTTCCATCATCGATGGCCACGCACGTTCAAAGTCAAAATATTTAGTGCAATGCCTTGTTGCATAGTCAATTGCGTTGGTCTTTGCATCTTTTGCTGCGCGTGCATATTCAGCTTTGTCTGGTCTGCCAACAGAGCGGAAGCGAGCAGTTAGCCAAATTCTCGTCTTTAGCCCTTTGCCGAGCAAAGAGCCAGGGTAAGGAAGTAAGTTAGCAGCAGTTATCTTTCTTAAGTCTATGTTTGCCCAGCTAAATTCAATTTTTGCTTGTTCATAGATCCATCGATAAATGTCTTGACGAAAACGTCTACCTTCACTCTTTGTTTTTGGAGGTCTATGCTTTAGTTGCCATGCATTATCAAACCACATATCCGCCCCATGCATTCGTAAATTGATCATATAATCGAGGTCCTCGCCCCTTGCGATATAAGGGTCAAAGCAAATTCGTTTAAATGCTTCCTTGTGCAATATAAAACAGCCCCCGCAAACATGATTTGATCTTGTTAAACGGGGACCTGCCATAGCATTTTCGATCCAATGATTAAATGAAGAACCTTGTTGCCAAAATTTGTCATACCAAGCATCTTCCCATGAGGAGAGAAATGAGTTTCTTTCGTTTAGGTAATAGCCGCTCTTTGCCAATATGGGAACTCCAGAAGGGGTCAACTTTCCAAGCCCATAAACAGCCACATTCATAAAGTTTTCATCTTCAACAATTTCATCGTCATCGATGAAAAGCACTGAGTCGAAGCCGAATGCTTGCGCTAAAACAAGCCCAACATTTCTAACATTTCCATATCCTCGAAGAGTTATTTTCCTTGCCACTTCAGGCCCTGCGAGTTGTTTTACTCGAGAGCGAAGAATATTGACCTCATCTTCGCCTATAACCATAGAAGTGACTTTGCTATTGTTTGCAATGCTGCGAACTTTTTCGCTTGCTTGCTTTTCTATCCCTTTTTGCGAGACGACCAAAATTAAAACAAGACCTAAATTCTCGATGTTTTCCAATGACTTTAAACAACGATCTAGTTCCCCTGATTCATTGATGGGGGTCATGTGGTCGTAGTTTGTTAAAATTTTTCCTGGGTCGGGTTCTTTTGAAGGATCTGAGATGTAGGTGGGTATTATTGTAACTAAATTCATAAGTTCCTTTTAGACGTGGAGCCAACGAGCGGACTCGAACCGCTGACCTGCTCATTACGAGTGAGCTGCTC